>SYCV01000247.1 GCA_005786805.1 Planctomycetia bacterium | reverse complement strand
TGTTGGGTTTAGTGGGAAGGGGAACTGGCATAGGCTTGGTGATTTCTGGAATCGCCACGGGGGGATCAACTGGCTTAGCAACTGGAGGAATGTTGGGTTTAGCGGGAAGGGGAACTGGCTTGGGTTTGGTGATTTCTGGAATCGCCACGGGGGGATCAACTGGCTTAGCAACTGGAGGAGTGTTGGGTTTAGTGGGAAGGGGAACTGGTTTAGGCTTAACATCCTCAGTAATCGATACCGATGGCTTATTACTTTTTGATGCTGGTAGGGGTATGGTATCCTGTTTGGTTCTTTCCAGTCTGGGCCTTTGCCTAGTGAAATCTGTTGTTGGAGGGGTATTTTTCTGGGGTTGAGATGGTTTTTTAGGGCTTGCGGAATCTGCGCAAACATTACCCGTGATCAGGATTCCCACCACCAGCGTAAGAATCAAATTTTTCAACTTAGTTTCGAAGATAATCATTTTATCACTCCCCAAAAGGTGTGTTCAATATCGTCTACCATCAAGATCAAACTTGTTAAAATACTTGCGCTGGAAACTGTCAGATATGTAAGGATTTATTTCATTACTATGTTTTGGCTTACCAACGGTCTCAATTTTATTGGAATGTATGGATGAGTCCTACCCGAGGCGATTGTTTGACCCACTTAGGTTCCTGGTCTTTTAAGTAGTGATTATGAAATGGGATGCTAGGATGTCCCTCTTTTTGTTTGACAAATCAATGACTTTTATTGATATTGATTAAAAGCCTTTCTTTGGGAAATCTTATGAACCGTTTTAATCAAAAAAATCACTCAGGATTCACACTTATCGAGCTTTTGGTTGTGATAGCTATCATAGCCATCCTAATTGGCTTGTTGTTGCCCGCAGTTCAAAAGGTGCGTGAAGCCGCCGCTCGCATGAAATGCCAGAATAATTTGAAGCAGATAGGGTTGGCGCTGCATAACTATCACGAGACCGCAGGGATGCTTCCCAAAGGGGGCACCCAATCTCCTGCAGGGGGGTACGGGCATTCCATGTGGGTATTGCTTCTGCCATTTTTGGAGCAGGATAACCTTTACAAAAAGCTGGATCTCACCGGGGCCACGGATGCGAATACAGGTTTGGTTTACACGGGCCGTAATGTCGCCAATGGTTCGGTTTTGAGTGATAAGGTTATCCAGACCATGCTCTGCCCATCTTCCCCGTTGCCTAAGTTTGTGCTGGTTGGTTCAACTCCCGGGCAGGGGGTTTTGTCTCCCACCTACACTGGGATTTCAGGTGCCGTGGATCATTATTCGACTTTGGACCGAGACGGTGAAACCTATGCGCATTATGGCAAAGGCAAAATATCTCGCGGAGGTGCGCTACTTTCTCATGAGAATAAAAAGCTTATAGATATCAAGGATGGTACATCATCCACCATTGGCGTGGCCGAGCAATCTGACTTTTGCGTTGATGCCGGCAAAGCTAAGATCGATTGCAGGAGTGATTTTGGCCATAGTTTTGCCATGGGGCCTGGACCGGCTTTAGAAAACCGGCACTGGAACATCACCTCTGTGCGGTACAGAATCAACGACAAAACTTGGGAAAACAAGGGGGTGAGTGAGGTGTTTTATGGCCAAAACCGCCCCTTGCAATCTGCCCACATCGGCGGCATTAATGCTGTTTTCATGGATGGGGGTGTTCGCTTCCTCACCGATTCCCTTGCTCTACAGACGCTTTATAACCTTTCTAATATTGATGATGGCAAAATAAGCAGCGATTATTGATACCTCCTCCGGAGTGACTGATGTTCCGAGTGTTAGTTGGTCTTTTATTATTGATAAGTCTTGGTTGTTCACCTGCGGAACAGCGTGGCACCGTCACCGGAAAAGTACTGGTTGAGGGGGTTCCTCTCACCGAGGGTACAATCTATTTTGAAAATCAGGCCAAAGGGGTTGCTCTCACCGGCCAGATCAAACCTGATGGATCGTTTAAACTCGCCTCGCATCAGGGCGCAGGCCTTGTCGTGGGGGCCTACCAGGTCGCGGTCTCCCCCGAGGCGATGCTAATGTCTGCTGATGAAATCCCTCTTGTGGGAAAAAATGTGAGGCAGCCCAATGATGTGAAAAAATCACCACTGCCCGAGAAGTACCACAAGACATCCACCAGCGGGTTGACCGCTGAAATCAAGGAGGGAGAGAACCCGCCCCTCGAATTCGACTTGAAAAAATAACCTAATACTTATGCAGGTGGAATATGCTGAAGCAGGTTTTCCGCTGCTGAGATTCCCGAAAGATAAGCCCCCTCAAACCTTCCACCATTGGCCCAGTCGCCGCACAGCGTCAGTCCCGTGGGTTCATGGAAAAGGTCCTTGGGTTTCAGATTCTCGCCTCCGATGCTGTATCTCCAGCGATGCGCAGCCTCATAAAACCGGTCTGGAAGAGGCTCACCAATAGCCTGGGAAAATGCGTTTAATAGCTTTGGAATGACCTGCTCGGGCCCCTCCTCGAGGTGGCTTTGGGACCAATGGGCGTTGGCATGAAGCACCCAGCAATCCATTGAGGAATTTCTCCCCGGCTTGGAACTGTTCCTCGCTGCCCATGAAAGCGGTGAGTCATGGATGAAGGCCCCATCCCAGTGGTAATCAATTCTTTTGCTGAAGCCAGCCAGCACTGCCCAGCATGGGGACATCGGAACCGAGGCTGGGATTTTTCCCAGTGGATGGTCTGCGAGCAACTCGGCAGCCTGTGGTGAGGGGAGGGCCACAACCAACTGGTCGAAAAAACCATGTCTGTTGCCATTTTCATCAGCAAGCACCCATTGGCTGGATGAACGATCTACACCGGTGATTTTTGTCCCTTTTTCAATCTCTAGGTCTTTAGCGAGGTGCTGGGCCATCGCGGTCATCCCCGGAACACCCACATACCTGGCTAGCGGTCCCACAGGCTCGAATAGGTCATTGGCAATCTTTATGATGCGGCCTTTCCATTCTGCGACGATGCCTGATTCAATCCAACTTGAGACAGTTTTTTCCAGGACCGGGGTTCGCACGGTGAAATATTGGGCGCCATGGTCGAAAGAAATATCAGGCTCGGCTTTGCGAGTGGAAGTTCGCCCACCTGTTCCCCGGCTTTTTTCAAAAACAACCACGCCATGCCCCATGCCCGCAAGCAAGCTGGCGCAACTCAAGCCTGCTATGCCCGCGCCGATCACCGCAACTTTTTGTCTGTATTGTCTCATGTTTATCTGTTTGGTCTCGTATTAATCTGAGAGTTATCTGCTGACCAGGGTGGTTTTATTCGGCCTTGGGTTCTAGGTTTTTTGGATAGTTCAATTTCTCCCAACCAATGTGAATGATAACACCCGGTTCGTTTTAAATGACATTTCTTTTAAAAAAATCGTCATTGAAAAGCATCCCGGATGGTATGATGAAAATTAGGATCAATGATTGATTCATCGTATAAGCATGAGATGGTCCGTGAGGTTTGGGTATGGCTTGGAACCTGGATGATGATGTTGGAAATAGGGGTGAGATCAGCAGTCACCTTGCAGCAACCATGTTCCTGCGCAGGTCCGTTGCGGTTGTCCGCGAAGTCACCGGGTTGGAATTGGATTTTCCCGAATTCGGCATCAATTGCCTCGAGGCAATGGGGATTATCTCGCATCATTGGGGTTATATACCCTCAGCCAAATCCCATCCTGACACGGTGGTGAATTATTGTGTTGCGATCGCGGTGATGGACTGGGTCGAATCGTGTCGTAAAAATTCCGGCGATGTCAAAACCGAGTGGGTCCCCTTGAGCCATAAAAAAACAGACGCGCTCTTTCCCCTGCTTGTTGAACTGGTAGGCCAGTTGTTTCCGCGGCTTAAGTTATTTCCGGATTACAAAGATTTGGTGAATGATTCCTTTAAGAATTCGATCCGCCAGGCGGAGCA
>SYCV01000246.1 GCA_005786805.1 Planctomycetia bacterium | reverse complement strand
GATATCTTCTAAGGGTTTCAGCATCAGGATCAATAATTAGAAGTCCGGAATTTCCATCGACAATTACTGTGTCACCACCTGTTACTTCAGAAATAAACTTCCCCAAGCCAACAACAGCTGGTATTTCAAGGGCTCCTGCCAAGATTGAAGTGTGACTAGTCCTTCCTCCTGCCTCGGTTGCAAATGCGTGGACGAGATCGGTGTTAAGTTTCGCAGTCTCGCTGGGAGAAAGATCATGGGCAAGGATGACAACTGGCTCGCTTAAAAAATTAAGGCCTTCTTTTCGCTGCCCGATCAATTTCCCCAGAATTTGTTTCTCGATATCAAACAGGTCGGTGGCCCTGGAAGCCATCCTTGAGTCTGGAAGGCTTTGTATCTCCTTGATATGCTTTCGCATGACCAGACTTAATGCGTATTCCGCAGTGTAGTTGTTTTTTGAAATCAAAGTCTCAATTTCATTGAGAAGAAAAGGATCTTCGATCATTTGGGCATGGGCACCCAAAATAGCACCGTATTGCGCTCCAACCTTTGAAATAATTATTGATTGGTTATTTCGGACTTCCAACGCCGCATCCCTGATCCCCGCGCGAAGCCTGTCAAACTCCTTGGAAACTTCTGAAGAATTTATGGATCTTTGGGGAATCAAATAACCTTCGGTGTCAAGCAACAAAGCAGGACCGATTACGACACCCGGATAGACTGGTATTCCTCTGTAAACTTCCATCAGTCACATGTTCCAAACAAATAATAAAACTCAACTTGATATCGAGGCATCTTCTTCAGCCAGAACCTTCTCAAGCTCGTCCAATGCCGAATGAGAATCAGGTCCAAAAACCTCTATAAGCACTTCACTATCTTCAGGGGCGGCAACAAGCATCAGTTCAAACATGCTTTTCCCATTAAAAGTCTGCCCCTCCCATACTAATTTGACATCCGAGATAAACCGTGAAGCAGCCTCAACAAATGCGGCTTTGGGTCGCATGTGAAATCCATTAGGGTTTTTAATCTTAACCACCCTTTTCAACAAATTCTGGCCTGCATCACTCACCCAAACATCTCCATTAATCCATTCAAGGAATTTGTAATCCTAGGTTTTTGAATACTGATTCATTTGCTCAAACAATTGATCCGCGGTGGCGCAATTTCGCAAGGCTTTAACCAATGGCTCATCTCGAAGCACCCTTGACACGGTTTCAAGCGCCCTCAAATGCAAAACAGGCTGATCCACGGGGGAGATAATCAAAACAAACACAAAAACAGGTTCACCATCCCTACTTCCAAAACTGACACCTGTTGGAGAAACCCCTAAAACACCCACTAATTTGTCGACCCCATTATATTTTGTGTGGGGAATGGCAATACCCTCCCCAATGCCGGTCGATCCTAACAATTCCCTCTTTAAAACAGCCTTGATTATGTCCTCGACATCCACATCCTTGAAGCAACCATTTCTGCACAGGCTTTCCAAGAGCTCACGGATTACGCCTTCCTTGTCAGTTGCCTTAAGGTCAGGAATAATGGCAGAGCGCACTATAAAATCCGACATTCGCATTTTAATTCACCACCCCTCTCGTCTTAAATGCAATTTTTAAAGCGATTTAGGAAGATCTCCCATGGAGGGAGTTTTACGATGATCTTGGATTTTTTCCTTATACTTCCTAATTTGATGTTCAATTTTGTCAATCACCAAATCTACGGCAGTGTAAAGATCAGGATGCTCTTCCTTTGCAAAAAAATCATGCTTGTGCTCCGCATTGACGGATAGCTCAACTAATTTAAGCTCCCTTTGATGATCCAAAGTCATCTCGATCATTGATATGCGGTCAAAAAAGTGCAAAAGCTTTCCAGCTTTTTCCTGAATATGCTTTTGAACTTCTTCGCTCACATGGCCATGACGGGTTGAAATTTTTATCTGCACGATTATTCTCCTGGTAAACACGCAGCCCAAGTTTATTTCGCATGGGCAAAATTAAAAGCAACTTACTATCACCCCTTAACTTACATTCTATGCCATCTTATTGTTAAACCTCTTACAATTCAATTCATTAAGGCCATAAAGAAAAAACTCTTTCCTTAATTATCAAGGAAAGAGTTTCCCGAAGTTTTCATGAATAGAATATTAGTAAAACATCAAGCTCTGCAGGCGGGATTGTTAAGGCTAACCCAATTTCCATTTTCCGTTGAACTGGAAACACATCTTGTAATAAAGTTCATCCCATCAACCCCATCATAAACATTGGGATAGAGAGTGTTTTTACCGCCAAATTTTCCACCGCTTAATTTACTGATCACATCATCATAGGCCGCGTTGTAAATGTTTGCAAAAGCCTCCAAAAAAGCTTCCGGATGGCCGCTGGGAATCCTACAGGACGACTTTGCCATATCCCCCAAAAATGGCGCATTCGGATCTCGTGTGAAAAGCCGATGGGGTTGACCATTGGTCCGCACCCACATTTTATTCGGTTCTTCCTGGTGCCACTCCAAAGATCCCTTGGTCCCATCGATTTCAATGAAAAGATCATTTTCACGGCCATGAGAAATCTGGGAAGCAGTCACTGTTCCCAATGCACCATTTTGAAATCGAATCACAGCCGTGCCATAATCATCCAAAGCACGACCAGACTCAAATACCTTTAAATGACAGGAAATCTGACTTGGAATAAGTCCTGTCATAAACCGGGCCAGGTTGTAAGCATGGGTTGCAATGTCACCAAAACATCCAGCGGCACCTGATTTAGCTGGGTCGGTCCTCCAACCGGCTTGTTTCTGCCCTGAAACCTCTAATCTGGTACGAAGCCAGCCTTGAATGTAAAAGGCCCTGATCGCATTAATTTCACCCAACTCTCCCGATAAAATCATTTCACGGGCTTGACGAACAAGCGGATACCCCGTGTAGTTATGTGTCAATGCGAAAACCACATTTGATTTTTCAACCACTTTGACCAATTCTTCCGCCTGAGCCAGGTCAAATGTCATTGGTTTATCACAAATAACATTAATGCCTGCTTCTGCAAAGTTTTTAGCGATCTCAAAATGTGTATGATTTGGCGTGGCAATTGACACAAAATCAACCCGTTGACCGATGGGTAAAGCCAGTTCCTTGGAAATCATCTCTTTATAGGAACCATAGGCTCTATCAGGCTTGATGTCATAAACAGAAGCAGACTCTTTAGCCCTTTCGGGATTGGAAGATAAAGCACCGGCCACAATACTTGCCCTATTATCCAAAACACCTGCAATGCTATGGACTTTACCGATGAACGCCCCCTGTCCACCACCTATCAACCCCATGTTTAATTTTCTGTTCAAAGGTTCATTCATGACTTCGCCCTTTCTTGGATTTGCTACAAATTTATAAACATTGTTGAATTATTATAACTTAGTTCAAATTCAAACCCCGAAAACCTAATTACTTCTTTTCAAGGACTTTCTCAAACAGATTTTTTGTTATTTTTTGGACTCTTTCATCAGGCCCCTGGGGCCTACCATGATGCGAAATAGGTGGCATGTGGCCGGGAGGCTGGGATAATCCCTGGGACCAAAAAATGGTTGACGCATTAAAGACTAAATTTCCTTTTGGCCCGGGATAAATGGTGGCAGTGTAATGCGATTCAACATCCCCTCCGGTAAAAGTTGGGCCTTCTGCAACCACTTCAAGCCCTGGAATATCCGCTGGCTCACCATGAAACTCCCAGCCCACCAACCCGGAAATTTTATCACCTTTTTTCATTTCAGTACCAGCAAACAACCAATGTTCTGGCTTGGTGACAATCCAATCTCCGGAACCATTGAAAGGTGTGACTGTTTGTGCACCAATAAGCGTCGACTCATTGGGCCCATTCAAATTCAATTCCACCATGAATGGTTTTTCCTTGGGCCTGACTCCACCAAATCTTCCTGCTCGAGTCAGGGTCCGGTTGGCAACATTTTTTGATGAGGGGGAATAAGGTGTCACAAAACAAACGGAATTGCCGGATAAAAATGCCGCATTAACACCATTATCAACGGAATTTTTAACATTCCTAAATTGTTCCAAACTCCAATATTCATCATGTCCCACCGACAAAAAAACCTTTACCCTATTCAACTCATCTGGATTAGAATGAATATCTGAATTTGAACAGTAGGTTAGATCATAGCCTTCTTTTTCCATCCAGAAAGCCAACGGGAACTCCCAAAGCAAAAACTCACCTGATCCTTGGGACAATGGATTATCGAATATTTGCACATATTTACCGTATGGCCTGTCAAAAGAAACTTTGACTCCTGAAACCAATACTTTTTTGTCTTGCCTGTCATTAGTGTAAAGGGAATACCCATCGGGCCACTGATTATAAGCCTGCCAAGTATTATCACTGCACTGAAACATAAAATCAGCTTTACGATTATCCTTGATTATGAAAACAATGTAACTTTGATACCGATGCTGGTTGCTTGAAATTTTTGCAACATAAACACCACTCAACCAGTCCTTGGGAATGGTTAAACTGGCACTTTCTTTCCAATTACATTCCCTAAGCCGTTGCTCGCCCACAACCGGAGTTTCTTGCTTAGATACGTCAAAAGGGCCCAACTGTTTGAAAAATCTCCCACCTTTTCCCGCATAATACCCAAGCCGGTAAATGTCCAAAGTGGCTTTTCCGGGATTATTGGTGCTAACAAAAAAAGAAATAGTTTCCCCAGCAGAAATACTGGTTCGGGATGCGTAACCTTCAATAATTGGAGATCGGAATTTATCCTTGGGGTCTGTTCGAGTGTAGGTTAATTGCCAGTCAAGGGTTCCTGGCTTAAGATTTTCCAGCACTACCGTGTTTTGTTTCGATGCCTCTAGGGCGATTGAGTCGTTTTCAACAAATAATGCGCCGCCTACAAGCAAACTTTTGGACAAGACTTCCCTGCGATTCAAGGGATCCATTAATATATCCTTTGATTGGACGGGTAAAAGTTAACAAAGCATTCGAATGAAGGATAATCAAGCGGATTTGCGTTTTAAAGGAATTTCCGAGTCAAAAGGGATTTTCTTTCTTTGCGCAGATGTAAAATGAAAAAGAAGCTCGTAAAGGCAACGCAAGTCTTCGGTTAATTCGCATTGACGCCGTTCCATTACAACCGAGGCAATTTGAATTAGCAATTCAACGGGATTTCCTTGTACAACCATCCCATTTTTGGAAGAAGCGAAAGCCGGGACATTACGAGGCAATAACCCTCCGGGCAAGAGATTTGCAAATGCCCCGATATTCGAACCAGTATTTAACAAAACCCCTATCGAAGTTCTTGCATGATCACCTAAAAAGACTCCAACTTTTTTTAACCCTGTATTGATCAACTGACCATCTATTTGGACTTTTACAAAACCATAATCATTTCGTAAATCGCTGGCGTTAGTGCCTGCTCCTAAATTAACCCATTCGCCTAGGTAAGAATGTCCTAAAAATCCCTCGTGATATTTATTGGAATGACCAAGAATAATTGATTTCTCTATTTCACCCCCAATTCTGCAATTTGGCCCAATGGAGGTACCTGAGCGGAGTTTAGCACCAAAAATCTGGGTATCTCTGCCTATGAAACAAGGCCCTTCAAGTTTGGTAAACGATTCTATTTTGACTCCATCCTCAATCACAACAGGACCTTTAGTGCTATCCATTGCCACAAAAGGAGCAACCCTGGCGCCCGGATGGATAAATAAATGGGCGGAGGGACCAACTAATCCGAAAGTATTTTCAAAATGGTTCCATTGGGGATGAAAATCAATCATGTCATTAATAATTTGATTCCCATTATTCTCAACCAAGTCCCACAAATAATTCAGCACATCACCTTCAACATTTTTTTCGGGCAATTGAAACCCTTTCAAACCCTCCAATAAATCCTTATTATCATTCACATACGACAAGGAATGAAGAATATCCCGCTTGCAAAAATAATAAACTGGTTTTCCAGAACAAATTCCCAAATGCGAGTTTTCGCTTTCGATTTTAAAACCTCTGGCTGGAATCCACGAGGCATCAACAAAAAGAATGCCATCCTTATCTTTAACCCAATTT
>SYCV01000245.1 GCA_005786805.1 Planctomycetia bacterium | reverse complement strand
TCGTTGAATACCCGATCGGCCATGCCCGCAGGCGTGCCGAGGGCATACCCCTCTTGGACGAGAAGTTTAAAATCAATCTTGCAAGGCAGTTCCCCAAAAGGCAGCAGCAACAGGTTTTGAATGTGTCGCTGGACCAAAAATCTTTGGAAGCTATGCCTGTGAAGGAATATGTGGACCTGTATGTGATTTAGCCCAGTCGTGATAAGTGAACGGGTTGCTTTAAAGGTGACCCATGGGCTTTGAAATATAGATCATAAAATTCCATCGACTGCGATGGATGGGTCTTCAATTAAAAGTAATTTCTGTATAGTATTGCTTGTTAGTTTCCGGCTCTTTTTCCTTGTTCATTTTTATTTCTTACTGGAGGTGGTTTCATGTTCTTGTCCAGACACATGGTTCATGCTTTTAATTGCAGCTTGATGCTTGCTTTCATCATCTGGGTTGGTTGTTTGCAGGGCGCCGAGGCACTTGTCGCCAAAAGCCTCAAGCCCTTTGTCGATTCCAAGGTGCTGGCGGGCGCGGTGACCCTGGTCGCGAACAAGGAAAAAGTCCTCAGCATTGAAACCGTGGGATACAGCAATGTCGCCAGCAAGACCGCCATGAGCGAGGATACTCTTTTTTGGATCGCCTCGATGAGCAAGCCGATCACCGGCTGCGCCATGATGATCCTTGTTGATGAGGGAAAAGTCAGCCTTGATGATCCAGTTGAAAAGTACCTGCCCGAGTTCAAGGGTCAGATGGTGGTTGAAAAGAAGGATGCCAGCCAGGTGGTGCTGAAGAAACCCGCCCATCCGATCACGATCAGGAATATTCTCAACCATACCAGCGGCATGCCATTCAAGACCCTGATCGAAAACCCCACCTTGGATTTGCACCCATTGGCAACACGCGTGCAAAGTTACGCGATGGTGCCACTCGATTTTGAACCGGACACCAAGTACCAGTATTCCAATTGTGGCATCAATACCGCGGGCAGGATTATCGAGGTTGTTTCCGGAAAACCCTACGAGGAATTCATGAAAACCCGCATCTTCGATCCCCTTGGCATGAAAGATACCTTCTCGGTGCCCAACGCCGCGCAGGTCAGCAGGATCGCCAAGTCCTACAAAAGCAACCGTGACAAGTCGGATATCGAGGAAACACTTATTAGTTCGCTCAGGTATCCGTTGGATGATTCCACCCGCCAACCGATGCCCGCGGGCGGGTTCTTCTCATCCGCGAGGGATGTCGGCCAGTTTGCGCGCATGGTGCTGAATGGTGGCACCCTGGATGGCAAAAAAATACTTTCTGAAAAAGCTGTCAAGGCCATGACTTCCAAGCAGACTGGTGAATCCATCGCCACAGGTTATGGTGTGGGCTTTAGCACCAACGGCAAAACCGCGGGCCATGGCGGGGCATACAGCACCAACATGACGATTGATTTTGAAAAGGGACTTGTCTTTGTCTTCATGGTTCAAAACGCCGGCTGGCGAAACGATGAAGGTAAAAAGATCCTTCCCGCGTTCATGGAAACCGCGTCAAAATCCTTTGGTAAATAAGCCTGATGTCAATTGCTATTTGGGGCGGCATTCATGCGGTTTGAAACTCGACGACATGGTTTTAGGGGGGCGTTCACCCTCCTGGAGCTTATTGTTGTCATGGGGATAATCGCGTTGCTGATGGGGTTGTTGCTCCCCGCGATCCAGTCAGCCAGGCAATCTGCAGACCGCGTTGAAAGGCTCAACTGGAAACGCCAGAGACTTCTTGATGAACCCCCGCCCAGGCGGATTCCCTATCGTGTTTTATTCATAGGCAACAGCCATACGGTGAACGGCACCCTTGATATTCCCGATGCGATAAATGAGCTGTCGCGCCAGGGTCGCAAGGCCGAGATCATGGCAACCTGTGTGGTGGTCGGTGGACAGACCTTGGAAGGGCACTGGAAAACAGGCATTGCCCGTGAAGTGATCAGGAATGGTGAGACTGGCCAGCCTGGCGGTGGGGCTGATTGGTTCGATTTTGTCGTGCTGCAGGACCAGAGCCAATGGCCATGCGCCTTGCCCTCATCATACCTGGAATACAACGAGCGGTTTGGATTGCTGTGCAAGGAATTCAACGCCATCCCCATGGTGTACCAGTTGTTTGAGCGAACCTCGGGTTTCATCTGCCCACAGTCCAGTCTAACCAATGCCAGCGTTGATGTGGTCAAGGCCATCCAGGGCGATGAGGGAACGGGCGAAATCAGCCCTGTGGGCGAGGCTTGGAATATGGCCCGGGAAAAGAGGCCCTCGCTTGAACTGCATCTGCCCGATGGTAATCATGCGAACCAAGCCGGTGGCTATCTCACCGCCTGTGTCTTTTATTCGGTGATCCACCGGTCCGACCCAAGGGGGCTTACCCCTGCGATCATCACGGATAAAAACAAGATTTCAATCCCTGCCGGCGATGCCTCTTTCCTTCAGGATGTCGCCTGGGAGGTGAGTGAGAAATGGCGTAAGAAGGTTCGTGCCTGGTTCTTGAATGGCGCGGGCGTCCGCTGATTCATTGGCGCTAAAAACTGGCGTTGAGTTGGCTTCAAATAATCAAGGAATCATGGGTTTTTTTTGATAAAGACTTTGAAGCAATAAATCCAGCTTGGCTCATCGACATTGAAATCATTGTCGCTTGAGACCATCAGAAGTCGCGAGCCATCGGGCTGTTTAGGCCCGAGTGCGATACCCTCGATCTTCGCGGGAAAGTGTTCGTCTTTGAGCCCATGGCTGGGCGCAAGCAGGTCGAGGAACAGCTCTTTTTTCAAGGGCTTGATCGCCTCGGGTAATTTGCCCCCTGCCAGGCTCCGTATTCCGGAAATATCGCTGGCCCCGAGTGTGTTGACCCGGAAGATTTTCTTGCAACCCGAGGTCGGGCCCTTTTCGCCATCCCTTTCAAGCACAAGATAATCATCGCCCTTTAGGCATAGGATTTCACACACGAGATTTTTTTGGGATTCGAGTGGGTATGCCATTTCCCGGACCAGTTTGCCGTTGAGTTCCATTTGCAAAAAGCGCAGGAATTTCCCCGCGAATTTCCCATCCTGGGCCGGGGCTTCGCAGTCCTGGATCAAGGAACCCTGCAATGCCGCGACAAATGATTTTTGATCCTCCGCAAGCGCGAGTCCCTCAAATCCCTTGTTGGTGATTCTTCCAATGGAATTATGGGGGGGGAATTCCTTTGCCGCATCCGCTGATTTTTTCTGGATCAGGTATTTGTCGGGCATCTTGAATTGCCTGATGAATTTCCCCTGCTGGTCAAACATCCAGACCCCCGGGCCGTATTCCTCACTCACGAGAATATTACCGTTTTTAAGCATGCGGATTCCCTCGGGATCGAACCGGGTTTTATCGGACCTCATGAAATCCCCGGAATTTCCCGAAAGGGGATTCCCGCCAGCATCCTTCAACAAGGTTGTTTGCATCAGCTTGAAGTCCAGAGAGTCACCCTTTCCCGGCTTGATTTCCACCATGTGAAACCTGCATGGGTAGGAATTGGCGCCATCTCCGGGGCCACGGTCAGGCAGAATTAGGTAAATATCATTTTTCCCAGTCCATTCGATGGCGGAGCCAAAGCCTCCCAGTCGGTTGGCGGGCGATTTGTCCTCAAGCATTCCCGCAAGGCCGGATTTGTCAACGCTGTTTCCCGGAATCGAAACTTTTCCAAAATAACGGATCTCATAAATCGGTTCAGCATTCTGAATCAGGCTGGAAAACAAAATAGCGAGCATGTTTGTTAGCATCTTGTCAATCTTTCCACATAAAACAAAAGCCCCGGGTGTTGTCCGGGGCTTGGGATTTTCACATTAAACGGAAACCTTAGAAATCATTTCCTATGATGTCACCGCCCGTCGCGGTTACCAGCGCTGCAAGAGTCGCAGCATTGAGGTTTTCCCTGATGAACCTTACACTGCCATCCGCCATGGTGGCATTGATGCCACCGGTGTGGAAGCTGAATAGCTCGCTGTCATTGGTGCAGTTCATGATGCAGGTTCCGCCGGTTTGCCATGTGGCACCTTTGGTCCCGGGAACAACCCCGTCAATACTGCAACCACTATCCGGGTCGGCCCAGCCATACCCATCCGCAGTGACCACTCCCGTGTCGCCAAAACCTTTTTGGAAAAGATTTGGTCTTCCAGAGTCTTCCCCAAGTAGAAGCGTGTTGGAAAGGCCATCGGTTATGCCAAGTAACGGGGTTGGGGTGACTTTCTTGAGGGCCCCCGGGGCTTCATCTCCCGCATTAGTACCGGGAAAAGGAAAATTCGTAAGCCCGTTGGCTGTGTAAAATCTCCTGCGGATGGCATTCACTGATCCATAATCACCCGGCCCAAGGTTAATCCCGTTACTGGGTGTTTTTCGGGATCCGGGCGCGGATGGGCAAGCAAATAACTTGAACATCGTTTGCGAAACCGTCATGTTGGTGCCTGCGTTCCATTTTAATGATTCATTCCATTGCTTTGCGACCGCATCTGCCTCAACATACGGAAGCGCTATGGGTGTCCACGAGCGAAACTTGGCATCCGTGCCAACCGTGATTCGGGATGCGGGAAACATGTTGTTGTTGGAATTAGCGTAATTGTGCAAGGCAAGGCCGAGTTGTTTCAGGTTATTCTGGCAGCTCATCCTGGCGGCGGCTTCCCGCACTTTCTGCACCGCAGGTAACAATAATCCGATAAGAATCGCGATGATTGCTATCACTACGAGCAACTCAATCAGCGTGAAGCCTCTTTTTGAAGTCCGTGATTTCAACATGGTTTCCCCTGAATAAATAATGAAATATAACTAACACATATTAACAAAATGATGTGTGAAGAAACCACACATGAAACAGAGAAGATTTGGTTGGAGTTTTGTTAAGAACCTGTGAAGATATGGAGCGGTTTCAGGGCCCGGAGGGGGAAATTGATCAGGGGCTTATATCCGGTGGCTGAGCCTGTCGAAGCCCGGGACTGTTATTTTATAATTCACCCTTCGACAAGCTTAGGGACCGGGCAAAGGAAAGCCCTTCGACAAGCTCAGGGCCCGGACTTAAGGGGGATGGAATCAACTAATCAATCAAAGCCCATGGACTGCGCTCCATGGGTCTTTGCTTATTTATGTGTATTAAATCTGATTACTTGAAAAATGCCGCCCACCTTGGCTGACCAGTCGCTTTAAAACTTTCTTAAAGCCGTTTCTCGTTCAAGTAATTGAACCCCTTTCCATCACCACCCGGGCCTTCATAAAAGTAATCACCATAGAATTGGGATGATTATCATCGGCCATGGCTAATTGCATTTTTCGATCGCTTGTTTGAAATCCGCGATCACATCCTCGGGTTCCTCCAAGCCGATCGAAACCCGCATGAAGCGATTTGGGATGCCCCTGTCTTTTTCCTCGTTTCGCGAAACGATCCTTGTGACAGGGTCGCCAAGGCTTGTCTGCCTCAGGATCAACTTCAAATGCCTTCCCAATTGTTTTTGAACCTCATCGGTTTTCCATTCTATCCCAAGCATGCCACCGTACCCTTTTAATGAACCATGGTTCACCTGCGGGTTCCATGTTGAAAGTCCACCATACCGGACCCTGGCGACGGCAGGATGCGTCGCGAGAAAATCCGCTGTCATCTTTGCTGACCTGCAATGCTGGCGCATTCGCAGGGGCAGGGTCTTCATTCCCTGGGTGACCAGAAAAGCATCCATCGGCCTCATCAGCCCACCGAGCCAGTTCTGCGCCATTTCAATTTTTTTCACAAGTTCCTTGCTGCCCGAAACCACGCCTCCCATCGCATTCCCATGGCCCCCCATGTACTTGGTGACGCTGTGAATCACCAAATCCGCACCCTGGCGAAAAGGTTGCAGCAGGTAGGGGGTCAACCAGGTGTTGTCGATTACCGTCTTCGCGCCTGCTTTTTTTGCTATTTTGATCAGTGCGGCAGTATCCAGCACTTCCATGGTTGGGTTAACATACGGTTCCCAATGCACGAACTGCGCGGGACCAGCCTTCAACGATTTTTCCAGATTCTCCGGATTATTCAGGTCCACGAATTCAACCTTCACCCCCCACGAGGGAAGGTAGTTGCGGAAGAAGGTCATCACCCAGTCGTAGTTGCATCGATGCGCAACCACACGATCCCCGGGCCTGAGCAGCGCCATGTAGGTCTGCGATATGATGCTCATGCCGCAGGGGCCGGCGACCGCCGCCTCGGCGCCTTCCATCTCGATCACCTTGTTCAAAAACGCAGCGACAGTGGGATTACCAAGATTTCCCGGCCGCTGATAACCGGGCGCAGCCTTGTCCTGGCTGATGGGTGTCACCTGGTAGCCATTTTGCTCGCCATGATGACTCACCTGGGTTCCAAAGCGCCTGCCCGTTGCGGAAGTGAAATGTCCATCCACCAGGTCGGCGGTTAGCGGGGTGGCGGGTGGATTTGGGTTTTCATCCTTGGCAAGCGCCGGCACCGCGGCTGAAACCCCTAGCAGTGATGTCGCCTTGATGAATTCGCGTTTGTTGAGATCGCCCACGGAAAAACCCCCTTGCGATGTCGGGAATGATCAGAATGAAGATACCTATGTAGCAGATGATTGAACGCAAAACCACGGAAAAAGATAGGGCTGAATGTGAATAAGATGAGGGGCTTGTAAAACCGCAAAGGTGCAATCGATTGAAATCAAAAAGACAGGATGAGGTGTTTTTTTGATGGGGGGTTAATCTCCGCCACATCCGCCGCAACTACTGCCGCATGATGATCCGCAACTGCTGCCACAGGAGGTGCCGCAGCTTCCGCTCGAGCTGTTGTTTTTTTCGATGTAATTAGCGAGGGGGGTGAAAGAATTAGCAAATACAACGGGGCCCAGCAGGAAGTAGGACCATTGCCAGTCGTTTTCAATTTTTCGTGCCGGCAGGATCTCTTTCCTGTAAAGGTTGGGAATGGTGGTGGTTGCAATCATACGGGTCAACCGGTGCAAAAAAAATAGGGTGAAAGCAACCAGCGCGCATGTGATAAGTGTGATTTCCGACACAGGCTTGTCCCTTAAAATTCCCGTGACGATTCTTGTGAATGCCAGGAGTATGAACAATCCGAGGGTGATGAAGTTCACAAGGAAGATGGATTGGAACTTCTTGGATTTGTTGAAGTATTTAACAAAGGCATCCATGCTGTTTGGGATCATGGAGAAGATAGGCTTGGCGGCTAGTTCCCTCAGGAGGTTGGGGTAGAATGTGGTTCCAAGTTCTCCCAGTGTGAAAACGGTTTGTTTTTGGGTGATGCAGGCCACGGGTTTGGTTTTGTCGACCTCGATGGAGTGGTTCGTGTTTATTTTGATCGCGCCATTCACGACAAGTTGATTGACCGTGCCGTG
>SYCV01000244.1 GCA_005786805.1 Planctomycetia bacterium | reverse complement strand
TGGGCCTTTGTTGGCTGGGGGGCACCATCCGTGGTGAACACCACGGAGGGATCTTTTTCCTTGCGCAACGCGTCCATCAATTCAGGCATGAATTTTTCAGTTCCCTGTTTCAAAACATTCTCCGCGATTTTCCTGAGTTCGGCTACTTTCTCAAATTCAACCACTCTGGTAAGGGCGTTAAGCACCTCGGGATTGCGTCGCAACGCAGTCTGGTTGGCCATCTTTACCGCCAGTGCATGGGTTGCGGGGTCGGCATCCGGACCAAGTTGATCGAGATACAACTGAAGGGCGCGATCCTTGATGGTCAAATTTTTATCCGCGGTTTCAGGCTTGTCCTTCGCGTCAGCCGTTGTCTTGTGGGATAAGATCCATGAGATGCTTCGAACCCATAGGTGCGCCTCAAGGGGATTCAATTTTTTTGCAGGGAAGTAACCACGAAACACAATGTCATGCTGCAAGTCAGGATTGGTGGCTAGCACCTCGCCAATCCCCTCCGCAAGATACCAGTTTGCATCAAACAATTTCTCAGCCTGGGCCCTTTTAGCAGGGTCGGAGATTTCAGCAATCTCTTTTCGGGATTGATAATTTTCAAACCTCGGGATGATGATGTTGAAAAAGTTCCTTTGTTGCTCCTCGGTTGCAGGAATCACCCAGTTAACCTTGGACCAAAGCCGAATTATTGGATCGGAGACCTGCGCCCTCCGTGGGGGTTCCATGGCTCCACGCATGATTTGTGCGACCTGGGGTTCGACCAACTCGGGCACAGCGGCAAGCTTGACCAGCCGTGGATCAATGATGGCTTTTGATGCCAGGTCCCGCAATGGTTCAGGGCCTTTCAAGGAATAATTCACAACGAAATCACCAAGGTCACGGTTTGGCACCCCGGTGGCCGCCTCCAAGCCAACGCGCACCATGTCCAGGTCCTTTTCATCCTTGCTGGATTCAAGGTAGGCAAGGAGAGCGCCACCAAACAACTGCCCTGCCCCCTCGGTTGCGTAACCCATCTGCCCAGGCCCCCCATCACCACCGGAGTAGGTGTAAAAGGTTCCCGCGATGCCAACCAATCGCCTGACCAATCGTTTTTGAATTTCCGGGCCAGCGTTTTCAAGTCGGTCATTCAATATGGAAATCAAACCTGCAAGTTCCTTGTATTGATGGGTGCGAGACGCATTCGCCCTGTGTCCGTTGGCGATAAATAGCGCATGGCTTGAGTAACGATTGCTGTACTCCACCAACAAATTAGGCTCGGGAGATTCCAGCATGCGCGCCCATGACACATTGATCGCTTTTCTTATCGGAGGATTCCAGACCCACCATTGCCAGGCAGCCTTGACGGCCCAGGCCCGGACCGCGGGATGCGTGTCCTTGATGAATGCATGGTCGAATAGCGCGCCCAATTTTTCCCAATCCACTTTCGAACCTGAAAGGACCGCATCCGCACGCATGTTTAAAACCTGCATCAATGATTCCCGCGCGTAGTCATCATTGGAAGATGCGATTTCATACACCAAATTCCAACCTTTATCATCGAGAAGGGTCTGCCTGAAACCCCAGACCGCGGAATCACGAACCATCCGCACAGGGTCAGATAAACCATTTTTCAATGCGTTTAATCCACCTTCATGATGAAGTGCCCCAAGACCAATCATGGCCCAATAGCGAACACCGGCATTCGCATGACTTGCGGCTTCAACCAATTGCCCAAGGTCTTTTTCATTCCCATGAAGGGCGGCTTCCCTGGTTTTTTTCACAATCCCAGGGAGTGAATCATTTTTCAACGCGACATCCCCAACTGGATCGTTGATGGCGGGATAAATCCTCGCCAACGCATGCAGGGCATATGCCGATGTTACAAATCCAGTCTGGGCAGCGCGGTTCCAACGGCCTGAGGGATCCTGCATCGCCAGTAGCGCCTTTACTCCACGGGCGACCACCGGATCATCCTTGCTTTTACCCGCGCTAGTCAGCCCCATGACCGCAAGCGCGGTGGGGGCGGGGTCGGAAGGCTCGGTGCTTTTTCCTTTTTTAGAGACACTTTTCCCATCCGGGTCAAATCCCCAGGAGCCATCCTCATTCTGGATGCGAATCAAACGGGCTTCATCCTCCGCCATGACTTTTTTCACATCCGCGACAAACTTTGCCAATGCCTGGGCATCCAACGGTTTCTTGTCCAGTTCGGTTGCCTTGCGAAGTTCCTGCTCATATCTGCTGATGGGAAAGACCCGGTGAAAATAGTCCAGCCTGAGGGCGACATCGTCCGTGAATTTGGGTTGCACAGCGAGCACTTTTCGGGCCTTATCCTCAAGGGCCCGAAAATATTCAGGCTTCGAGTGTTTTTGCCAGGCGGTTTGGAGAATCTCAGAGGAAAAAACATAAACGATGACCTGCCCGACATTGGAACCAGGACCGGCTGCGTTGATGCCACCTGGATCACCTGTTTGAACAACATAATTCGAAGTGCGCAATTGCATCGCGGAGTGCAGTTTCAGCGAAGGCAGCACACGCTCGGCATGAACAATATTGAATCCAGCTGCACGGGTTCCCGCTGGCCCATCACCAAGGTCCAACGGGGCAAGGCTGGTGTTATTCGCAGCATCCTTCAATTCATTGGTGGGGCGCAGGCATTCATACATGACATTTCGAAGATGCCAGAAATTCTGGACATTCTCGAGCTTATAGCCTTTTGAAAGGGGAACCGCAGGCCCCCAGACTCCCGACTGGGTATGACAACTCATGCAGTTGGTGCCAAGCAGATTACCAGTATCGCGTATACGGCGCTCAACGCTCGCACCTCTCGGCCTGTTTGTCAACCAGGCATCCACCTGCCCGATTTGTGTGTACATTCCCTGGCGGATCGCCAAGCTCGGATCATCATAGGGGCCAGCCTTCAGCAATCGAATTTGCAATTGATATCCCGGCGCATTTGCCTCCACACGAAGATAATAAACCTCGCCGGGTTTAAGTGTCCTGCAAATATTAGCCCGATGCGATTCATCCTGTTGATGGGTTCTTTCATTGGCATCGGCCCCGTCCCGATATTCCGCCATCACCAAAGAACCGAGAGCCTCGGAGGTTTTTTTCGCATCCCTGCTGACTTGATAACATCGAATCCTATGCGCGATCAACGGATTGGGCATGCTTAACTGCGCGGTTAGAAGCCGTTGCTCGGTTCCCTTGTAGACAAACTTGTACCAGTCCTCCCCCGATTGGCCAACCTTGCCGTTGTCAAAAAATTCAATGTCATCAGCACCGCCCAGGATCTCCCAGGTGCGTATCTCATTTCCCGGAGCCGGAGTCAACTCAATCGTCTGGGCAAGTTCAGGCAGGTCATTGGGTTCATATTCAAAAAAGGTTCGCTGTTCTTCCTCATCCTTGGAATTAACCAAGAGGGGGGTTACCTGGACAGACATCAGTGCCTTGGTTCCCTCGGGCCAGGGTGTGCTTTTTGGCAATGGAAAAAGCTTTTGGGTGTTACCTTTTTCACGCCATCTTATTGTTGCATTACCCACCGGTTCCTCATCAACAACAGGGTTGATTTGAAGCGTGTATTTACCCGAGATGGGTGCCCGGAAAGTCGTGTGGACATCTCCATCAAGGGCGTGGAGGATCTTTCGCCAGTTAGCCGCGGAAGGGACACCCTCGGGAGACCGCCATTCAACCGCGACCCGACCATTGACGGGTAATTTCGAGGGTTCATTGACACGGACGGAAATCTCAACAGTTTCGCCCGCCTTAAGATCATGAACCTGCCGAAGCGTATCCACAAGGGTGATTGTCGAGCCCCTTGTATTCAAGGATGCGTTCAAAAAAACAACGAAAATTACCATAAAAAAAACAGAGCCAGCTCTTGATAAGAAACCAACCATATGAAAAAGCTCCGGAACAAAGTCACATTTAATGATCACCATGTCAGGCAGGTATTTTCCATCTTAAAAGAAGACCCATCGAAATACCAGAAAAGTTATGGCAATGTGGTCTCCTTTCCTGATGAATATTAAACTTTTGCAAATTAGAATAGACTCCTTATTGGATTTTTCCCGCCTATTTTTGGAAGGGTGATCATGCGCCAAATAATTTTTGTAACATTAGTTCTAAGCTTCATGATGCTTACTGCGAGCCAATTGATTTCACAGATCAAGCCAACCATTGATGACTGCCCGAGGTTTCAAATCCGCGCAAGGATAATTTCAACCGCGGGTAAAACTCCTGATACAAAGACTAAATTCACCTTTTCACTTCCTCATAAGGGAAAAAGCTCCTTCTCCATCGGGCCAGAATGGTCGGACTGGATCGATTTTGGAAAGGAACAAATTGAGGCAACCCTAAAAACCTACCCTGCAAATTATGCAAATCGATATCCCGTTGTGACATCACTTTCTGTTTCAGGAGTGATCGATCCAACATTGGTGGAAGCCGAGGTGAAATTAACAGGCAATGAAAAAAATCTATTACTCAAGGCTGAATTATTCGGCAGTCGAATGGGCCTGTTGGTTTGGAAAGAAACAGATGGCAGTTCCCAGGTGGATACCATGGCGGGGTACAACAGGCGCTACTGGAAACATCTTGAAAATGTCACCATTCCTATGAATGAAAGGCCCAGATTATTCCCGATTGTTGATCGGCTGATAGGTGGAAGTGATGACAGGATCGAATGGCGCGAGGGAATCGACCAGCTAAACCGGGCGGGTTTTTCAGCAATCATGCTGCCCCCTGACAAACGGATTCGCCAACTGTTGCTGGATGTTGGACAAACTAAAACCGCATGGGCCACTTATAGTCCGCCGGGTTATGCAAACGATCATGTTCTCAAGGATCCAAAACCAGAACTTGAAAAATGGGCCACATCCATCGCGAAACCCTATCGTGATGCCGGTTATGCCGCAAAGGACATGGCGATGTTCGCCCTTTCGGATGAACCTGGATGGTACTATCCAAGCGCGTTCGAGGCGCTTTCAAAAAACGAAGCCGCCATGGATCGTTTCCGCAAATACCTGGCGCAACAAGGCCTGAAACCATCAGACATGGGTGAAAAAGATTGGTCGAATGTTAAACCTGCTGGTCGAAGCAAGGCTGTGAACCTTGAGGGTAAGAAACTTTTCTACTGGACGATGCGTTTTTTTTCCTGGGATTCCTCTCGCCATTTCGCGGATGCAACCAAGGCGCTGGAAAAGGAGTTTTATGAGGGATTGCCAATCTACACGAATTGGAATTTCTTTGCGGGGCGCTCCTATGTGCCCGGGCCTGTCGCGAACAACCGGGATAAAACTAGCGAGGATGCGGCAATGGGCGGGCATGACTGGTTTGAATTCGGCCGCATGCGCGCAGGCACCATGCTATGGACGGAGGATTGGTTTGGGGATTCAAAGGCATACCAATGGAGTTTTTACAGTTCCAAGTTACGCTGTGCCGCCGAAAAAGGTGGAGTGCAATTTGGCGCCTATGTGATCCCAAGGACCGCGGGAGACCGGCCTGATGGGATTATCCAAAAAATCCTTACCGTGATTGGCAGCGGGGGAAAAGGCATCAAATACTTTGTCTTTGGCCCGGAATACAACTTCCCGGGAAACTGCTATTCAGAGCGCGCAGCCATTCTTCCCAAAATGGCAAAAGCCCATCGCATGATCGGGGCCGCCGAGGAATTACTCTGGCCGGGCAAACGCCCAAAGTCAACAGCGGCGATACTCATGCCTAGGTCCGCCCAAATGTGGGATGCCCGGGAGCAAAAAGTGGCTAAGGGATTCAGCGATGCCACCAACCACAACATGAATGCCGCCACCGTTGATTACCTCGCGGAGGTTTTCAATCTCTACCTCGCTTTGCAACATGAAAACATCCCGGTGGATTTTGTCGACGAGGAGGATCTTTCATCTGATGGATTGAAACCTTACAGGGTGCTTTATGTGACTGCGCCCAATGTTCCGGATGAGGGCCAAAAAGCCATCCAAGGCTGGGTGAATTCCGGAGGGCATCTCGTCACATCGCCCGGGGCCATGCGCTTTGACAGGTACGATGAAGGCTCAAACATTTTCTGGAAAACAATCAACTTGGAGGAGTCAAGGCATGAAAGGCTGCATGTACCCAACACCAATAGTCTTAAAATCGTGGATACCCTTGTGGGTGTGAACCAATCCCAAACAGATGGTTTGCAAATACCCGGCACCCGCACAACACTTGGCGGCACCATGAAAGCCAAAACAAATTCCCTCGTTTTCAAATCGGACAATTCCTCAGCGATCGCTGGTTTGATCCATGGAAAAGGTAATGTCACACACTTCGCATTCTTTCCTGGGATCACCTACTGGAAATCACAAAAAGGCACAAAGGATGGCTTGCCAATAGGATTTAATGAGGAATGTCGCAAGCTGATCACAAAGCCGGTAATGGATTCAATCAAAAACCATAAGGAATCTCTTCCAGTGCAACTAGCCATCGATTCGGGAATGATTGAGACTCCCGTGCTGATTTCAGAAAAGGGAATTGCGATAACTTTGCTGAACTGGCGAGGCGAACCAGTAGCGGAACTACCGATGAATGTAAAATGTGATTTCAAACCTGCTTCGGTGACAAGTGTGAAACACGGCAATGTTCCGTTCAAATACAATGACAAATCCAACCCATCCTTGGAATTCAAGATTCCGCTTGATGCAGTGGATGTGCTGATGATCAGGCGATGAAAAAAATCTCACTCATCCGTGCGGAAAGTGATAGCTGGAAGGCCTTCCTTGTTGAACAGGTTTACTATGGGGTTCCAAGCCCAGCCATAGCGGACAAATTTAGGCTCGGGAATCTCGGATGAGGAAACCACGACCGTTTCCCCATCAATAACAGCATCCGCCCATACGAATTTTTTATCAGCACCCGCAATGACAAAACCAGTGAGCTTTTTATCCCCGGGCTTGATCATCAAGCCTCCGCCAATATTTTTGAAATACAATCGGACCTTGTTTCCGCCGGGCTGCTCAATTTGCATTTTCACGAACTCTGGGCCGGAATAGACCAGGTCTTTTTCACCATAGACAAGATTGCGCGCAACCAGGGACAACCTACGACCTACCTCCTGCTTGTTACGAGGGTGGATATTATCCGGGTCACCGATATCAATGGTCATGGCCAGGCCCGTATTGGGGATAGTGCGAACGGTTCGCCATTGTGATTCACGAATTTCAGCCCATCCCGGCTCAGTGGGTTGTGTCTGCAACTTGTTAAGATTCGCTAGGGAAACTATGAGGAATGGAAAATCACCCACATCAAATCTTTGACGCCAGTCATTGATCAGCGTTGGCAACAACCTGCGGTATTGCAACCAGAATGGTCCATTCGCCTCGCCTTGGTACCACAAAGCCCCCTTGATGGCATAGGGTTCCAATGGAGCGATCATGCCGTTATACAAACCAGTGATTGTCTTGTAATGTCCAACCATTGGAATTGGAAATTGGGGGAGTTCATCAAACTTGGCGCAAACCTTTGCCTTCCATATGCCTTTTAAGGGAATGATATTATTCCCGGAATTTGATGCCTGCCTGATATTCATATTTGCGGGTTGGGAACAAAATCCCGCGGGAACACTTTTGCTGACAATGGCGACCACCAGCAGATTTTTTCCCACCTTCACCAAGTTCGAGTCCAGCAGATAGGTTCGGATATTTCCAGGAATCTGCCTTGAACCAACCAATTTCCCGTTAAACCAAACAATGTCGGAATCATTGATGACAGATAGGTTCAACGATAAATCGCCTTTCATGGATTCGGGAATATCAATAATCTTGCGAAACCACACAAGCCCGGAGTGATCCTTCAAACCAACCTCATTCCATGGTTTTGGTACCTCGATGTCAGACCAATCACTGGTATCAAGGTCCGGGTTGGATGTGTAATTCTGCCTCGCACCCTCGGGATCAACCTTTGCAATCCACTTTTCAAGACTCTTGAAAAAATCAAAGTTGGAACCATACCCAGAGACTGTGGCATCCAGTTCATTTAGGCGATCCTTGAAATCATCGGGCATTTGTTTGCGAAGGGCGGATCCGCTTGTCCAGGACTCCGCGGCACTTGCACCAACTGAGCTGTGAATAATTCCAATTGGAACCTTTATTTTTTGATTTATCTCCCGCGCAAAGAAGTATCCAACACCCGTGAAGTTCCTTGCAAACTCAGGCTTGCAAACTTCCCATTTTGCCTCCGGTGGTAACTGCATGGGAACCAGGGAAGGAAAAAAATTCACGGTGAATGATCGAATATGCGGATGATCAGCATTTTTTATTTCTTCCTCGGCATTATTCGAAAGGCGTACCGGCCAATTCATGTTCGACTGGCCCGAGCAAAGCCACACATCGCCAAAAAGCACATTGGTGAATTTTTCTTTTTTACTTTTCCCGCTGATCACTACCTCATGCGGACCACCCGCGGGAAACGGGCCGACCCTGGCCATCCACTTTCCATCGCCGCCCGCAATCGCAATGGGACCGCTTGATTTTCCATCCACCAATACCTGGATTTGATCCCCCGGATCACTCCAGCCCCATACGGGCGCTTTGATTTCCCTTTGAAGCACCATGTCATTTCCAAACAACGGATGCACAAAGGGTAGTACCCGGGGCTGGGAAGGCCACCAGGGCTGCGGGCCCTTGGGCTGTGCAAGAAGATCGCCCCCTAAATTCATACCCAAAAATAAAATGAGAATCATTATTGGTCGAAAAGAATTCTGCATCATTTTACCTGCCTGCGGAAACAACCCCACGATTATCATTTGGCATGATCATTGATCAATTTGCTTTTTACGCCAAGAATATCAGCGACTTCCTTGACAAAACCCTTGTTCGCCTTTGGCGCGCTGAAGTACCAGTTTTCAAGGTAACATTCAAAACTATTACCCGGATCGGGACGGCCAAGGCCAAGGTAACCAAAAGCTTCCCACTGGGTTGGATCCCGCTCAAGGGAATTAAAGATATGAATCGCGACAATCCGATTACGCTCACGAAGATGGGGATCGGCCTGCAAAGCAGGACGATTATCAAGGAACCACTTGGGCATATTTTCCAGGGGAGGTACCGCGGAATCCTTGATTAATTTATCAAGATAATCCCTGAGGGCGGGGGCGAAACTTTTCCAGTTCGTATACGGTGGTTTTGTTTTCCATGTCTCCGCCATCCTGGCCAAAACAAACAACGATCCCACTTCACCGACAGTTTCTTCAAACCACTTGTTTTCATTTCCAAGCTTGTTGTCATTGCCTCGCTCATAATGCGCGACAATATGTGCAAGTTCATGACCAAATTGGAAAGCGAACTGGGCCCAAAAACGCCCCTTGGCAGACAACCTCACCGTGTACTCACCATTGGCGGCCCTTTTAAAATCAACCTGCGGAACTTTGTCCGAGGGAACCACATGTATTAAAATCGGCTTGTTGGGCACCACATACTTTAGAATCTCAGACCCTGCCGATTCAATCACTTTTTGGATGTCTTGGGGCAGGGCGCCACCCCATCCCTCAGGCTCGATGCGAGTCACCAGTTTTCTTGCTGATGAAGGGGCATCTGCCTGGTATGCAACCAAGCCAATATTTGAAAAACAAAAAATTGATGAAAAGACACAAAGAGCGATTCGATGATTCATAACTATAATCCGTATTTTGATTCAGCCCATCGGTGGGATGAATGGGTTTATTTCACCTATCTTTCCTTGTAGATAATATCGACCGCAAGGCCCGCGGCGAGCATCAGGATCGCCTTGGCGGGGGATGGCTCATCATTAAGCGCGATCATGTAATTATCCGCTGAGGTGAACATTTCTTTTCCAACCCCGGCCCACTTCTTGGTGATAGTTCCTATTTCATTCTGGCCTTTGTCGAGGAATTTGAATGTCCACCCGACCCAGTTCCCCTGTACAAATGCGACTTCATTACCCTGGGCATCGTAAACATAAAAGGCCCCGCCGAGGGAAAACAATTTGCTTTTCAACCAGCCAAGAACCACGCCATTCGCATCACATATATCCACCTTGGATCTTAAAAATGTGAAACCCCTCTGGATGGAAAACAACAACTTGGATGGATCATCAAAGTCTTCTCCCTCATAGACAAAAACCTTGGTGGGTAGCATTCTTTTCTCAACCAGGAAGCGGAGCACATGGATCAGGCCGCCTGGTTTCTCCTTGGCTATCCCCAACTGCGCATGGGTCTCGGGATCAAGGATATCATAGGTGTC
>SYCV01000039.1 GCA_005786805.1 Planctomycetia bacterium | reverse complement strand
GATTCTTTCCGTTCCCAAGGAGAAACTCGCAAAGTTGAAGGAGGTATGCAAATGGGAGGGGGTGGAAGCTGCTGAACTGGGTGTTTTTGAAAATACCGGTCGCCTTAGGCTTTTCTACCAGGGGGCCGAAGTTGGTGACATCGATTTGGATTTTCTCCATAATGGCCGGCCAAAGCAAGTCCGAATGGCTGCTTGGAAAACTCCTGTTGAATCAACCACTAACCCATCAATTCCTGCTGGCCAGAACCTTGGCGATACATTATTAAAGCTTCTCTCCTCGTTCAATGTTTGCAGCAAAGAATGGATAATCCGGCAATATGATCATGAAGTTCAGGGCGGGAGTGTAATCAAGCCACTGGTTGGAATTTTGGAGGAGGGCCCCTCCGATTCATCCGTGGTCAACCCTGTATTGGGTTCCACAAAGGGCTTTGCTGTGGGATGTGGTTTATTGCCTGATTATGGAGACCTTGATCCTTATGCAATGGCTGCTTGTGCCATTGATGAGGCTGTGCGAAATGTCGTTGCTGTCGGGGCCGACCCTTCCCGAATTGCAATACTTGATAATTTTTGCTGGGGAAACACCGACCGGCCTGAAGTTCTTGGATCGTTGGTGTTGGCTGCCGAAGCTTGCAAGGATTTCGCGATCACTTATGAAATGCCTTTCATCAGTGGCAAGGATAGTCTTAAAAATGAATTTCATGCAAAAGGAAAAAGTATTGTAATTCCTCCTACATTGTTGATAAGTGCCATTGGTATAGTCCAGGATATTCGTAAATGCATAACAATGGACATGAAAAAGGCAGGCAACAAATTATTTCTGGTCGGGCGTCTTACCGGAAACATCGGGGGTTCGCAGTTCGCAAAAATTCATCAATTAAAAGGGGGCATTGTTCCCAAGCCTGACGCAAAAGAGGCGATTTTAATTCACAGGTCCATGCATGATGCAATCAATGCTGCTACGGTTCGTTCATGTCATGATGTTAGTGAGGGTGGTTTGGCTGTCACGATAGCCGAAATGGCTTTTGCTGGCGGTATTGGAGCTGATATTAATGGCCTATCCGCCTTGGGGAAAGTCCCATTTGAAGCCATGCTGTTTGCGGAACCGCCGGCCTGTTATGTGGTGGAGGTTGAGCCTCAGAATGTTGCGAATTTTAAAGCTAAATTCAATAGTCTGCCAGTACATGAAATAGGCGTCACCTGCGCTGAGAAGCGTCTGAGAATTGCCGGGCCAACCGGGGAATGGGCACTCTGGACATCGTTGGAAGATTTAAGGAAATCGTGGCTTTCATCATTGAAGCTTTAGCCTTGCAAGGGGCCAAGGTATCCGCCATCTTCTGGATAACCAGCGTCAATGAATCCCTGTAGAATTATCTGCGCCGCGATCTGGTCGCGTTTTTCTTTTCGTTTCATGGGGTTTAATCCCGCTTCACGCATATACGAGTTTGCCTCAAAGGTGCTGAACCGTTCATCAAAGAAATAAACGGGGAGGTTCAAGGTTTTTTGTATCCACTCACCAAACTCCCGGGCTTCCTTTGCTTTATCCCCCTCCCTGCCATCGGAATGAATTGGTAGGCCTATGACAACTCCTGTGATTTTTTCATCCAGGGCGATCCGTTTGAAATACGCGGCGTCAGCTTTCTCATTGATGCGTGTGCGGGTCTCAAGCGGAAATGCAATACCCACTGTGGAATCCGCAGATGCCAGCCCTACCCGTACTTTGCCAAAATCAATTCCTAGCCATCTTCCCATTAGAGGTATTGATCCAAGCCGCGTTTTCTTAGCAAATCGACAAGTTGTTTGACCCCGGCTTCATCTCTCTTGTCAGCAACCAGGATGGCATCGCCATCCCGCACAATAATCAGGTTTTCAACCCCGATGGTGGTGGTGAGGTTGCTGCGATTATCTGAAACTATAATGCAATTATTTGTTCGAATTCCGCAATGTGATGCCACGACGGTGTTACCATCCGCATCCTGTGGGTGCAGTCTTTCAAGTGCCTGCCAACTGCCCACATCGTCCCATTTGTAAGGTGTTTGAAGAACCATCACTTCTTTGGCTTTTTCCATTATCGCATAGTCCACGCTTATTTTTTCCATTGCGGAGAATTCAGTTTCCAGCACCTCTTTGCGTTGCGGGGTATCCCATGCCGCTGCGATTTTTAATGCGGCGTCGTGCATAGCCGGCTTATGTTCCTTGAGTGATGCTAGCACGGTGCTTGCGCGCCATACGAAGATACCGCTATTCCAGAAATAATTCCCGGATGCAAAGAATTGTTGTGCAATCTCAAGGGAGGGTTTTTCCTTGAAAGCTGATACTTTGTATGCCGTGAGACCCTGTTTTTGAGCAGCCTCCTGTCCCTTTTGAATGTAGCCATATCCCACCGAGGGATAGGTGGGCGGTATTCCAAAAGTCAAAAAAGTACCCGGGCTATCCTTGCATATTTCGTGGGCTGCATGAACCGCCCTTCTGAATTCCTGTACCGGTTCAATCACATGGTCCGCAGGGCTCACCAACATCACAGCTTCAGGATCATTTTTGGCGATTAATGCCGCGCCAAGTGCGACACAGGGGGCGGTGTCCCGGCCAACAGGTTCCCCAATAATGTGGTCATTCGAAAGCGTGGGAAGGTGTGCCTGTGTTTCCTGCCGGTATGCCTCCGAGGTGATAACCCACATTCGCTCAGGTGGCACGGCAGCTTCAAGTCTCTCATATGCTTGTTGAATGAGTGATCGATCTCCCCCCAGTTGCAGGAATTGTTTCGGTTTTTTTTGCCTGCTTCGGGGCCAGAACCTTGTCCCACCACCACCAGCCATTATCATCGCATGTAACATTTATAACTCCTTTAGATTGCTTATTTATCAGGATTTCATTCCATTAACAAAGGGTACTTTGGGTTGAAGTTTTTGGGTAGTCTTTGAAGGAATTCCTCGGTATCGATTGCAAATAAGGGGCATATTTCGATTTCTGGTGTATTTGCATCATTGGGGCAGGTTATGCCTGCTTTTTCAAGCCACTTTGTGAAAAGTTTGCATTGGGCCAGCTTTGCAGTTTCAGGAGAATCTTCGCCTGTGGCGTTTTTCAGGGGAGCAAATTCTTCCTCTTTACTTGTTGATACCAACAACCACTTTTCCGCAAAGGGGAAAATATCAAAGATGAAGCGCTCAAACTTAAGTGCGTTTTCTTTTTCTGGAATCACCCTCTTTAGATTTGAATCCAAATAGGGGACTTTTTTTCTGGCAAGATGGAAAGGTAGCGCCTTCGCGTTGAGGCATATATCATCCAGGAATTCGATATCGAATAAATGAATCGCCGGGTTTCCAGCAGAGATAAAAAGGGTGTTGTCTGGTTTTTTGCGGTTTGCAAGTTCAAGTGGAAGGTCGGAATACTCAATGATCTGGCAGCGCCCGTTCACCTGGATGAAATTTCCAAGTTTATCGGTGGGCGATTCCTTTGGAATGACCTTGCTGCTCAATTGAGACTTTTGTGAAATGTGGTGCCCAATAAAAACCGGGTCAGCTATTTGAACCAATGGGTTGTCCACTTGGAAAAAGAAAATATGCCTGATTCCTTTAACCTTGAGATTCTCAAGCAAACCAGAGTTTTTTAGGGCAGTCAGTGTTCCGCCATGGCCATCCGGACTGGTGAATATCTTTGATGGTTCCTCAAAAAGAATTGCACCGGTGTTTATATCAACTGCTGGCATTGTCCCCTGGGTGAAAAAAAACACCTGGTCCCTTTTGAGGCCAAAGAATCTTTGCGCATGAAAGAATTCCAGGGTTTGTTCATGCGTTGCCGGGCTGGTCATTATCAAAAATGGAATATCACGATTCACTTTTCTTGAGATCGCCAGGATTTTCTCGGAGTGAAGCTGGAACAAGCTTTTTTGAGTTATCGGAGTGATGGGCCACATGCCCTTGGGTTGCATGGTGCCCAGTCTGCTACCCTGCCCGCCCGCCACCATCAATATGGCCACTTCCCCTTGCTCCAGGGATCTTAGGCCTTCCATCTTTGCTTCGATACTGTTGGAAGATGGATTTAGAACCGGAACGGTCTCGATTTTTCTTATGTCTGGCAGGCTGATTGTTTGATTTCTTTTTTGATATAAACTTGCAACGAGTTCAAGGTCAACCGATTCAAGTTGTTTTTCAATCAAGTTTTGCTCTGGGAGTGAAAGCTTCTCCCATCGGGAAATTATCTCTCCTTGGTTGGTGGATGATAATTTGTTTTGTAAAACCTGTCGCAAATCCGGCCCCTCCTGGGCTAATTATTCAACCTAGAATTCAAAGGTGAGGCCATCATAGGCCAGATTGACACCTTTAGGCAACATCGCCTCGACTTCATCATGGTCCAGGTCATGGCAGAGGTGGGTAAAGTAAGTCTGCTTTGGTTTTAAGATCTCCACTATTTCCAGTGCTTGTTTCAAATTAAAGTGCGCTGGATGCGGTTTATCCCGCAATGCATCCAAGACAAGAATATCCAAGTTTTGCAATAGTTTCATGCTGTTTTCAGGGATGTGGTTAACATCCGTGCAATATGCGAGGTCTTTGATTCTAAAACCTAAAACATCAAAATTGCCATGAATCAGAGGCACTGGGGTGACAATTTCGCCAAGGACATTAACGGGTGTTAATTTAATGCGCTCAAAGGAAAGGTTTGGAACATAAGTTTTGATTTTGCCGGGCTTTGTGCTGTCAAAAGCGTAGGAAAATGCGGACCTGATTCTCTCTTCCACATCTTCAGCGCAAAAAAGAGGTACCGGTTGACCCAAAAAGTGCTGAATAGGTCGTAAGTCGTCCAAGCCATGCAGATGGTCGGCATGGTAGTGCGTGAAAAGAACACTATGAATTGCGCCAACTTTTGCCCGGAGTAATTGAAGCCTTAATTCAGGCGGGGTATCAATAAGGATATTGCCATTAGGGAGTTTTATCAGGCCAGCACAGCGAAACCGGTGGTTGCGGGGGTTGTCTGATGTGCAAACCCTGCAATCACAGCCAATCATTGGAACACCAACCGAAGTTCCAGTGCCTAGAAATGTGAAGGAACGCATACTCATGTATCCTAGTATATCGAGTATGCGTTCGGTTTATAAAAATAAGATGTCAGTTTGCTATTTTCCTGAACCGGTATCAATGCTGACAGGCTTGTAGCCACCAATTAATTGGAAATACACAAGTAAAATAAGATAAACGATTGCCATGGTTAGTGGGATATAAGCATCAGCTTTCAAGGTTGCACGGTCTCCATAAGTGCTTGCTTCTATGATTGCTTTGTCGTTAGGTTCAAGCTTGCTTAACGCGGTGCTTAAATCACCTTTTTCAGCCTCGATTTTTTTGCGAATTGCAGCAAGCTTGTCGTTGGCTTCGCCAAGTTTCTTCCCATCAAGGCCAAATGCCTCGGTGCTTGAAAGATTTAAAAATGTGCTTGGTTCCTTTGCTTTGTATTCCGCATAGAGAGCTGCATTACTCTTGTTTAGTGCTTCTCCTGCAAAACGGTCCTTGCAATAACCCAGGCCTGGTCCACCAATAAGACCAGCGGAAAGCATCCCTATACCCCCCATGATGGACATCGCGACCGCACCAGTCTGTGGGTATCGATCGCCAACCACTGCCAGCATGGTCGGCCAGAAGAAAGTTTTTCCAACCGCATAAATTCCCAAGGCGACAAGTGCCATAGAGAAAGTTTGCATACTGCTTGCAAGGTTTAGACCGAGGCAGGCAAGACCCGCACAAACAAGCAGAAGTCCAATGGGTGATAATTTAAGTTTGGTCTCGATAAAATGAGCGCAGAAGCGCAGGCCGAACATGATGGAGGAGGTCCATATGAAAAGGTATTTGCCTTCTTCAGAATTAAACAAGTTGCCGGTGATGTTCTGTATCCAACCATCAGTTCCCAATTCAACCGCACCAACCAATGCATGAACCACGAAGAGAATGAATAGGAGAAAAGATCCGATTGAAAACTTGGTCATCACTGAAACGATTATTAGAAGTGCGCCACCGATTCCATATCCAATTAATTTGGCATTCTCAGGGGCGAAGCTTTTGAAAATGTCGCCAAAAAACAGGGCGAGCAGATAACATGCAACGAGGGCCCCAAGAATACCCACGCTTCGGAACATCTCGACAAAGCTTGAACCTTTTTCAGCAGCCTCCGACTTTGGAAATTTCTGGCCAAGAAACATAAGCGCGTAAAGCACTGTTGGGACAAGGTACAAGGCAAGTTGATACTTCCATGGCACTTCCATCTTGTCATCAAGAATCCAACCCGCAACTGAGCCAAGAATCATTCCTGCTGGCCATGATGCATGAAGAATATTGAGATAATGGGTTCGGTTTTCAGGAAAAAGAGTTGCAACCAGTGGATTGGCAACAGCTTCGAGTGTTCCATTTGCGAAAGCAAAAATGAACATTCCCCAGAATAAGAAGTTGTAAGCGTTCTCAGGTGTGCTTGCGCCAAAAGTTACAAAAGCTGAGATAATATGGCCAACTAAGGCAAGTGCGACTAGCTTTCCATAGCCAATTTTATCAACGATAACACCACCAATAATGATTCCAAAACAAAACCCGCTAAAGCCACCCCCGCCGATGGCACCCAATTGTGCCCCGGTAAATCCATATTCTTTGCCCCAGTTATCAAAAATACCGCCTCGGATTGCGAAGCCGACCCCTGCAGCCAAAATGGCCATGAATCCAGCCCAGAGTAATCGCATTGCATTCGGTGCTTGGTTTGAAACAGTTGCACTAGACATAAAGGTTCACCCTTTGGAAAAAGGAACACGGGGAGAGTTTCTGAAGGTTGCATTTTAAACCTGCATAAATGAAACTTATGCAAGAAAGGCAAGCTTAGTAACTTGTTTTCAATATTTGAGAATACTAACCAGAGATGGGACCTTGTGTCTAGATAATTTGGGGCTTGCGGGAAGTATTCCAACTAATTTGATTTTGATCAATCCGACCTTTCGCTCAAAATAAATCAATTTACCCAGTTTTACAAGTTGTTTGACTATGTTAGTTCCTCTTGTTTTAGTTTGAAAACAAGTTATAAGCCGGTCGCATTCGGCTAAAATAGGCTCCCAATTAATGGTGGAGAATTTATGTTGACGGGAAGATTACTTGTTGGTTTTTCAATTTTATTCATCGGCTTGATTGGTTGTGTCTCCACACCTGTAAAAGATAACGCACAAAACTATCCTCCTGCAACTGTTTCAAACGGCGCAAGGGCGCAATCCCCCGAAAATGATCTAAACGCCTCCGCAGACGAGATAAAAGTTGAACCTGCGGAAAACATTGCAAAGCCGGGACAAAAAAACACAGGAAGCAATATCGTCGCATTGGTTAATGGTGAAGCTGTCTTGGAAGAGGAAGTTTTGCTGACGCTTAGCCAGGGAATTGGTGAGGGTGGGGCGAATGATGCCGCTAGAAGAAAAGCAGCGATAAACCAACTGGTTGAACGGGAGATTGTCATTCAAGATGCCTACAATCGGCTGACCAAAAATCCACAGGCTAAAAAGTTCCTTGATAAACTTCAGGAAATGGCTGGCAAGGAATTTGACAGATATGTGCGATTACTCAAGGAAAGAAACAAATCGTTGAGTGATGCTGAATTTAAAACATTATTGGAATCGCAGGGAGTCTCGCTAGATTTGCTCCGTAGACAGTCTGAAAGAAACTTTATCGCCATGCAATACATGCAAACGAGGATAATTCCAAATCTTGATCGGATAGGCCACAAGCAGATTCGGGATTATTACGATACCCACCCCGAGGAGTTTCAAATCCAGGATAGTGTGGAATGGAAGGACATCTTCATAAGTTACAGAAATTCAAAGTCTCATGAGGAAGCATTGGAAACAGCGAAAAAGATTGCTGAAAAGGCGAAAAAGGGCGAGGATTTCTCCAAGTTAAGCAAGGAGTATTGCCATGGTGATGGTGCGTTTAGGAACGGTGAGGGGATTGGCAGAAAAAGAGGGGAAATAAAGCCCGTACAAGTTGAAAAATATCTTTTTGAAATGAAGGATGGGGAAGTTGGCCCCCTGGTAGAATTGCCCACGGGTGTTCATGTCATCATGTTGGTTAAGCGGGAATACGCCGGTATTAAAGTTTTTGATGAAAAAGTGCAAAAGCAAGTTCGTGACCGTTTGCGTAATGAGGCAGGCCAATATGAAATGAAGCGCATGCTTTCAGATATGAAACGCCAGGCCGTGATTGAGTATATCCATGATTAAAAGAGCAACGCCAGCTTGGGCCACCTCATGTGAGCCAAACTGGCGTTTTTGAATCAATTTATTTTTGATTGAAGGGGATTCCCGCTGTTGCCCTGCTTGATGAAGGTTTGGATGTGGATATCATCGATTCATCCTGTCCAAGTAATTCTTGTAATCCCTTTTTGAATAGTTCGCACCTGAGTTGGCTGGCATCTCTTTCGCTGGTCCTTAAATCTGCCAAAGCTTTGAGTTCATCCCGTTCTTGAACCACTTCCTTGTGGTGGATAAGTTTTTTTTCCAAAGCGCTACGGTCTTCTTCCAAGGCGGTGATCCGAGTTTTCATCTGGTCTCTGGCGGATAAAAGTGTTTGGTGCTCATCCTCCATCTTGGCGATTTTTTCCTCCAGTGTTTTGATCTTTTCAGCTTGAACTTTTGGAGAAGGTCCCGGATTTTGAGAGCAACCCCAGATTCCAAGTGTCACAACAATTGCGATAAAAATATTTCTATTTGAGGGATTGAAATCATTCATGATGAGTCTCCAATAAAACAGTATTTAATTTTTCTTTCAGCTTTTTCGAAATATATCTCGAGAATCGGCTGGAAGATTAGTACCTAAGATATCGTCTTTCCAAATACCCGGGTTTACTCTATTTATCAGGGATGCCTAGTTCTCTTGTTTTTGATATGTAGGTTAATCGATACAATGATTAAAAAACGCAATTTCCGTGAATCTACAAAGATTCAGCCAGTTCTTTCACGGTGGTTTTTAATAAATCCAAGTCTTTATGATTTGAATATTTGATTTTTTCTATGGTTTGGAGAGTTTTTACAAACAACTGCTTTTCAGATTGCGATATTCCTTCAATTATTTTGGATTCCAAATCATCGGATGTGATTGAATCGGTTTTTAAACTGGTTTTCAAACCAATTTCAGATCTGATTATCGGTTCAATAACATTTATGCATTCCTCGATGCTTGAGTTGTCGATTTTGTTGATCCACATATCCAAGACTTTTTTTGAATTTGATTTGGATGAAATCGGAATAGATTTTTGGGAAATCAATATAAATGTTCCCCCAGCAATTATGATCAGGATGACCCCAGCAAGCCATGAGGGATGCTTATCATTGGTCTTCAAAATATTTTTTTTGTCAATATCCAGTTCCTTGAAAGGGAAGGGGTATTCTGGAATTAGCCATTTGTTCCACAAAACTTTTATTAATTTTGAATCAAGGAGTGCTGAGACTTCCAAGTTGGGGATGTTTATATCCCCGCTTTTTTTGGCTCTTAAAATAAATGGCACAACATGAATGTTCTTGCCTAAATCCCGGGAGATAGATTCCTTGCCGGCTGATAGCAGTTCCCATTCCTGGCCATGTGGTTCTTCCAATTTGAATTCCCTGGCAGAAAATGTCTTTTCAGTTTGGAACTTAAACACGATGGAAAAAGTGGCACCGGGAAGCCTTTCTTCCCTCAAATTAACCTGCAATGATGATTCGAGTCCTTCCGGGGAAGAAAAGGCGGGAATGGTCAAGTCCTGGGGGATTGGTTGTTGGACCAGGAAAACCGCCAAGATTGATAAAAAAATAGGTGGATGCATTTTTATCATTGACCATGGAATAATTGATTAAAGTAATCAACCAAAATAGCCAGATATGGTTCACAAGTGTTGATACGAAGAAAACCAGTTTCATTTGACTTGCATAGCTCAATTATTTGGTTCTCATGTTCATTGAATAGTCTCTGGTAATTGGATCGGAATTCTTTTTCCGAGCTTCGCATTAAATGGGTTTGAAATTTTTCTGGATGCTTGCAGATTATATCTGGAGTGTCGGGAAGATTGATTTCACTTTTATCAAGAATCCGAAAAAGATGCAGATCATGTTTTTGTGCACAAGCTGAAAAAAGTCGCGGATCAAGTTTTTCATAAAAATCCGAAAGTATAAAAACCATGCTTCGGGGTGTTTTTTTTCCTGAAAGAATTTTCCATATATCCATACTTTTATCCGTTTTTGGTTTTTGACCACCTAAAAGAATCGCACCCGCGGCACGGACATGTTTTTCATTGTTGGCATTGCGGATGCAATATTCTGCTGTTTTGCTGAACTTATAAAGGGAAAATCTATTTCCGGAATTGATTGTTATCCATGCCAACGCCGTGGCAATTTCCGTCATTACTTCCAGTTTTGTCGATGTGATAGTTGAGAAATTCATGCTGGGGCTTGTGCTGGCGAAAATAAGCACAGAAATTTCCTGGTCATGTATGAATTTTTTAACCAAAACTTTGCCAGAGCGGGATGTTGATTTCCAGTCAATATGCCTGACCTCATCACCTGGTTGGTATTCCCGAAGGTCTAGAAAATCCATTCCACCACTGGGAATGCGGGCTTTCATTGGGCCTGAGGGCCAACCTTCCAATGCCTTGCGGGTGCGCAGGAATATTGCGTCAAGCACAGCTCTTTTTTTTGCATCCAGCATATATTTGAGTCCGATGGAAAACATTGGTATTTTAAGCGCAACCGCTCGATTATGGGAACATAATCCAATTATTTAATTGTTATTATATTTGGTTTTGTTACACATAAGAAAGTGACCGCATATTCTCAAGCTCGTATTTGACTCGTATTAAAATGAACACCTTAAATTCCACAAGGTTTAGACACTTTGATCAAGGCATGCCATGGGAGGCTGAACAAGTGCCTTTGTTGGTTTCCAGTATTCTTGAAAAAGCCCAAGATTTCAAGGCGACGGATGCTTATATCGAACCATCCGTGGACAAAGTCCAGTTATGCTTCCGAGTGGATGGGGTGATGATCCATGTTGCAGACCTGCCCCGGGAACTCAATCCAAACATCGTGGCCCGGTTTAAGTTTCTGGCTAATTTGCTCTCTTACAGGCAAGACATTCCCCAGGAAGGCCGTATTAAGGAGGGTTCCCTCCATGGCACCGAGATTCGCGTCAGTACTTTCCCAACCATTCATGGTGAGAGGATTGCACTTCGTTTGTTTCGTGGTGAAAATAGGAGCTTCAACCTGGAAGACCTTGGCCTTGAAATTGAAGTCTTTAGGCTTCTTGAAAATGCGATCAATGAGCGTTCAGGAGCCATTCTTTTTACGGGACCTGGAGGAAGTGGTAAAACCACCAGCATCTACTCTTGCCTTAGTCATATCTCCAGGGCTGAGAAAAATCGAAGACATATCGTGACGCTTGAAGATCCCGTTGAACAGGTTCTCAAGGGTGTCAGCCAGACCCAGGTATCGCCCAGCAATGGATTTGATTTCGCCCTGGGTTTGCGAAGTTTGCTCAGGCAGGACCCGGAGGTGATTCTGGTTGGGGAAATACGGGACTCTGAAACTGCGAGGGTTGCTACCGAGGCGGCGCTGTCAGGCCACTTGTTGTTCAGCACTCTCCATGCTGGCTCATCCTGCGGGGTTATCTCGCGTTTGTTGGAGATGGGGTTGGAACCTTATTTGTTAAACAGTTCCCTCAGGCTTGTTTTAAATCAAAGGCTTTTAAGGAAATTATGCAGCCGTTGCAATGGTGGCGCTTGTGAAATTTGCAATCACACAGGTTATCAAGGAAGATTTTTGCTGGTGGAAGCTATGGTGTTGTGTTCGGAAATGCGACAAGCCATTCTGCAACGCGCGGACAAGTCCATTCTTCAGGGTATTTTTAAAAGCAGTGGCGGTATAACACTGGCCAGTCATGCTTTTAATGCTGTAAAAAACGGAACGACCACAAAGGAAGAAGTTTTAAGAGTGCTGGGCCCATCAGAGTGCATGGCTTTTTTCAATAACCATTCGGATGTCCTATGAACGATGAAAATAAAGAACAAAAATTCGGAGTTCTGACTGCTGACCAGTTGATATATCTCAATGAGGAAATAGCAGGCATGGCAAAGGCTGGTTTGCCTCTCGAGGAGGGACTTGCTTCCATTGCAAGGGAAATGTCCCGGGGAAACCTGAAAAACGCCACTCAAAGCCTTGCTGATGATTTGAAACGAGGAAAGTCCCTTCCTGAAGCAATCGCAATGCAGCAGGGACGGGTTCCAAAATTTTATTCCAGTCTTATGAATGCGGGGATCCGTGGTGGAAATCTTCCAGATGTTCTCGCGTTGCTGACAACTTATGCAAGAAGCATATCTGATCTTTATTCAGTTTTATACACAGCCTTGATTTATCCAATAATGGTGATTTTTGTAGCGATATTATTGGTTGCGATGATCATGATTTTTGTCATGCCGCAATTCATAGCAATATTCAACGAATTTGGCATGCGATTACCTTTTTTAACGCAAATGATCGTTGATGTTTGTCAAAATCCATTCCACACCCTTGTTATACCGCTGGGCGGAATCGGGATAATTGGTTTGGTGCTTCGTGGGATACTCAACGCGACAGAATCCGGGCGTTGCATACTTGCCAGGATCTTATATTCCCTGCCTGTGTTTGGAGTTTTAATCCGATCCGCGAGACTTGCGGCATTTACCGACTTACTCGCGATATTGGTTGAAAATCAGATGCCTTTGCCTGAGGCTTTTGAGCTTGCGGCTGAAGCTGGTTCAGATCCGATACTAAAAGATGGAGCAAATAAAATAGCAGGCAAATTACGCCAGGGCGCTTCCCTTTCCGTTGCATTAAAAGAGTGCAGGATTCTGCCAGAGGTTGTTTCCTGGATGGCGGGATTGGGGGAATTAAAGGGGAATCTGCCCCAGGCATTGAAGCAGGCCGCCCAAATGTATTCGAGGCAGGTTGCGATGCGATCCTCGATGGTTCAAAGTGTTTTTCCGCCATTGATAATTGTCGTGTGCGCCGGATTGATAACTTCGGTGTTTGTGTTTGCGGTTTTTTTTCCATTGATCAAATTGCTTGAAGGGCTTAGCAAGTGAAATACCGATTGAATTCAGGGTTTAAGTTCTCATGAGCCAAAGGAAATTGGAAATCCTGTTGTTTATCGTCATGATTCTCACGGCGGGATTGTTTCCCCTGGTTGTTTTCATCCTGCTATGCATTGCCCGGGTTGAATTGATCGCTTTCTATTATGTCATGCTTCATATGGCTTTCTCAGTCTGGGCTTTGGTTTCCTTTTTTTATTACAGGCATGTCAGGCAAGAGGAGTTTAGAAACCTGCTTCAATCAACTTTTGAGTCTGAAACCTCCGTCGTGCCCATGTTGAATTCCTATCTGGAAGACCGGCCCAAAGGTTTTTTTCGTGAATGGTTCATTTTTTGTTTTTTATCTTTTTTAAACCCTGCTTATTACTTTATCTGTTACAAGCGTTGGCGCTTTGACAAACAGGTGGAGGGTTTGACAAGGCTTTTGGAAAACGGCCTTACTTTAACCAGCGCACTGAGGCAATACCCCAGGTTGGTTTCGCGGGAGGTTTATCTCGCGCTTTCCCTTGGAGAAGCCTCAGGGAAAATTTCCAACTGTCTCTCAATGGTCGTGCGCTGGCACAAGGATTTGTTCTGGTTGGTGGTTCTTCCTCGATTGGCTTATTTGTTTTTCATGGTGGTCGCATCTCTTAATGTCGCGGTATTCTTCATGGTTTTCATCGCGCCCAAATACGAGCGAATTTTCAAGGATTTTGATTACACTCTTCCATGGGTGACCACCATCCTGCTCAATATATTCAATTGGCTGCCAACATTTGGGAACAAAGGAAATTTGATCGCTGAAATTGCTCCTTTATTCTGGCTTGCAATTGTCATCTTGCTGCCTTTCCTGGCATTGATGCCATTTTGGAACACCACAGTCCGGTGGTATTTTCCTGTGGTTGGCGCAATCTATAGAATCCACATGCAGGGTAATTTCCTTAAAATGCTTGGAATCACCTTGCAGGGGCAGATTGTGATTCCCAAAGCGCTTGATTTTCTTGAAGATTCCAAATGCTTCAGCGGGCCCGCCCAAAAACAATTGATAAATCTCAATTTAGCCATAAAGTCAGGCTTTTCACTTGAAGACAGTCTTTATTCATCCGGTTGGCTTCCCAAATCAATGAAACCCTTCATCCAGTCTTCCCAAGGGGTTGCTAATCTCTCGTGGGCTTTGACTGAGGTTGGAAACCAAAGACTGCGTCTGGCTTCCCTGATCGCACAGCGTTTTTCCCTGGTGATTTTTCCCTTGCTTATGCTTTGCCTGGGTGTGTTGATTGGATTTATCGCAATCGCAATGTTCATGCCCCTGCTTAAAATGATCGTGGAGTTGTCATGATCAAAAAATCCCAGACGATTTTTTCTTTGCGAAATGGTTTCACGATCATGGAAATAGTCGCATCTTTCTCGATCTTGGCGATCGTCATGGTTGTGGTGGCCCAAGTCGCAAGTTGGTGTGTGCATGAAAGACATCGAAATAATAATCTGTTTTTGGCAAACCAGGCTGGCTTAAATATTCTTGAGATGGCTCGCGGCACACCGTATGAAAAGTTGGATGATACCTGGGCGAAGGCGGCTCAGGATATTGGCAATTACAAGTCATTGCCCGTTGGATGTGAGATAAAAGTAAGTGTGTTGCCTTCAAAAGAATTCAAGTTGGTCAAGAATGTGAAGGTTGTGGTTAATTGGAAGAATGGCCGTGTTTTTGACCCCGCGGAATGCATCGTTGAAACCTCAATATCCCCAAGGTCGGTTGCTTTAAAGGGGGAAAATGGTGGTAAGTAATTCGAGATCCAGAATCGCCTTCACGCTCATTGAAATGGTCGTGGTGATCGCATTGCTTGTGGTTGTGATGGGTGTTGTTGGTGCGATTACCATTGGCCTGATGCGGTTGTCTTCCGTGGAATCGGAATTGTCGAACAGAAACATGGAAGCAGTGAACTTGGCGGGTCTTTTTCGAAGGGATGTGCGGGCTTGCAAATCCGCCCAGTTGACTAAAAAAACAAATTTAAAAAGTGAAGGATTGAAACTTACCTTGTTGTCAGGTGAAGAGATATCTTATGCCTTGGAAAATGGGGATTTAATAAGGATTTCAACTCAGGGCAAACAACGCGTGCTCAAGGGGGATTTATTTGGGGAGGTATCATTCAGTTTGTTCAATGGTGATTCTGTCGTTGAACTTTACTGCCTCGAAAAATCAAGTCCCGAGAAACTTAAGAACCGTGATTTCAGCTTCCGGGCAGCTTTGAATAGAGGTGGACGATGATCAAGAAGCCTGGGGTGGGCAGAAAAGGAGTCGCACTTTTGAGTTGTCTAGTCGTGATGGCGATAGGGGCCTCGATTTTGGCAGCGGTCGTTTTCCAGGAAATTTTCACCCGTAAGAAATTTGAGTTCATTAATCTTGATACAAAAGCCCAAAATCTCGCTTTTTCCGGCAGAGATTTGGCTTTAAGCTTTATCTTGCAAGATGAGCTTGGAAAAATGCCGTTGACAATCAATCCCGAACCAGCCTCAGGGATAATATTAAAGGTCGTCGAGACTAGAAAAAACTGCTATCAAGTCGATGTTAACGCCGAGTGCTCAGAGAGAGACAAAAAGCCTGTCCGGGCAAGCTTTACTGGTGTTTTTCTCCTTGATACCCAAGGCGGGAAAAGATCACTGACAGAGATTGAAAAATAATCCGACCACTTCCTTGGCAAGCAATGCTTGATAATTAAGTGGTGGTACAATCGCAGGTCATTTGCTTTTATCCTTGTTTTCAGGGCCTTCAATTGTGACGGCCATAACGACCGGGGCAGTTGCATCAGGCCCTTTCACGAATTCAATATCCTTGATGATTTCGTTTGGACGTTTGGGAATTATGGCAAGGTAACGGACCTGTTGTCCTCGCAATGGGAATGCAAAAGTGGAACCAGGGACATCAACCCGGCGAATGTAGTCCGCGAAAACCTCGCCGTTCTTTAATGGGTGATCTTCAGTTTTATCATCAGCGTAGTGCAGCCTTACAATCATGGACACCGATCCCTTTGGTGTTGCCGGATATCCCCACCCGCTTATACCACTCAATAAATGGATTGCGTTGGCTGGGCCGTTGCATGAAAGCTTTACCTGCTTGGGCATCTTTGGAGGAGTGTTTCCATTGGTGCCGTGAAGCATGATCACATTGGGATGTTTGTCAACTTGTGGGTCGACCAGATTAAATGGTACTCCTTGGAAAACTTTCGGTTTCCAGTCAGGGAAAATAAGTCGTTCAACAATCCCTTCTTCACCAAAAAACATACCCTTTGTGCTGACGATGGTGGCGACTTTGTCGAGTGGAAGCGGTAGAAACTTGCCTCGTTGGGTTAGAAACTCAAGGAGATTGACCAAGTCAGGCTTGGAAAGTTGTTTTTCAAATCCTTCCGGCATGAGCGAACGATCCGAGGCCTTGATTTCATCGATGTCCTCACGCAGTACGGATTGTTTTTTCGCCTCGGTGTCAATCAATTCGATGGATGATTTTGTCTCCGACGCAAGCATCCCGGTGAGTATTTTGCCGCTTTTGGTTGAGACGACATATTGGCGGAAATTTCCCTCCACATCACGGTTGGGATCCATGATGTGGATCAAAAGTTCCTTTTTCGGATGTGCAGCCATGCCTGTCAAATCCGGGCCTATCTTGACACCTTCGCCCTGGTGTTGGTGGCATTTGGCGCATTGGTTTTTGTAGACGATTTTTCCCGCGATAGCATCTCCAGACTGGGATGTTGCGAACATGAAATCCTCAATCACTTTCTGCCTGTCCGCATTGGGCAGGCCACCCCCACGGGAAAGTATGGCTTTGGCCTTGTCAGTGATTTTCTTATTGCCGGTTTGCATAAGAGCTTGTTTTTGGTCAAGGCTTAGTTCAGATATTCTCAGTTTATTATTGTCAAGTGAGGCAACCAGTGATTCCGTCCATGCAGCCCTTGAAAGAAGGATTCGAATCGCAGTCTGCCTAAGGTTCGGAGTCCAATCCGAGAACCGATCGACAATTTCTTTGGCAGTTCCGGGTTGGTCGGAAAGTGAAACTGCTTCCAGCATTCCGGTTCCTACTTCCGGAGGCATTTGGGCGGTGATAAGTTCCAATATGGCTTTTGCGACAGCAGGATCGGAAGATCCAAATTCGCATGCCTGTCTTGCGGAAGAAATTCTATCAGCATCTGTTTGCTTTGAATCGGCTGCTGATTTTAAAAACCCCTGCACGATAATCTTGGATTGTTCCGCCAGGGAATTACTTCCCCATTTCTTTGCCAATTGCGCCAATTGCCCCCTGGCTGATATTGGAAGAACCCCAAATAGATCCTTAAGGGATTTTTCAATCCGATCATTTAACTTGGGCGGTTGGTTTGCAGGCCAGCCTCTGGCTAAACCTTTTAAAGTCGCGGTTTGCACCAACGGATCAGCTTGCAGTAATTTTTCAAGGGTTTCAGCGATGCTATCATCCGGTTTACCCCTGGCATGATGATCAGCGACCCTTTCAATGATGGTTAATAGTTCATTTGAGGGGGCCGTGTTTTTTTGAGATATCGAGTTCAGGAAAAGGGCATCATTGTTCGCCGCAGCCGTGGTCACTCCATCAAGCAACCATTTGTCCATGGCCTGCCTGGGTGATTTCAACAACTGGACAATCGCCTTGCTCGAAAGTTCAGAAGGAGGCATGTCAGATAATGCAAGTAGGGTGGCAAGTTGAACCTGAAGGTTGGCATCATTTAGCAGGTTCGCATTCAGGATTGCCTCGATTGAACTTACTTTTGAGGGCAGAACTTTCAATGCATTGAGTCTTACACCTGCCGAAGGATGCTTTAAGGAATCGATTGCGATTCTAGTTGCCGGGGATTTTTCGTCCTCCAGCGCGCCAAGCGCTTTTAAGGTCCAAAGTGCATGTATAACACAAGGGGTTAAACCGGCGCCATCAAGTTTTGTTTCTTTCGCGAGTTCCATAAGGCCGGGTATGGCATCTTTGCTTTGTTTTTCAACCAGAAGCCTCTGGGCATGCCTGCGCCAAAAAAAGTTGTCATTTCTAAGCGTTTCCACAAGTTTGCTGGTGTCGGCGTTTGCAAGACTCATGGTTCCACCACCATTACCTTTTTTGTGCACCAGCCTGTAGATCCGACCATGTTTCTTGTCGCGAAGATTCGTTTCATAGGCATTTCCCTTGCCCGTTTTAAAACCAGCGGGAGTGGGATTATGTTGCACGATGAAATTATACCAATCAACAAACCATACATTTCCATCTGGACCCACTTCTGCAACAATCGGTGAACTCCATTCGTCATCGCTGGCCACCAAGTTGAATGCGTTCCGGGAGGTGAAGCTGGCACCTTCAGGAGTGATTGGGAATGTGGCGATAAGATGCCCCGTGGGTTCCGTCACAAAGGCGGTTTTGTTCCAATAATTTGATGGGTAATTTCTGGCGGTATATAGCGCATGCCCTGCGGCAGCGGTGAACCTGTCATGGTGATCAACCTGCCTGATTTGCTTGGTGATCGGGTGGATGGGGGCACTGCCTGCGATTCCGTCTAAAACGCTGCTGGACCAACCTCTAACCTTTTCATAATACCGGTTTGGAATTGGCAGATGAACGCTGGGATTACCATTTGCTGTTGAACCAAAAAGAATTCCTTCCTCACTAAATCCCACGCCCCAGGAATTATTGTTTGTGTTCCGAAGGAATTCAATTTTGGAACCATCGGGTTTCATTCGATAGAACCCAGTACGGAATGATTGTTTTTCATCTCCCACTGTTCCCGAAAAACCTGAGTAACCCACCATTCCGTAGATCCAGTTATCAAGACCATAATTTAAATTGCTTGGCCCGGCATGTGTGTCACCGGTGTTCCACCCTGTGAAAAGGGTTCGTCTTTCGTCAGCAATATCGTCGCCATTGGTGTCCTTGAGAAAAAGAGTGTCCGGGGCCTGATGGACGATGAGGCCGCCATTGGAGAATATCAAACTTGTTGGAATACTGAGTTTGTCAGCAAAAGTTGTGAATTTATCAGCAACATTGTCACCGTTGGTATCCTCGCATATGACGATTTTATCCCTTCCCTGGCCGGGTGGTTGTAATTCATTGGGGTAATCAATGGTAAGTGCAACCCATAAGCGGCCCCGCTCATCCCAATTCATGGCGATGGGTTTGCCCTGCAAGTCTGGTTCAGAGGCGAAGAGTTTTAGTTCGAATCCCTCAGGCATGACATAATGCTGTTGTGATTCCTTTGGCTCGAGGGGTTTTTGCATTTTGCGGATGTTTTCTCCCATTTTTCCCCATTGTTTGTTCGCAGGATAAAAAGGCACATCAGCTTCGACGTAATCAAAAGGCTTAAGATTTTTGGGTAATTCAGTCATAAGGGGTTGATCAGAAAAAGCCTCAACTTTTGAAAGGTCGCTGTTGGTGGCCCATCGGATACCCCTCTCAAGAAGGTTTTGAAAACCCGGATTTGACCAAGTGCGGGCATCATGACCCCATGCTGTGTAAAAAATCTTGCCTTTCCCTTGGGTGCGAACCCAGGTCCATGGTTCAGAACCTGAGGCGTCTTTTCTCTCTTCAAGCACTGTTCGGTTTTTGGGATTATGTTTGGTATGCACATAGGTTTCGTCCCAACTTTCAAAACTCTTGTAGCCTTTCATGATTGGGTGCTCGGGAAGCACATTGTCCACGCGAAAAGTGCCGGTGCCATGCTTGGAAAATTGAGCCCCAACCAGGTCTATATATTTTTGGGAGTTTAAAAAGCAGTAACTCGCGCAATGCAATGGAATAAGCGCGTTGCCCTGTTCAACATAATCAAGCAATGCTTTTTCTTGATCGGGTGAGAGCACCGTCAGGTTTGCAAAAATCATCAAACCCTGGTAAGAATTCAATACCTTGGGGTTTAGGGCGTCCACTTTGTCCGTGTATGTGATATCAATGCCTTTTGCTGCCAACACGGGCTGGATTTGCCTGAACCGATCGTTGGGTTTATGGTGACCATTGTCACCGAGGAAAAGCAGCTTGATCTTGGTGTCTTGCGCCCGGGTATAAGAGTTTATCTCGAGTCCAAGTGACATCGCGATGATGATTGAAACGCATAGAATATATTTTTTCATTTCTAATACCGTTGGTTTGAGGTTGATGGCATCAAGATTGTTTAAAGAGTGAAGTCGGGGAGGTTTAGTACTTTCCCACCTTGTAATGCCGACTCATGCGCGAGAATGCCCACGCAGGTCCAGTTCGCGCTTTGAGTGGCATTTGGCCAAGGATCGCGGTTGTTGGACAATGCACTCAGGAATTCATTGACCATGTGAGGATGGGAACCACCATGCCCGCCGCCCTGTAAAAAGGATAGGTGCTCGGCATCATGGATTTCTGAGGGAAGCGTGAATTTCCTGATCGGTTCCGGTAGAAGATGCGCGAAATCAGGCACGGTAATTTTACTTGGAATTTCAGGCTCAGGCTTTTTGGCGGTGTGAATTATATGTGGTTCATGTTCCACAAGGCTCCACTCGAAGCTTTTCTTTGTGCCATAAACATCAAAGCTTTCGCGGTATTGCCTTGCCGTGTCGTATAAGAATCGCCAAATATGGCATGCGATATCAGAATCCTTTATTTTAATATGGCAGGATTCAACAGCGAATTTGTTGCCTGATAACTTTTGGATTTCCTCCCTGACAGTCCCGGAACCAAAGCAACTGACATTTTCCGCCTTGCCATTCACCAAACCCAGGCAGGGGCTGACAACATGGGTGGCGTAATGCATGGGTATCATTTTCTGCCAATAGTCGGGCCATCCATCCATGTCTTGTGGGTGGGATGCCGCCATGTATTGAATTTTTCCAAGCTCACCTTTTTGGAACATATCCTTGATGAAAAGAAATTCCCTTGAGTAAACGACGGTTTCCGCCATCATGTATTTAAGGCCGGTTTTTTTAACCAAATCAACGATGGTTTTGCAATCCTCGACCGTTGTAGCCATAGGCACGGTGCACATGACATGCTTGCCAGCTTTTAACGCGGCTATGGACATGGGTGCATGGTCAGGGATTGGGGAGTTAATGTGAACAAAATCAACATTAGGATCCTTTAAAACATCTTCATAATTTGTGAAGCGCTTCTCAATTTTAAAGGTGTCACCAATTTTGTGAAGTTTTTCTTTGTTTCGCTGGCAGATGGCATAAATGTTTCCAAGCGGGTGGTTTTGATAAATTGGAATGAATTCCGCTCCAAATCCCAAGCCAACCATCGCCACATTCCATTTCTTGGTGCTCATGAAAAATCCTTGGTAATTATATTTGAAGGTGTTGTATGGGAATAAATCCAACAGTTAATTTATAGTCTGTTCTTGCAAGGGGCAACAATTAACTTTACTGCATTTTTGATGGGTCGGACTATGAAATATTTTCATGTAACTCGGAACTAATGCTGGATTATTCTTTTGGATTTTATTATCGTAGTTTAATGTTCAGTTAATGAATATTTGAATGACTTAGTATATTTTCACGCCTTGGATGTTAAACCGGAGTCAATGATGAGAATTCTTTCGATTTTGTTTTTAGGCTTTGTATTTGCAATCTCCTCATATTCTGCTGAGGAAGCTGTATCTATTTTTAATGGGAAAGATCTTACTGGTTGGGAAGGTAACCCCAAGCTTTGGTCCGTTGAAGATGGCGCCATCACTGGTAAGACTGGTACTGAACCCCATAACAAGTTAAAGCATAATACTTTTCTCGTGTGGAAAGGTGGAGAAGTCAGCGATTTTGAATTTAAATGTAAATATAAGATCGTTGGTGGAAATTCAGGGATTCAATATCGAAGTAAATTAATGGGTCAGGGCGATTTTGGCCCCAGAGTTGGTGGTTATCAGGGTGATTTTGAGGCTGGCACCACTTTTTCTGGAATTCTTTATGACGAAGGCGGTGTCGCTGGTGGAAGAGGTATCATGTGTGGTCGTGGTGAAAAGGTTAAATGGAATTCTGATAACAAGAAGGAAGTTGTCGGAAAGACTGAAAAATCATCCGCTGAACTTCAGGCTGCAATTAAAAAAGATGACTGGAACGAATATGTGATCATTGCCAATGGCAACAAACTGGTTCATATGATCAACGGAAATGTCACCGCTGAAATTCTTGATGAGTCTCCCAAGGCCGTCAAAAGTGGGATTTTAGCCCTGCAGATTCATGTGGGACCTGTTATGACCGTGCAATTCAAGGACTTGACACTTAAGAAACTGGGTACGGCATCTGAGGAAAAAAAAAAGAAGTAACTAAACCAGGAAAAACAGGGGGCAAAAAGAAGGCTCCCGATGATCCAAGGCTGGCGGGTAAAGAACCGCCAGCTACTTCTCCCTCTCAAATCAAAACTCTCAAAGGTTTTAAAGTTGAACTTCTCCACTCGGTTCCCGCATCATCCCAAGGCTCTTGGGTTTCGATGTGTACCGACCCTAAAGGCAGGCTGATTGTTTCAGATCAGAATGGCGGCCTTTTCAGGGTTACTCCTTCCCCAATTGGTGATTCAAAAACTCCCACTTTGGTTGAGAAAATCCCAGCGGATATCGGTGAGGCTCAAGGGCTTCTCTGGGCTTTCGACAGCCTTTATGTCATGGTTAACAAAGGTGGAAAATATGATCATGGCTTGTACAGGGTCAGAGATACCAATGGGGATGATCAACTTGACCAGGTTACCATGCTTCAGAAGTTTTCAGGGGGTGGCGAGCACGGTCCACATGCAATTTTGCTCTCTCCGGATGGTAAAAACCTGGTTGTTGTCATTGGGAATCAAACCAAGCTGGTTGATTTTAAATCAAGTAGGGTTCCCACCCGCTGGGGTGAGGACCATTTGCTCCCTCGAATGCCCGATGGCAGGGGATTCATGGCTGGGGTGATGGGGCCGGGAGGAACGATTTACAAAATCGACCCGGATGCCAAGAACTGGGAAATAATGGCAGTTGGTTTTCGCAATGAATACGATGCCGCATTCAACAGGCAGGGTGAGTTGTTCACTTACGATGCGGATATGGAATGGGATTTCAACACTCCTTGGTATCGTCCCACGAGAATTTGTCATGTAACCAGTGGTGCCGAGTTTGGCTGGAGAAACGGTGCTGGAAAATGGCCTGCATATTACGCGGACAGCCTTCCTGCGGTTGTGGATATCGGTCCCGGTTCGCCCACGGGAGTAACCTTCGGTTATGGCGCCAAGTTCCCTGCAAAGTATCAGGAGGCTTTTTTCGCATGCGATTGGAGCTATGGCAAAATGTATGCTGTTCATCTTTCACCTTTGGGTAGCAGCTACAAAGCTGATGTGGAGGAGTTTATTTCCGGTTCTCCATTGCCTTTGACCGACTTGCTGGTGAATCCAAAGGATGGAGCTTTGTATTTCACCATCGGTGGCAGAAAAACCAAATCCGGACTTTATCGCGTCACCTACAATGGGGAGGAATCCACCGCGCTTTCAAAGGGTGATATCAGGGGTTCTGAAGATCGGGCTATTCGATTGGGTTTGGAAAAATTTCATGAACCCAACCATCCTGAGGCGGTTTCAAAGGCATGGGATCATCTAGGAAGCCCGGATCGATTCATCCGTTATGCTGCAAGGGTCGCGCTTGAGCATCAGGATGTAAAGCTATGGCGGGACAAAGCTCTTGCTGAAAAAGATCCCAACAAGGCTATACCCGCATTGCTTGCCCTTATTCGTTCCACTTCATCCGATCCCCAGCATAAAAAAGAGGAAGTTGATCAGGGTTTGAAAACCAAGGTCGTTTCCGCCTTGCAGGGCATAGCATTTGATAAACTTGATGATGTTCGAAAGCTTGATTTGCTAAGGACCCTTGGGGTGCTTTTTGTTCGAATGGGTCCCCCTGATGAAACCATGGGTGCTAAACTTGCAGGCCAATTGGATGCGTTTCTTCCCGGTAATAACAAGACTGTCAATTCTGAACTTTGCCAGATGCTTGTTTACCTTCAATCGCCAACAATTGCGATGAAGGGCGTTGCGCTTCTTAAAAATGCCGCAACTCAGGAAGACCAGATGGAAATCGCCCGTGCTTTAAGAATGCTTCGCACAGGCTGGAATGCCGATTTGAAAAAAGATTACTTCTCATGGTTCATCAAGGCTGCAGGCTATAAAGGTGGAATGAGTTTTGGTGCCTTTGTTGAAAACATCAAGCGTGATGCTTTGGTTGTTCTTTCTGATAAGGAAAAAGAAGACTTAAAATCAATCCTGGAGGCAAAGCCAGCCTTGACAGAAGTTTCAGCGCCTGCTGTGAAGAGAGACTTTGTAAAGACCTGGAAAATGACAGATCTTTCAACTGATAAGCTAGATGCCAATCTGGCTGGGGGAAGAAACTTCGAAAAAGGAAAACGATTGTTTGCGGAAGCCCGATGTGTTGCCTGCCATCGTTATGAGAACGAGGGGGGAGCACAGGGACCAGACCTTACCAATGCTGCCGGTAGGTTTAATAAACGCGATCTTCTCGAGTCATTGATCGAGCCCAGCAAGGTGATCAGTGACCAATACGCGGGAGTGATAATAAGCACCGATGATGGAAAACTTGTCACGGGCAGAATTATCAATCTTTCAGGGAATAACATCATGGTGAACACGGACATGCTTAATCCCACCGCGATAACAGTCGTGGATCATCGGAAGGTTGAATCAATAGTGACTTCAAAGGTTTCTATGATGCCTGCGGGCCTTATTGATACCTTGAAGGAGGATGAAATATTTGATCTTCTTGCCTATATCCTTTCGCGTGGAAATCCCGCTGGGCCAATGTTCGCCAAATAAAGGGCATTGCTATGTGTAGATTTTTTGCTTTTGGGGCTTTCCTTGGATTAATCCTTTTTGTGCTTGGTGTTGATCAAGCAGGATTATCGGGAGCTTCGGAAATTGTCAAGCCTGTTGTTCAGTACAAGGATGTGAAGTTGAACGGGCATAAGTTCACACTTCCCGTTGGTTTTGAAATCACCCTTTGCGCGTCCTCGGATGTGGTGCCAAGGCCGATAAGTGCCGCATTTGATGATAAAGGCCGGTTGTATGTTTCGGATTCCTCAGGTTCGAATGAAAAACCCGATGTGCAACTCCAGAAAAAGCCCCATCGTATTTTAAGGTTGGAAGACAAAGATGCCGATGGCAGATTTGAACATGTGACCGTGTTTGCGGATAACATGATGTTCCCCGAGGGCACCATGTGGCTTGATGGGTCTTTGTATGTTGCCGCGCCACCTTCGATTTGGAAATTAACCGACAAGGATGGTGATGGAGTTGCAGAGTTTAGGGAAGAATGGTTTCAAGGCAAAACACTAACGGGTTGTGCCAATGACCTCCATGGTCCTTATGCCGGCCCTGATGGTTTTGTTTATTGGTGCAAAGGCGCGTTTGCCAAACAGGATTACAAACTATCGGGGTCTTTTCCTCTAAGCACGAATGCCTCGCATATCTTTCGGTCAAAGGCTGATGGGACAAGTTTTGAACATGTAATGACCGGAGGAATGGATAACCCGGTTGATGTCGCGTTCACCCCAACAGGTGAAAGAATCTTCACCACGACTTTTTTCCAACATCCTGCCAATGGGCTTCGCGATGGCCTGATCCATGCCGTGTATGGAGGAATTTATGGAAAAGTTCATGGCGTATTAAACTCTCACCCCTGGACTTCCCCGGAAGTGATGCCTGTGCTTAGTCACATGGGTGCCGCCGCACCTTGTGGTTTGCATGCCTATGAATCTGGTTCATTTGGTGTTGATTATCAGGGTGATTTATTCGCCTGTTCCTTCAACATGAGGAAGATAACCAGGCATCAGCTTGAATATCAGGGAGCGGGCTTGGTTTCAAAAGACTCCGATTTTTTAGTATCAGACCAGATTGATTTTCATCCCACTGATGTGATCGAGGATGCTGATGGCTCACTATTGGTGATCGATACTGGTGGTTGGTATAAACTTTGCTGTCCAACCTCCCAGCCAGGCTTGGTGAAACCCGATGTTCGAGGTGCAATTTATCGAATCCGCAAAATAAACTCTGTTGCCAAAGCTGATCCCCATGGAATCAAGATTGATTTTAAAAACAGCACTGTGAAGGAGTTGGTTCACCTGCTTTCTGATGATCGATTTATTGTCAGGAAAAAAGCAATTGATGCGCTTGTATTGAAGGGTGATACAGCGGTGGAGGCAATACTGGAGTCCAAAGTCTCTGATAATCATGAAGATACTAGAATCGCCGGGGTTTGGGCGCTGTGCAAATTGGGAACTCCCAAGGCGTTACTCGCCTTGAAAACTAAACTGAAAGATTCCTCGCAGAAGGTCAGGCTTGCAGCATTGAATGCCATTTCGCTTCATCGGAGTAATTTGCATGGTCCTGAAATTCACGCCTTGCTGAAAAATTCCACCCCTCCCGAGCAAAGGTTGGCAGCGGAGATAGCGGGCCGGACAAAAGATGCAAAGGCTATTTCATTGATTTTAAGTGTTGCGGAAAAGACAAATGACCGGGTTTTGTCGCATGCCTTGACTTATGCACTTTATGAGATTCAGGATTTTGATGCCGTGTGCGATGGGCTTTCAAGTAAGAATCCCAATATTAGAAGGGTCTGCCTTCACGCATTGGAGATGGGTAAGCCTGAAAAATTGGAAGTGGACTGGTTGTTGGCGGATTTGAATTCAGGCGACAAATCTTTACGAGATTCCGCATGGTGGATAGTCTCCAGGCATGGTGAATGGGGAGATAAATTAGCCCCCTATTTACAAAAAGCCCTTGAGAATACAAAAGAGAATGATCCTGCAATTTTAGATTTGTTCGGTCGATTGGGGACCTTGCATCAAGCGCCTTTGATATCGGGGATTTTAGCCGATTTGGTGTCGAAGGAATCAGCCAAGCCCGCTCTTCGTATGATGGCATTAAGGACCATGGCTTCTTCCGGAATCAAGGATGCACCGGAATCGTGGATAAAATCAATCTTAACCTCAATGAAGTCCGGGGATAAATCTGTCGAGTTGGAATCATTAAAAACTTTGAAAGCCCTAAGGTTGAGTTCAGCCCGGTTTGCGCTGGTTGCTGATAATGTTTTGGCACTCGCAGTTGATGGCGGAAAAGATCCTGAAATGAGGCTTTTAGCTTTTTCACTTATGCCATCGGGGTTCAAGATAACCGATGGTGATTTTGAATCCTTGTTTTTGAAAAGCCTTGGTTCCGATAAGCCCATATCAACAAGGATAAGCACTGCTGAAACCATGGGAAAAGCGAAGTTATCCATGGTTCAGTTATCATCCCTTGTCAAGGTTTTCGAAAAAGCAAGCCCTGCTGAAATAGACAGGTTGCTGGATGTTTACACGGGCCTGAATGATGAAGCAATAGGCAAAGCGTTACTTTCCTCAATTCGCAAATCCCCTTCGGTTGGCTCAATTCGGATGGAACTTGTCAAGGATAAGCTCAAGAAGCTTGGTGCTGATGTTCAAAAAGAAATTGAGCAGTTGCAAGTTGACATGCGTGCCCAGATATCCAGGCAGAACGAAAAGTTGGAAGCGATTCTTCCATTGGTTTCGATGGGAGATATCAGCAAGGGAAAGGTCGTGTTCCAAAATGCAAAGGCTGCGTGCATGGTATGCCATGCCATCGGTTACCTGGGAGGCAAGGTTGGACCTGATTTAACCAAGATTGGTCAGATTCGTAGTGAGCGAGACCTACTTGAGGCGATTCTCTTGCCAAGCGCGAGCTTTGTGAGAAGTTATGAGCCGATAAAAGTCGCAACTTCCGCGGGGAAGATTTTTCAAGGTTTGATTAAATCTGAATCTCCTGACGAAATTGTTCTAATTACCGGTCCTGACCAGCAGGCTCGGATTCTAAGGTCTGATATTGAAACCATGGAACCCGGAAATGTATCAGTAATGCCCGCCGGCCTTGACCAGCAGTTCACTCCCCAGGAACTGGCCGATCTGGTGGCATTCCTTAAGGCTTCAAAATGATATGTTTGTGCGATGATCAGCGGGCGGTCCATCCACCATCAACCGTGATAAGACTGCCTGTCGTGTAGCTTGAAGCAGCGCTTGCAAGATAGATAGCGGCTCCCTGAATTTCTTTAAGTTCGCCCCACCTTTCCAATGCGACTGCACCGATGATGAATTTTTTCGTGTTCTCATCATCCTTGATGGGGATGTTCATGTCTGTGAGGAATGGCCCGGGGCAGATAGCATTTACCGTGACATTGAAGGGCGCGAGTTCAAGGGCAAGAGCCCTGGTCATTTGAACAACAGCCCCTTTGCTGGTGGCATAAGGCGTCCGATTTGCCAGCCCCACAACTCCCAGGGTGCTTGCGATGTTTATGATCCTTCCAGATTTTTGTTTTTTCATGTGAGGCACGACAGCTTTGCTGGGGATCCATGTGCCGTCAACATTTGTTTGCTGGACTTTTTTAAAGTCCTCGTAAGAAAGCTCGTCAATGGGACCGCGAATGTTAATTCCTGCATTGTTGATTAAAATATCAATTGAGCCAAATTCACTGGCGGCGGTTGCCACCGCCTTTTGAATTTCATCCTCGGAAGTTACAGTTGCGCTGATGGCGATGGCTTTTGTCTTGTATTCCCTGGTGATTTTTTCCGCTGCGGCACCCGCTTCTTTTTCGTTCCTGCTGATCACGACCAGATTTGCCCCTGCGGATGCAAGGCCTTCAGCCATGGCCAGACCTAATCCTTTTGAACCCCCGGTGATGATAGCGGTTTTGTTGGTGAGATCGAAAAGTTTAATGCCTGGCAACATGGTTTTTGCTCCATTATTTTGAACAAGGTAAGGAATTGAAGTTACCGGACAAATCGCGGTTGGGCAAACTATTTGTTATTTTTGATTTCTATGCCAAGGATTGTAAGGTCATCGGTCGGCCTGCCTGGCTTACACCACTCCTTGACATCCTGCAATACTTTTTTAAATGATTCGGGTAATTGATTTGTAACCGATCGATGCAGGCTTGCTTTTAAATTATCCTTTCCAAAGGATACTCTTTCAGGATTCAACGCCTCGATGATTCCATCGGAATATAACACCAGCCTGTCCCCTTCAGTGAGTTGAAGTTTTTCCTCAGTGTAAATGGAGTTGTCAAAAAGGCCGATCGGTATGGCCGGTTTGTCGAGAACTGTGGGAACATTGCCGATTTTCAGGTGAATCATGCCGGGGTGACCCGCCAGGCTGTAGGTTAGTTCAAGGCTGTTGAGGTCCAGGACGCAGTATGCGATTGTGAAAAAGTTTTCCCCCATGTTGTCCATGGTGAATTTTTGGTTTAGTGATGCGAGCATTTTTTGGGGGTGTTCGAGCAATTTGTGGTTAGCGTCCCCCTGCAATCCGGTGATATGTCGTGAAACCGTGACTGAAAGAAGAGCCGCTGGCGCACCATGGCCGCTAACATCGAGTACAAAAAAAGCCACTTTTGATGCGCCGATTGGGAACACATGAAGCATGTCGCCAGCAAGTTTTTCATGTGGTTCAAAAATCCATGCGAAATTGACTCCGGGGAAGTTTGGCAATACATCGGGTAATTGGGCTTGTTGAATCGCTGCTGCTGCTTCAAGATCCCTGTTTAATCTACGGTTAGCCCTCTCAAGTTTTTCGTTTTTGTCCCCCAGGTTTTGTTTCAATTCCTCGATTTCACGGAATGACTTGTTAAGAAGCAAATGGGTCTGGATGCGGGCGAACGCGATCGGAAAATCAATCGGCTTGGTTATGTAATCGTTCGCACCCAGTTCCAATGCTGCGATGATATCCTTTGCTTCACCCCTGGCGGTCATCATGATGATGGGGAGTTCAAGTGGGGTGAAATCAACCCTCGCCTTTTTAAGCACCTCAACACCACTGAATTTTGGCATCTTGGAATCAAGTAGAATAAGATTGAAATTGTTGGCGCTGATTAATTCCAAAGCTCTGGGGCCGTTTTCAGCTGATACTACTTGTAATCCTTTTTCCATCAGCGACTTGACTAAGGTTTCACGATTCCACGCATTGTCATCAACCACAAGGATTATTGTGCTAGCGGTTGTTTCCTGCGTGTTAAATGATGAACTTTGATTGGTCGGCGAACCGGTGCTCATATGCGTTAGTTACATCCTGTTTTATTTGGAATCCAAAGGCATCCTAACATACCTTTGATGCATCTACCAGCATGGCTTGAATGGTAATGCAATATGAATGTAATTGGTTGTTAATTTGCCACAAGTTCGGTAATATTTAATATTGGTGTGATTTTCTGAAATTGTTGATATTTCTCCAGGGGTGTGGTTATGTTTTTAAGAAACAGACTTTTATTGGTTTTGGGTGGATTGCTAACCGTATTGCAATCTGATTTGTTTGCATTAGAAAAAGAAGTTTATACCCAGACCCCTGAAGTTTTGACATCCTCCGGTACGAAGGATGTTTCAACTGCCGCCACGGCGAAAACCAAGCGTGGCAATGATTTTTCCGGAGGTCCTAATCCATTTTGGATCTGGGGCGCCAGCAACAATTCCAAATATGTTTTAACCAAGGCTTTTGACTTTAACGGTGGTAAAGGGAAGGTTAAATTCTCCTGCGATAATATTGTTAAAATGAAAATCAACGGTCAAGATATCGGCAAAAGTTCCGAGTGGCAAACACCCGTCGAAGTTGATGTGTCCAAGGTTCTTAAAGCCGGTACCAATACCCTGGAAGCATTTGTGGAGAATGAAGGAGGGGTTGCGGGTTTTGTATTCAAGATGGTTCTTACCAGTTCCGATGGCAAGGTATCGTATGTGGTTTCTGATGATTCTTGGAAAGCTGTTGAATCTGGTAAATCAGACAAAATGGTTGCTGCCAAGAAGGTCGCCAAGCTCGGTGACAACCCATGGGGTAATGTATTGTCTGGTGAAGGTGTCGCATCTGCTCCAAGTTCTTCTTTCAATTTGCTTCCGGGTTTTCAAGTGGAAAGGCTTTTCACCGTGCCCAAGGATAAACTTGGATCATGGGTGTGCCTTACGGTTGATCCGAAGGGGCGAATTATAGCTTCTGATCAGGGTGATAAGGGGCTTTACCGGATCACGGTTCCCGCGCCTGGAGTTGCTGGTGATGTCAAGGTTGAGAAACTTGATGTTAAGATGAGTTCCGCCCAAGGTATGCTTTTTGCCTTTGGCAGTTTGTATGTTTCTGTAAATGGTGGGCAGGGTAGTGGGTTGTATAGGCTCCGCGATACAAATAATGATGATCAATTTGATGAAGTTGTAAAGCTTAAGGCCTTGCGGGGCGGTGGTGAGCACGGACCCCATGCGCTACGGTTGTCTCCCGATGGTAAATCCATTTTGGTTGTATGTGGAAATCACACTCTTCCACCCGAAAATTTCAACGCTAGCCGGTTGCCAAGTAATTGGGGGGAGGATCATTTGTTACCCAGGCAATGGGATGCAAATGGCCATGCCAGAGGTATTCTTGCCCCTGGTGGTTATATTGCCAAAACTGATCCAGATGGCAAGGAATGGGAAATTGTTAGCAGTGGATATCGCAATCAGTATGACATTGCCTTGAATGCGGATGGCGAAATGTTTGTTTATGACGCGGATATGGAATGGGACATGGGAATGCCTTGGTATCGCCCAACCCGGGTGAACCATGCTTCCAGCGGCAGTGAACTCGGTTGGAGAAGTGGAACTGGCAAATGGCCTGCCCACTATGTTGATAGCCTTCCCGCGATGGTGGATATAGGTCCTGGATCGCCTGTTGGAGTTGATTTTGGCTATGGAACAAAGTTCCCGGCGAAATATCAAAAGGCTCTTTATATTTGCGATTGGACTTTTGGAACCATGTACGCAATTCATATCACCCCCATGGGCAGCAGTTACAAGGCTGTCAAGGAAGAGTTTGTCTCGAGGACACCGCTTCCATTGACGGATGTTGTTGCTGGCAAGGATGGTGCCTTGTATTTTTCAATAGGCGGAAGAGGTGCCCAGTCTGAATTATTCAGGGTCACTTATGTGGGTAATGAGTCCACAGCACCAGTGGAGTTGAATGACAAGGAAGGCGCTAAGGAACGAGAGTTCCGAAAGAAGCTTGAAGCTTTTCATAACCCCTCGAAAGTCAACGCTGAGCAGTTGAAATTCATTTTGGAAAACCTTGGACATGAAGATCGATTCATTCGTTATGCTGCAAGAGTTGCCCTCGAACACCAGGATCCAAAAACTTGGCAGGATAAGGTACTGTCTGAAAAGAACCCGGAGGCGCTGATTCAGGGGATAGTAGCTTTTGCAAGGCAGGCCGATAAGAGCTTGCAGCCAGCCGGTTTGGATGCCTTGGGAAAATTAGAATTTTCCTCACTCAGTGAGAACCAGAAGTTGGAAATTGTCAGGGCGTATCAACTTCTATTTATTCGCATGGGAGAACCTGCCAAAGAAGTTGCCTCGAAGTTGGCTGCCAAGCTTGATCCTTTCTTTCCTTCAAACGATGAAAGATTGAACAGGGATCTTGGGGATCTTTTGGTTTATTTGAAATCTGCCACGATTGCAGGGAAAGTCACCCAGTTGCTTCTTCAACCATCGAAAGCTGTTGATGGCAAGGAGATGGAGGAATTGCTCCTTAGGAATCGTGGATACGGCGGGGGAATATCAAGGATGTTTTCAAATTTTCCTGATCTGCAAAAAAATTACTATATCTACTCCCTTAGGAATTTGAAGGAAAATTGGACCATTGACCAAAGGAAGATTTATTTCACAGCATTGAATGACGCCCGTGCAAAAAGCGGAGGGGCTAGTTATCAAGGCTTTTTAAACAACATAGAAAAAGAAGCCTTTGATAATGCCACCGATGTCGAAAGACTTGCAATCGAGGCGTTGGGTTTGAAAAAACCATATAAAGCTCCGGCATTGCCCAAAGCTGTGGGGCCAGGCAGGGAATACAAGCTCACGGAATTAGTTCAGCTTGCTGATGGTAAGTTGGTCAAAAGGGATTTTAAAAATGGTCAAAAAATGTATGCTGCCTCACGATGTGTTGTATGCCATCGTTACAATGGCGAGGGCGGTGCGACTGGTCCGGACCTAAGCCAGGTTGCTGGACGATTCAGCTTGAAAGATCTTTGTGAATCGATCGTCGAGCCCAACAAGGTTATTTCTGATCAGTACAAGGCATCCGTGATAGAGACCAAGAGTGGTAAATTCATCACGGGAAAAGTGGTGAGCGAAAACACCGAATCCCTTATCGTGGTTACAGATCCTGAAGATTCCAGCAAAGTTCAGGACTTGAAAAAGAAGGATATAGAATCTGTTAAAGCTTCACCTGTATCCCTGATGCCCCAGGATCTATTAAAAACCCTTAATGAGAATGAGGTTCTCGATTTGCTCGCGTATCTGCTTTCAAGGGGAGATCCGAATCATCAGATGTTCAAGAAATAATAATCAATAATTATTATTGCAAGGCCCGGGTGATCCTATTGGTCCCGGGCCTATTTTATTTTCCACAGTTTGAAATACTCATCGGAATATTTTAATTCCAGGCCAGTTAATGGAAGCTCGGTTTTTGAATTGGTGATGATGTGATTGATTTTATTTTCATGTAATTCTTGAATTAATTCTGGGGAAAAGTTGTCGGCCATTCTTTTCTGCCAGTTTCGGGCTAAAACCAGTCTTCTGTGCCATTCAAGTACATCAGCATCCTTGTAAGGAATTGATTTGAAATCGACAAAAAGAGGTGCCTGGGTATACAGGCGGAATCTTTGCATGTCAACAGGCACAATCCTGGCTTCTATCTTTTTCTTTCCCACAGGTTTGAAATCGCTTGAAAGCGAACCTTTGGTTGTGCTGGCGAGGTCGGGAACATTCACGGGGATAAGATATAAATCTCCCAGTTGTTTGGTGTTTTTTATGTGGTTCAGAATCCCGATTTCATTCTGGTTCACCATGAATCCTGAATTGGAAAGGGGAATTAAAATACCGAGTATGGCGACAGGAATAATAGCGATCAGGGATCCATGGAGTATTTTTTTGGTTTCTATCGCGGGTTTCAGATTAACAATGAATTCCGAAAGAATAATCATGGTTGAAAGGGGGACTAGTACGGAACTTATTCGCCATGGGAAAAGAAGTGCGAGGGTGTTGCTACTTGTGATAACCTGCAAGATGGTCAGGATCAATCCCAATAGGAACGGGATCAAAATAATCAATGATTCCCTGTTTTTTCTGGATAAAAATAATGCGAAAATGATCCAACTTATTTGCAGGCATGCGACCCAGTCGAGCCATAAATGGGGCAGGCAGTGATGGGGTAACCTGAACTTCACAAGAAATTCCTGGGCTTCCTTGAATCCATCCATGCTTGATGGTTGGAAGTTTCCAGCGGCATAAAATACAGATGGTGCAACAAGTGATAACGCGAGGACTCCGATGAGAAACGCCTTTTTAGTTTTACCCTCGAGAATAAGGTATACCTGGAAACCGATGATGATTAAAGCGCCACTTAGCAGATAAGTGGTGTGCAGTATGCCAGCCAGGCAAGTGAAAAAAGTCGCGACAAAATGTCTTTTGATTAAAAAAAGTGAAACACCCAAAAGTAGAAATACGCCAAAATTTGACGGTTGGAACATCGCTCCTAAGATGTATTGGCCTGCAACCCCAGCTTGGAAAAACCATGGGTAATCATCCCCCAATATTCGATAGGATAACCATCTTAAAGCCGCGGAATGAATCAGGATGAATGTCGCGCTGAATAGGGCGTAATGGCCAATTTCAAGATTCTTGGATTTTGCTTTTTGATGGAAAATGATCCATGCGGAAAAAAGAAAAAATCCCTGGAGAAAGGCGTAATAAAAATAAAAAATATTTTTATCAAGCCAGCGAATGGTGACACTGACAAGCTGGCTAAACAAGGGGGTGGGGTCTGTGGTGTTACCAAGCCAGTCGTTTTCAAGATAGCCTAGTTTTGCCTTGGTGAAGCCATGAAGGAAATATTGGTTTTGATTGGAGTAAAATAACGGTGCCTGGGAATACGACATACAGAATAAAGTGATGCAGGCTATTGCAAAACCTAGAAGGCTTTTCTTGCAAATCACAGGCTTGCTTTCAAAGTCTTGAACCATTTTTTAGGAAGTTTTTAAGGTAATTCTTTAACCTTTATATTCCTGTAATAAACCTCAGCTTTGCAGTTGCCATGGATCTGGAGGCCGATAAAACCTGTGCTTTCAATGGATTTGTCTGTTTCAGTGTAATCACAGGTTTTTTTTCCATTGAGGTAAAGTTCGATGCTATTTCCATTGGCCACAATTTTATAAGTATTCCAGTCTTCAAGCTTTTCGATTTCCTTCACAAGCTTTGGGTCTGATTGAACCAGGAATTTTTTTCTGCGGGATTCATCGTACAAACTCCCTGAGATTAAATTGCCTTTCTTGTAACTACCTATGTCGGCTTGGAAACCATACATTTCGTTGGGCGGATTTTCAATGCGTTTACTTCTGAATTGAATCCCTGCATTTGGGTCTCCATCCTTGCAGATGAGTTTGTAATCAAGTTCAAGAATAAAGTTTTTATAGCTGGATTTATAGGTGAGAAATTCGTTCCTGGGATTCCCATCGAAGGAACCACCAACAATGACCCCATCTTTTACTCACCATACTTTTTCATTCCCATCCCAACCTTGAAGGGATTTGCCATCAAATATGACTTTGCTTTCATTGGTTTCCTGTGAAATCGCAAGGCTTAGAAAGCATAGGGAGGCAATAAATGGTAATGAATTTCGCATTCTTATAATTCCTTTACTTTATTGTTCAATGGTTAATTCGTAATCTTGATTGGACTTTGGGTCAATTATAATTCCTCTAAATCTTTGAAAGTTTCAGTTTTTCAAATTAGCCTGTTAAATCTCAATTATCACTATGAAAGACTGATTTGGAAAGGTTACAATCAAGCAAGTTGATTGACTAAATTCAATTAGTCGATGTTAATTCCTCTCCGGGAATTTTGAATGAGTAATTTACCCATGCCTGGCAAAAATGTTTTTTCGAGTAAGTATAAGATTGGCAGAAGGGAATTGCTTCGCCTGGGATTGGGTGGGTTTACAAGTCTTGGGTTGCCTGGGTTATTCAACCTGCGGAGTCTTGCTTCCAATTCGAGGCCTTCGGAAAATTCAGCAATCATTCTTGTCTGGCTTAGAGGTGGTTGCAGTCACCTTGATACTTTTGATCCAAAACCCGATGCGCCTTCCGAGTATCGGGGGCCTTTCAAGCAGATAAATACCAATGTGCCGGGTATCCATTTGACGGAGTTGCTCCCGGGATTGGCCGGTATTGCCAATAAATACACAATTTTACGCTCAATCGCCCATACGGGCGGCGGTCATCCTGCTGGTTCACTGCAAATGCTTTCGGGTGACCCCGACGCCCAGGATAAACCCGGCCCCCGATATCCTGATTGGATGTCAATCGCAAATTTTCTTCGCTCAGGGGGTGCGAAGGGAATACCCAACTATGTTGCAGTAAACCCAGTTGATCGATATGACAGTTTCACCATCGCCGGTTCGACATACCTAGGAAGCGGTTATGATGCTTTCAAGATTTTAGGTGATCCCAGTAATCCCAACTTTTCGATTCCAAATATTGGCCTGAGGGATGATGGACAGAGGAAAAGACTTTCTGAAAGAATAGGCCTTCGCGAATCCCTGGCGCAAATCATGAAGTCGATTGATAGATCGGGTGATGCCCTTGCCATGGATCAATTTGAACGCCAGGCACTGGATATGTTTCTAAGCACAAAGGCTCAAATAGCATTTGATCTTTCAAAAGAACCCCAGAAATTGCGGGAGCGCTATGGTTTGAATTCCTGGGGACAGCAATGCTTGATGGCAAGGCGCTTGGTTGAATCTGGAGTGGAAATTGTCACCACCGAGTTTGATGGCCCGCTTTGTGGAAGAGTTGCAAATTGGGATGACCATGCAGTCAACCATCATGTGTTTGATGCGTTAAAATACCGTGCTCCTTTCTTCGACCAGGCGGTCACCGCCCTTATCGAGGATATTTATGCCAGAGGTTTGGATAAGAGGGTTCTAGTCGCTGTCGGTGGTGAATTTGGCCGCACTCCGAGAATTTCTCATGTGGCAAGCAGCGGAGGTGGAATTGCCAGTGCTGCTGCCGGAGTTGTTCAACCGGGAAGAGACCACTGGCCCAGGGCAGGCTCTTTTCTTTTTGCGGGTGGTGGTATCAACACCGGCCAGATTATTGGCGCAACCGATAAAAAAGGGGAGGATCCCGTTTCTCGGAAGGTTTCTCCCGAGGATTTTCTTGCGACTATTTATCAGCACCTAGGGATTGATTACAAAAACATCACCCTAAAAGATTTCAGTGGCAGGCCTACGCCAATTATTCGTTCTGGGGAAGCGATCGCAGAGCTTTCAAAAACTTGATTTATATAGTGCCCTCGCGTCTTGTTACTTAACCTTTGGGGCTAATGATGAATCGTGTGTGTCTTTTGTTGACCCTAATTTTGGTCTCCCCGGTTTTTTCAAATGACCAGGACCCCTTAGGCATGGTTTTTAAAGCCGGTGCTGCGGTTGTTGATATTTCTCCCGCAAACTTCCCAGTGATTGTCAATGGTGGATTTCTTGAAGCTACAGCCAAGTCGAAGGTTGATAATCTATATGCGCGTGCCTTGGTTCTTGATAATGGGAAAAACCAAATCGCACTGGTTGTTGTTGACACTTGCATGATGCCGCGTGATTTTCTTGATTCGATTAAACTCATGATTCAGGAAACGACTGGTATCCTGCAGGCAAACATCATGATAAGTGCAACCCATACCCATTCCGCTCCGTCCGTGATGGGGGTGTTGGGAACAAGGACTGATGAAGCATATAAATCTTTCCTTGCGCCACAAATTGTAAGGGTCGTGACGCTTGCCCATAAAAATAAAGTCCGTGCCAGGATTGGATGGACAGCTTTTGAGGATTACGCGCACACCTATTGCAGGCGTTGGATTTACCAACCTGACAAGATGTTATCTGACCCGTTTGGTGATAAAACGGTCAGGGCTAATATGCATCCCGGGCATAAAAATCCGAATGTAATAGGGCCGTCAGGTCCCGTTGATCCTGTCATCACAATGCTTTCAGTCCAGACGGACAAGGCGCAACCGCTTGCGGTGTTTGCAAATTATTCAATGCATTACTATGGTTCCCAGGCTGTTTCAGCAGATTATTTTGGACATTTTTGCAATCAATTGGACAAAAGAATCATCGGGAAATTTCCGGATTCAAGGAATGTGTCTTTCATGTCCCAGGGTACAAGTGGTGATCTTATGTGGATGAATTATGGGGAAGTCGCGCCAAAAAGGGATATTCACACATATGCGGCGGAGATTGCAGATCAATGTTTTCATGCCCTTCAGAATGTTAAGTACAAAGATTGGGTTCCGCTCGAGATTCGTGAGAATGAATTAAAATTTAAAAAGCGAATTCCAGATATGAAAAAACAGGAATGGGCAAAGGCTTTGATTACAAAAATGAATTCAGATCTACCCAAGAATAGGGAGGAAGTTTACGCAAAAGAACAGTTTTATTTGTTGGACCAACCAAATGCGGCGTTGAAACTCCAGGCCATAAGGATAGGGGAAATGGGTATTGCCGCGATTCCAAACGAAGTGTTTGGTATTACCGGGATTAAAATCAAGGAACAAAGCCCGTTTGAGTTGACCATGAACATTGAACTAGCAAATGGTGCCGAGGGCTATATCCCGCCTCCTGAACAACATGCATTGGGCGGATATACCACCTGGCCGGCCCGCACCGCAGCACTTGAAGTTGGTGCTGAGCCTCGTATTGTTGAATCTATTCTTCTTTCATTTGAGCAGCTCTCTCAAAGTAAAAGAAAATCAAGGATTCCGAGGGCTTGTGCCTATTCCGAAATAATTGCAAAGTCTTCTCCGCTTGCATACTGGCGCTTTGAAGATATAGAGGGAAATACCGCCTTGGATTCATCTTCATTTAAAAATCATGGTCGTTTTTTGGAAGGCAAAGCCTTTTATCTTCCAGGCCCCCAGTCGGATTCCTTTGGTGATAACAAATCGAACCATGCTGTTCATTTTGTAGGCGGATGTATGGCTTCTGATATTAAAAATATCCAGGATCAATATTCATTTGAGGCTTGGATTTGGAATGGGCTGCCCCTTGGTTCCCGAAATATAGCGGGTTTCTTTTTTAGCAGGGGAAATCCCAATGGTAAGGATTCAATGGGCGAGCATTTGGGAATTGGTGGAGTTTCCAATCCCGGAAAAATTTTCTATTCCCGGGGTAGTAGTTTCACACCAATTCAGATTGGTAAAACAGCCATTTCCACCAAGGGGTGGCATCATGTGGCATTGATTCGCAAGGGGAAAAAAATCGAGGTTTACCTGGATGGGAAGAAAGATATCGAGGGTGAAGCGGGAGACCCGATTTTAAGTTCGGATTTTTATATTGGGGGGCGGGCGGATGGATTGCTTGGCTGGGAGGGGAAAATTGATGAGGTCGCAATTTATCCAAGAGAGTTGCCTTTCAATGAAATCGGGCCCAGGGCTGCACTAAGGTTGAAACCCTAGCTTTTGGAGAAATCAGAATGAGGAAGTTGATTGCCATCGGATTAATTTGTTTTTCTGCATTTTCATCAATTTCAGTTGCACAGACAAGGGAGCAAAAAGTAAAGGATGACAAGGCTAAAAATGAAGCTTCTGGTTTCTGGCATTACAATGATTTTCAAAAAGGAATTGAAGATGCCAGAAAAAATAAAAAACCGATGATGGTGGTTCTACGCTGTCTGCCTTGTGAGGAATGTGTGAAACTTGATGATGAATTAATGGAAAAAGACACTGTAATAAAATCACTGCTTGAAAAATTTGTGCGGGTGAGAATTGTCGGGACAAATGGACTTGATCTTTCCATTTTTCAATTTGATTATGACCAGTCATTTGCAATCCTGTTTTTAAATTCAGACGGAACCATTTATGGAAGGTATGGCACCCGCTCCCACAGGACCAATTGGACTGGTGATGTTTCAATCACGGGACTGGGGAAGGCGATGCAATCAGTCCTGAAATTGCATGCTGATTATCCGACGAACAAGCCCGCGCTTGCGGGTAAAAAGGGCTTAACCCCTGATTTTTCCTCTCCCGAGCTTTTTCCAACATTAAAAGGGAAATATGGCCCCAAGCTGGATTACGAGGGCAAAGTGGTGCAAAGTTGCATTCATTGCCATCAGGTTGGTGAAGCCATCAGGCAGAATTTTAGAACCGTGAAATCCAAGATTCCTGAGGAGGTTTTATTTCCTCATCCTCATCCCAAATCGATTGGTCTCATGTTTGATCCTGATTTACCCGCCACCCTGGTTGAGGTTAAAGATAAATCAATCGGTTTTGCGGCTGGATTAAGAAAAAATGATGTGATTAACACAATGAACGGACAGCCAATTATTTCCATTGCCGATGTGCAGTGGGTTTTGAATTCCATTTCCGCCAATGGCGGCAAAGTCATGGTTGATGTGACAAGAAACAATCAAAATTTGGCTTTGGAATTGGCTTTACCACCTTCATGGAGAAGGTTGGATGATATATCTTGGAGATCATCATCATGGATGCTTCGAAGAATGGTTCTTGGCGGGATTTTTCTGGAAAATATGACTGATGAAGAATTAAAGAGTGAGGGATTGGATGGAAATTCAATGGCATTAAGAGTTAAACATGTGGGGCAATTCGGCCCTCATGCCACAGCCCATAAAGCTGGTGTTCAAAAAGGCGATATACTACTCGGGTTTGATGACCAGTCGGATTTAAAGCGTGAAACAGATGTTTTCTTTTACGCCATTGATTCTAAAAAACCGGGAGATATGGTTTCCCTTAAGTTGAAAAGAAATAAATCAGTCATCCAGATCAAAATACCAATTCAGGATTGATTTAAATTAGTTCTTTTCCGGCAATGAAAGAAGCAAGGCCGTTGTCGCCCATCCTGATGCTGTTACTGATATGAATTGGTCGTTTTTGTGCGGGAATCCGCTTTCATAATAGGTTTGAAAAGGTTTGCTTCTCGATTTTACAAACCACGAACCATCTTCTTTCCGTTTGCCTGAAAGGTATTTTATGCCATCCTTGAAAACCTTGCTGTCATTGTTTATTATCCCGGCCATATGCAATGAGACCAATGCAGTCGCAGTTGCGTAGGGATCAGTTTCCATCCCTTCGATCTGGGCCCAGCCTCCATCAGGTTTCTGTCTGCCTATGATTTGGCCAGCGGAGCTTTGAATTTGACTTTTTTCCGCATTGAGTTCATTGAGTGCCAGGAGTTTAAACACCTGGTCTTCGTTTGAAACGGGATTTGTCTCCAGAATGTATGACAAAGATTTGCCAGATCTATCTTCGATTTCTTTTTTTAATGAGGGGCTTCCCCAAAATTTTAATGCGCGGATAGCCAGGTAATTTGTGGTGAAATTACTGGCCTCGGATGGGGGACGGTTCGATGTCACTTTCCAATATCCATTAGCTGCCTGGTGCTTTAAAAAATAAACCACCACGGCGTCGGTGGTTTTATTTGGCTTGATTCCCGCAAGTTCAAGAGTCAGCATAGCATACCCGGCGGTGTCGGCATCTCCACCAGTCCCCTTTCCCTGGAGGTATCTCTCCTCATTCTTTTGTAAAAAATTTAAGATGAAATCGGTCTGCGCCTTGATCTCTGAACTTGGAATCGGATAATTTTTTTTGATGGCGGTTGAAAAGGCGAGCATTGGAAAAGCCTGGTTATGGCAGGCGAAACAACTCTTTTTTTCAATATGTCCCTTTGCTGCGATTCGAAGTAAATCCAACGATTTTTTTATCTCCTGGTCTTCAGTACCAAATGATATCAAAGGGAAAATTTGGGAAATAAATAATAAACATGCGAATTTGATGGCTATTGATAAGGTTGGTTTTTTCATGATTTGAATTTTATACGAGTATTTGCTTGATGATATTTCCATGCACATTGGTCAACCTTCGTTGAATGCCATTGTGGTAAAAAGTCAGTTGTTCATGATCAATTCCCAAAAGATGAAGTACAGTCGCATGAAAATCATGCCATTCAACGGGATTATTTGCGACTTTCCAGCCAATTGGATCTGATTCCCCGAAAGAGATGCCATTTTTTAGCCCAGCCCCTGCCATCCAGATTGAAAAGGCGTATTTGTTATGATCCCTTCCAGTTCCAATTGTTCCAGAAGCGGATTGGGCGAAAGGGGTTCTTCCAAATTCAGTGGTGAATAAAACCAAAGTGTCATCCAGCATACCCCGTTGTTTAAGATCCATGACCAATGCAGCCACTGGCTGGTCGATTTTTAATGCTTCCTTGGAATGATTTTCTTTTACATTTTCGTGGGCATCCCAGCTTGCCCGTGGGTTTCCCGCTATTGGACCTCCGGAGTATATCTGTACAAATCGCACTCCCCGTTCCAGTAATCTTCTAGCGAGAATGCATCTTCGGGCACAATCGGCGGTTTCCGGATTATCCATGCCGTAAAATTTGAGTATGTGCGAGGGTTCGCTATTTATTGATGTTGCTTCGGGAACTGAAAGTTGCATCCGGGCAGCCATTTCATGTGACTTTATGCGCGCGGCAAGCTGAGTATCACCCGGAAATCTGGCAAGATGCTCTGAATTCATTGTGTTTAGAAATTCCAAGGTGGTTTTTTCTTCTGTTGGTGAACGGGGACGGGATGGTTTCAAGTTTTTTAAAGGTTGATCCCCTGATTGAAAAATAGTCCCTTGATGATTGGCTGGAAGGAATCCGTTTGACCAATTGGAGGCACAGCCATTTGGTTCGCCTCTGCCGTCGGGAAGAACAATATATACTGGCAGGTTTGAATTTTCTGAACCGAGGCCGTATGAAATCCAGCTTCCCATGGAAGGGAAACCATTCGAACTGAACCCGCTGTTTTCTATAAACAACGCCGGGGTATGATTTGCAGAGTCTGAAACCATGGAACGAATGATGGTCAAGTCATCCGCGCATTTTGCAATGTTAGGGAACATTTCAGAAATATGCAGTCCGGATTTTCCCCTAGGCTTGAAATCCCAGTCGTTTTTTCGGATGAGTCCGATTTGACCAAAAAAAACATCGGGGGCCTTGTCCGCGTTAAGTTTTTTTCCGTGGAATTTTGACAGTTCCGGTTTGTAGTCAAATGAATCCAAATGGGAAAGCCCTCCCACCAGGGAAATTTGGACAATTCTCTTGGCTTTTGGGGCAGGAGGTTTATGGCTTGATGCTAATGAATTGCCATTGATTAATGTCGCGAGAGCCGCCATTGAAAGTCCCCGGCTAGCATTGCAAATAAACGATCTGCGATGGTTGTTTGTCAGCATGCTGGTTTATTCCATGGTTAGAAATTCATTTGAATTTATAAGGACTCGGATTAAAGGTGGTAATCCATGGTTTTGAACAAGATCAGTTGCGATTTTTAATTCGTTTTTTGACGGATGCCGCTGAAGAATATTTTTGTAGATATGGTTGATTTTAAGTTCGGTGGATCCAAGAGCGGAAAATCCCACATGATTTTTTTCATAGGATTCTGCGATAATCCGAGTGAATTCCCCGTTCCAAAAAGCCATTGCTTGTATGGGGGTTATCGTTTTGCTTCGCTTTGGCGCCGCGGAGGAATTGTCAGGGCAGTCGAAGCTGTCAAGTAATCCTTGGTTGGCTCCTCGAGGCGTGAAACGATATATGCTATGCCTTGAAAGAGTGAAATCTAATTTATCCAAAGGCGTATAGTATGTGGTTCCATTATTTGACTCGGTTTTGTAATCCGAAAATCCTGCCCCATGCATTTCCTGGTTCAAAGTCCCGCAAACTTTCAAGGTGGAGTCACGCAAGACTTCCGCATCATGCCTCCTTGGGGACCAGCGCCACAGCATTCGATTGTCAAAATCAATTTTGAGGGCCTCATCAGATGGCTTTGAATCTTGTTGGTAGGTTCGTGAAAGGACAATCATCCGATGTAGGTTTTTCATTGAATATCCAGATTCAATAAATTGTCCGCATAAAAAATCCAATAAATCGGGATGGGTTGGTCTTGAGCCATTGAACCCGAAGTCACTGGGTGTGTCCACTATCCCGGTTCCAAAATGGTATTGCCAAATCCTGTTTACAATCACCCTGGAAAATAAGGGGTTATTAGGGGAACTTATCCACCGGGCAAGTGTGCCTCTTCTGTCAATGTCGGAGGAGTTTGGATTCGCCGGGGGTATGTTTCCCGGAAAGGTCAAGGTGTTGATGAAACCCGGAGAAACCTGGTCTCCTGGGTCCGATACCTGGCCTCGGTTTAAAAACCGTGTTGGGAGGGGCGTGGATGATATAGCTGAATAAACCGTTCTATCATCTTTTTTGGTCGTTAATTCTTTTAATCTGGACTCAATGGATGAGATCGATTCGATGATACTTTGTCGTTTTTTTTGAAAATCAGAAGAAAGATTCGAGATTATCTGGTTCTCAGAAACAAAGACCTCAGATTCTTTATGGAGTGTTTTGATTTCCTCCGGTTTCAAGGATTTATCAAAAACTCTCGCTTTGACGATTGTGCAAGCCAGTGAATGGTTTCCGCCGGGAGGTTCGTGTCTGATACCCATGGCGATGATGGTGTCGTTAGCGGGAAATTCTGCGATACCTTTGCTTTGATAAGTGGAGCCGTAAATTTCCCCATTACGATAAGCTGTCACTTTGCCGTCATCGGAGTATGTGATTGCTATGTGGATTGGTTTAAGTTGAGCCTCTTTCTCAGTTAACCCCTTGAATGATTGGGTGCGATGATGGAAATTGCTTCCCGCCATCCATTTTGCCGGTTCTAACTCAGCGAATACTATGGAATCAAAAAGGTTTCCGCTGGTTGTTTCAACAGTTATGACGCCACCACCTTTTTGCTCCAGGTTTTTCAGCAAAACCACAGCTTCCAATGTTTTTTCCCGTAGACCTATTGATAATTTTGAAGACCTTGCAACAGAGGTCTTTCCATTAAATTCCAAACCCGAAGGGGTCAGTATGGCACCGCCTTCGAGCTTTAGAGTCAAGTTTTTTTGGATATCGGAAAGACCTTTTCTGAAGTCCCATTCTGCGATGGGTCTTGATACCACCTGGCCAGTCCCGGAACTGATTTTTTGCAGGGCGATTTTTTCAATCTCATTAAGTTCCTTTTCCAGGAATGATTTTTCTTTCCCGGCTTTTTCAATTTCCTGTGCGACTTTAATGTTGGGAATGCTTTTATTCCCTTGTCTTACTCCTGAAAGATTCGCAGTCATTTGGTAATAATCATGCTGGCTAATCGGGTCAAACTTATGGTCATGGCATCTGGCGCAATTTATGGTTAGCCCCAGGAATGTCTGTCCGATTGATCCAACAAGATCTTCCATTTCATCTTGTCTTGCCTGCTCCCTTGCCTCAGCGTTGGATCCCAGGACAGTGTTGTGGATGCCGGCAACCAGAAAACCAAGTGCGAAAATTGAGTCCGAATCCCCCGGGAAAATGCTATCACCAGCAATCTGCATTTTGACGAACTGGTCATAGGGCATGTCATTGTTTAAGGCCTTGATTATCCAATCCCGATAGTACCAAGCGTTTGCCCTTGGAGCATTTCTTTCAAAACCATCGGATTCCCCGTATCGCACGATATCCAGCCAATGTCTTGCCCATTTTTCCCCATATGCTGGTGAGGAAAGAAGCCTGTCCACTAATTTCACATAAGCTGTGGGGGATTTGTCCGCGATAAAATCCTCAACCTCACTTGGGGTGGGTGGTAAACCTGTTAAGTCATGGCTTATTCTTCTTATCAGGGTTCTTTTTTCAGCCAGCCCATTTGGTTTTAATCCTTTTTGATTTAACCCCTGGGCGATGAAATGGTCCAAGGGTTCCATACCGGGGAGGGAATCGTGATTTATTTGAACAGGTTTTATTTGCAAAGGTTGAAAAGACCACCAGTCCTTGCCAGCCCTTTTTGAAGTTGTTGTGTTTAATGCATCTATTTTTGGAGTCGGGTATCTGGCTCCGGATGCTATCCAGTTAATAAGGTGCATGGTTGAAGTTTTATCCAATGGTTTTTTGGGAGGCATCCGGCCATCTTTCAGCACTTCAAGTAATTGGCCATTTTTATTGTTTTCTCCCAAGCCCGGGCCATTGTCACCACCAATTAAAAGTTTGTCCCGTGTTGTCAGGTCCAACCCACCTTTGGGTTTTGATCCTGAATGGCAGTCAATGCAGTTTTCTAGGATGATCCTTGTCGCAATATCATCTTTGGACTGGGCGATAGCGACGATTGGAAAGGTGAAAATAATGCAACATAAACAAATGAATTTTAAATTGTTCAACATTGTTTAAACCAAACCTTGTACCGGGGTGCCGATGCTTGCTGGAAGAGTGAATCCATCCGGGCTAAGCCTGGTTTCGGGGGCGATCCCCATCATATGCAAAATAGTGGCGGAAAAATCCTCCGGAGACACAGGGTTGTCTTTCACATAAGCTGCTGTTGAATCGGAGGCCCCGTAAACCAATCCCTTTTTAGCGCCCCCACCCGCGATCATCGCACTATAGCATTTAGGCCAATGATCCCTGCCAATGGCGGAACCACCCTTGCTGATTTTTGGGGTTCTGCCAAATTCCCCAACCAAAACCACCAGGGTGGAATCAAGCATGCCCCTTGTTTCAAGGTCATCAAGGAGGGCGCTTACAGCCTCGTCACAACGAGGTAGTGCCCAACCCAGGCCATTCCAGCCATTCTCAAATATACTTATGCCTGCATTCCCATGCATGTCCCATGTTTCCAAGCTTACAAATTTGTCTTTCGGGGCCAGTCCGGTCCAAGCCACAACACCAACGGTGCGAACCCCGGACTCGATCAACCTTCGCGCCAACAGGAGATTTTGCCCCATTGGGTGCATTCCATATTGTTCACGTGTTTTTGTGGGCTCCCGGTCAATATCAAATGCTGTTTTAGCCTTGTCCCCGGTCAGGATGTTGAAGGCTTTTTCACGGAAGTCACTTATGGAGTGCCTGGGTTTATCACTGTTTGACGATTCTTCGATTTTTGAAAGTAAATTTTTTCGACTGATAAGTTGCTCATGGGAAAAGCCTGATGACTCGAAAGCTTTGATTTTGTAACCAGGTATGGATGGGTTTTCAAGATGTGTGGTTCCAACAAGAAGGGGACTGTTTCCCATTCCAAGATATCCACCGGTCAAATAAGTGCTGTCAGGTGGGGAAGCTCCGCCACCAAATTTTTGAAGCCAAACATAGGATGGAACATCTCCCGGGCTTGGTTTTAATTTGGATAATATGGACCCGAAGGAAGGTGCGTTCATCGGGGGGTTCGATTGGCCGGCAAGCAGCATTCTATTCGCAATGTCATGCACGGGAACTGAATGACTCATGGAGCGAATCACGGTGTATTTGTCGGCTCTCTGCGCCAGTTTTGGCATCAACTCCCCTGTTCTGAAACCGGGGATACGAGTTGCAATGGTCTTGTATGGCCCCCTGATGCCTTCGGGGGAATCTGGCTTTGGGTCCCATGAATCAAGCTGGCTAAGACCACCATATTGATAAATGAAAATACACGATTTGGCACTGTTAGGTTTTTGCTTTTGGTCTGCTAGCAGAAAATGAGGAAGGGTCAAACCCAAGGCGGACAGAGAACCAATTTCAAGCAAGTTTCGCCTTGTGGGTTTATTTTTCGTGTTTAGTTTGTATTCAAACATTTTACCAAGGCCTTGTGTCGCCTTTGGGGGGAAGGTTTGGATATCCTACAGTGGGACAACCAGAATATAAATGATTATGAGGCTTTCAGAATAAATTTGCAATCATTTCACTGGTTAATGGAATGAATATAGCAATGATTTGCTCATGCTTATGACGATTAATTTGCCAAAGCTGTCTTTTTAGGTAATCCAAGATCATCCACATAGTAAAAATCAATATACCCTATCATCATCTCCTCCCAGGTTTGTTCACCCCAGAAAACAGGTTTCCAAGGGGCAGGGTTGGCTGGGTTTAACTTGGAATTGTCAAAGTGGGCAATGCATTTGATTTTGCTACCTTTGGGAACTTTAAGAGGTTCTTTAAGACGGTATGTGTTTTGCCAGTTGAAATCGTATTGCGGAACGGAGAGTATGGTCTCAATTTTGCCATCAGGGTGGTGGAGTTGGTATTCAAAATCTTTACCTCTAAGGTGCATATGAGGAAAAAACGCCAGTATTACGGCATCTTTTTTGGCGGTGATTGAAGATACTACTTCGTGGTTAAAAGCGAGTGGCGGTATAAGAAACATGGAATTCGCGATACCATGAGTCTCTACATTCTGCCTGGGTTTATCCTTGCAGAAAACAAATGCTACCTCTGATCGATCTGTTTCTTCCTTGCCTGTCGGGGTGTAGTGGATTTGCCAAATAATTTCAGATCCCGCGGGAATTCTTCTCCCGGTTCCTTGGGGGTGAATGACTGGTGCCGCTCCGGGGGCTGTTGCAGCAATCCATACCGGCCTTTTGCCAATTCCAGGTTCCTTATAAAAGACAATTATGTGGTGTACCACAGATCGGTTACCGGGTTTTGCCTCTGCTGCCTGTAACCACATGTCTTCCTTGAAGTTTGTTTTTGTCTTGAAGTATTTGTAACCCACCGTACCTTTGGCTTGAATTTTTACCTCTTCAGGAATTTGAAACACAATATCTGGCTTTCCAAGCAACCATCCCTCCTGAAAGACCGGAGGCGAAGGCGCTTTCGAAAGATCACCCGCCGGCATACCTCCATCAACCCATGATGCTATTTGGGAAATTTCAGAAGAACTTAATCTTCGCTCGTTGGCAAAGTGACCATACCTTGGATCAGCATGCCAGGGTGGCATGATGTGAAGTCCCGTTACCTCCTTAATCATGGCTGCGTTGTTTTTGGCGTCATCGTAGGAAAGCAATGAGAAAGGTGCGGCAGTTCCAGGATGATGGCAATCAGCACAGTGTTTGTGAAGAATACCGGCGATATGGGAGGCGTAGGTGATCTTTGATTCATTCACCTTGGTGATGGGAGTTATCAGGCATCCGGGTGATTCAGTGTAAGCCACCATTGGTTTTTTAAGGTTGAGTATTTGATCAATTGCGTCGGAAAGATCATTCGTTGCAGCTTTTTCTTTTCTGACTGTATTGGTGATTTGGTCATCGATTCTTCCTTGATATTGCACAGTTCGTCTTTGGTCCAAAACAAGAACCTCACTTGTTCTCCGGGCTCCTAAAAGCCTTAGGGAAATTTGTTCCAAGTCCTCGAGAACAGGGAAATTTATCTTGAATTCCCGGACATGCTTTTCGATAGATTCCCTAGTGTCACCAGGGTTGGCGTAAATACCAAGAAATTGCACTTCAGTTTTTTTGTATTTTTGCCCCAGCTCGTTGAGTGTGGGTATATAGGCGTTGCTGACGGGGCAGTTGGCTCCTAGGAATACGAATACCAGGCATTTACTTTCATTAAAATCAGTTAGGGAGGCAATTTTTCCAGTGGGCATCGGTATCACAAAACTGGGGATTTTTCTGCCTATGGATCCCGGAGGCATGTTGTCTGGAGATGGTTTGATTTTTGGACCGTAGGATTGATTGAGTAAGACCAATGCAGCTAGGATCAAATGGTTCATTTTTCGTACTCATTATGAAACTGGAATCAAATATGAAATTTAAGAGTAAAAAAAATACAGTGTTTGCGCAATTAATTTCAGTCTATTTTTGTGTGCTCACGCACCATAGGTGCTGGTAAGTTCTAATGAAAATCTCATTATTTGAAATTGCAAGGGTTGCGTCAGTGTTTTCTTTTAATGAGTTTTTCCCAAGTTGTTTGAATACAGGCTTTGCCTCCAGTATGAATGTGTCACCATTCTGGTCTGTTGCGTATAGTTTTTCATCAGCATAAATGATACTGCCCCAATGGTTGGCGCCTAGTCTTTGGTTTTCCCAGAGATCTTTGCCTGTGAGGATATCGATACATTGGATGTTTCCCGGCCCGGCATTAGCCATGAAAAGGTGGTTGTTGTGAATGACACCTGTGCCGATGCGCTGTGGGTTTTTTGAAGTATTCAACCAAACCTTGTGGGATTCTGTAACATCTCCCAAGCCATCTGTTCTTACAGCCATCGCGCTTCCATGATAGCCAGACATGGCGACAACGATATCTTTTTCTATCAGCGGGGAGGTGTAAACCAGTTTGGTCAGCCCCTTGCATGTCCAAATCAAACTGCCGTTTTCCGGATTGTAGGACTTGATGTTGTTTGGCCAGGACATGATGAGTTGGGATGAGTTATTTCTGGAATGGATAACTGGTGTTGCCCAGGAGCCAAGCCAGTCCTGCCCTTTTTCAAGAGCGGAAGAACCGCCTGGTTCATTGGCCCGCCAGATTTCTTTCCCAGAGTTTTTGTCAAGTGCAACGACAAACGAGTTTTCCCCCGGGCCGAAATTTAGAATCACAAGGTCCTTGTGGAGAATCGGAGAGGATGAGTTTCCCCAAAGATGAATGCATTTCCCCAAATCCTTGTTCCAAAGAATATTCCCATCGAAATCATAGCAATAAAGACCGGCAGATCCAAAAGACACGATAACCCTGGACCCATCTGTGACGGGCGTTCCGGAACAATATGGGTTAGTGGAATGAGTGGGTTCTTTTTCATTATAGTTGACGGATTTTTGCCAGAGTGTCTTTCCGGATTTCCTGTCAATGCAAAGAAGCGCTCTTTCCGATCCTTCCTTGTTCATTGATTGTGAGAGAAATATCTTGTTCTCCCAAATGATTGGGCTGGAGCTCCCCGGCGCGGGAAGTTTTAGTTTCCATTTGATGTTTTCACTTGGAGACCAAGCCGTGGGGGGATTTTTTTCGCTGGATTTTCCATTGCCTGTGGGGCCCCTGAATCCGGGCCAGTTTTCGGCATGGAGCAAACTAGCAGGAATTATCATGGCAATTAACGCTGCAATTTTAAGTTTCATCTTATCTCTTCTGATTGAAAAGCCATTTAAGAAGTTCGGGGTCGGAGTAAGCGTTGTCCCAGGAATTGTGCCCTACACTAGGGTAGATTGTGACCTTTGGATTGCCGCCCGCTTTTTTGATCGCTTCGATCATATTCGTGGTTCTCTGTGGTTTAACCACAGTGTCTTTGCCACCATGAAATGCCCAGATCGGGATTTTTGAGATTAATTGCGCGTCTTTTTCATCACCACCACCGCAGACTGGGGCAGCCGCTGCAAATAATTCGGGTTTACGCGCGACCAAATCCCAGGTTCCATATCCCCCCATGGATAATCCGGTGATGTAAATCCTATTGGTATCGATTGGAAGTTGGGTGGGGAGTTTTCCCAGCAATTTGAGTAATAGATCAGCGGGGTCGCTGGGCTTTTCCGGCCTTTGATGAGAGCTTGCGGACCAATCGACTTCCGCCCATTTTTTACCAATCGGGCATTGTGGTGCGATCAAGAAGCACGGATAGGATGATCTTGAATCTGGTTTTGCAAATTCCTTCACCCCATGGACGAGTTGAGCGCTATTATCAGAGCCTCTTTCCCCCGCGCCATGAAGAAAAACGACTAATGGATATTTGACCGATGGTTCGATTTTTTCAGGTGTCATGAGCCTGTATAGAAGTTTTTCATCGCCAGAATCGAAGGACTCTTTTTTAAGATGATTTTGCCAATCCATTTTTGGGGTTACCTTGTCGCCTGTGGTGGCTTGATTAGTTGCTAGACCAATGAACATCACCAGTGAAATGTTAAAAAGCATTGTTTGCGTGCGTCCTTAAAATCTTGATTTGGAATAAGTTGTCAACTTAGTATTTCCTTAACCACCCTGGCGGGCTTTTCTGCTGTTAAATACTGGGCCTGGCCATTATGAAAGTAAACTAATTTTGAATGGTCCAGTCCGAAAAGATGCATCACGGTCGCCTGGAAATCGTTTGGATTCACAATATTCACCGCGGCCTTGTGTCCAACCTCATCTGATTCGCCATAGGTGATACCCGGCTTAATTCCCCCGCCTGCAAGCCAGATTGAAAACCCTTGGCCATTATGATCTCTTCCAGCGTTTTGACCAATTTCACCTTCGACCACTGGAAGCCGGCCTATCTCGCCCCCAAAGTGGACCAATGTGGTGTCCAAAAGCCCCCGTTGTTTTAGGTCCATCACCAATGCCGCTGCGGGTTGGTCTGTTTTTCTGCATATGGCAGGAAGTCCTTTTGTGATGGTATTGTGGTTATCCCATGGTTGTCCGCTCAGAAATAATTGGACAAACCGCACTCCCCTTTCGACCAGTCTTCTTGCGATTAGGCATCTTGTGCCATAGGAGCGGGTTTCAGGTTCATGCAATCCATAAAGTTGCTGGATATTTTTTGGCTCAGAGGAAATGTCAAAAGCCTCTCTTGCGGAATCCTGCATGGAAGCGGCAAGCTCATAACTTGAAATCCTGCTTTCCAGTTCGGGTTCACCGGGGTGTGACAGGCTGTAATTTTTGTTGAGTTGCTTCAATAACGCAAGATTCCGATTCTGCGCGATCCCTTGGAGTTCCCTTGGCGGTTCAAGATTCAGAATACGAGGCTCCCTGGGCCTGAGGACTGTGCCCTGATAATAAGCGGGCATGAATCCGCTTGACCAGTTGTTGGTTCCATCAACAGGTAGTCCCCCCTCATCGGATAGGACCATGTAAGCTGGAAGATTCTGGGATTCATTTCCCAATGCGTAGGTAAGCCAGCTTCCCATGGTGGGACGCCCAAGTATTCCCGCAATGCCCCCGTGAAAAAAACGAATTGAAACCTCGTGGCCATTATGACCGGTATGCATGGAACGAATCACACATATGTCATCCGCAATCATGCTGGTGTGGGGAAGAAGTTCGGAAAGTTCGGTACCGGATTGCCCATGCTTTGAAAATTTAAAAGGGCTTCCCATGAGCTTTTTATTGGCTCGACCAACAGCACTATAGGTGACTGCCCCTGAATATTCTTTGCCATGGTTTTTTTGCAATTCGGGTTTTGGATCGAATAGGTCCACATGGGAGGGGCCGCCGTGCATGAACATTGAAATCATGGCCTTGGCGCGTGGTCGGAAATGCGGTTCCCTGGAAACCATTCCCAAGGGCAGATTCTCGCCAGGTTTTGATGGTCCCTCTGATGCAAGTAATCCTTCGCGTAGGAGCATGTCGGATAGTGCGACACCTCCGATTCCGCCTGCAAGTTTAAAAAGAGCTTCTCTTCTTGAGATCATGGCTTCACTCCAGGTAGATGAATTCATTTGAGGCCAGAAGTTGCTGGCATAGGTCGGTCCAAGCCATTTGTCTTGGTTCTTTTGATTTTGTAGCAGTGTATGTGGCCTGACTTTCTGACAGAAAAGTCATAGCAAGGGTGATTTCATTGGTGTTGGGTAGGCGCTGATATACGGTCTTCCATGCTTGAATTATCAGAGTCTTTGTGTCATTTGCCTGATTCTGTAGAAGTAAAGAGGCAAGCTTGCTGGATTCAGCACGGATGAAGTCACTGTTCATCAGCGCGAGTGCCTGGGGTGTGCCAGCAGACCTGGTTCGCTTGTCGCAGTTTGGAGACAAACCTGGGCCATCGAAGGTCAGCAAGAATGCGGATGGTTTGTGCCTTCGTACCTGCATATATATGGTTTTTCTGGGAAACTCAGGTGGATAATGCATAACCCCGGCAGTGTCTTCCTTTAAGGGAACCGGGGGGCCATACAATGTGGTGTCTAGACTTTTGTTTATTTTTAGTATGCTGTCACGGATGCTTTCCGCCTCAAGCCTTCGTAGTGGGAATCTTCCATATAGCTGGTTGTGGATGTCCACTTTATCCTGTTCGGGGCGGTGAACCGAACTTTGGCGGTAAGTGGTGGATGTCATTATGAGTTTGTGAAATGCCTTAAGACTCCAGTTGTTTTTGGGGAGTTGAAGTGCGAGCCAATCCAATAATTCGGGATGTGATGGGTTGGTTCCCAGTTTCCCAAATTCACCGGGTGAATCAACAATTCCCTGCCCAAAGTGATAGCTCCATATTCTATTAGCCATGGTGCGATTAAATTGTGGGTGATTACCCGAGGTTATATGCCGCGCGTAGGCAAGTCTTCTTCCAGAGCTTTCACTTTTGTTGTTGGTTGGGCAATCCCAGGATTTGGCGTCATGAATCGAGGCGATTGATAGATCGCCGGGGATTATCTCCTGCAAAGGTTGGCGATAATCGCCCCTGTTGAATAGCTTGGTGGCGGGGATTTTTCCCGGTAACTCTGACATGATCGCATAAATGTCTTCCTTTGGTTTTTCTGCCCTTTTAGCATCAATATTAGCCTGTGCCTTCTTTAATTCGGCCATGGCTTTTGGATCATATTGGTCTATGATTCCGGCTCGAACATTAATTTTTGGGTATGTCGCAAGCAGTTTTTTCTGTTCCGGAGAGCGTTTTGCATCGGGTGTCTCAAAAGCTTTTTTGGCTGTTTCACGGAATTCCTCGGGGATTTTCAACAGTTCTTTTTCAAAAATAACCTTGATGACTCTGTTTGTTTCCTCCTGGAGTTTGCCTGAAAGTTCCAGTGCCACTTTTTCAATCTGCGCGCTTTTTTCCCTGTCGGGTTTTGTCATCAATGCCGCTGTTCTATCCGATGGTTTTCGCCATTGCGATGGATTGAATGCAGGTTCAAAAATCGCCCTGAAACGGAAGTAGTCAACCTGACTGATCGGGTCGTAGCGGTGGTCATGGCATTGGGCGCAGCCCACTGATAAACCAAGAAGGCCTGAACTGATGATCTTTATGGATTCCGCAAAAGTCTGTTCTGCTTCTGCAATTGAAGACTTTCCGGCAGTAATGTCGGGTCCACATCGCAAAAATCCTGTTGCAGCAAGAAGTTCCCGTTGTTGGGTGGAAAGTTCATCCCATGGTTTTGGGGCAAGCTCGTCACCTGCCAGTTGCTCGATTATAAACTGGTTGAATGGGATGTCATTATTGAGGGCACGGATCACATAATCACGGTATTTGTATAAATGTGGCCTGGGAGTATCATTGGGCGAATCGCCCTCAGTGTCAGCGTATCCAGCAACATCTAGCCAATGTCTTGCCCATCTTTCACCATAACCGGGTGATGCCAGCAATTCATCCACAAGTGTTTCGAAAGCGTTTGGAGCTTCATTTTTTTCAAACCGCTCAACTTGTTCTATTGTTGGTGGTAAACCAGTCAGGTCCAGGTAAGCCCTTCGCACCAAGGTTCTTCTGTCCGCTTCAGGATTGAACCCCAGATTTTTTTGTCGTAGTTTTTCAAAAATGAAAGCGTCCAAGTTGCCCAGTTTTTTTTGATCAATTGTGATTTCTGGGATCTTTGGTTCAACTAGTGGTTTAAAGAACCAATAATTACGCTCTTCTTCCGTGATGCCAATACCAGGAGGAATATTATCTGGTTCTGGTCTCAGAGTTTGGGCACCATTTTTGATCCATCGCTCAATAAGGGCGATTTTTTCAGAAGGAACTTTTTTTTCGCCTGGGGGCATCTCGCCTGATTTGATTCTTTGTAACAAAAGACTATGTTCAGGTTGATTTTCTTTGAATGATGCACCCGATTTACCACCTTTAATGGATAGTTTTTTTAACCTTAAATCCAATCCGCCTTTTGGCTTTTCAGTGGCTCCATGACAATCAAGACAGTATGTCTTGAAAACAGGCCTTATATCTTCCTCAAAGGTTACTTTTTGGGGGGATTCTACTCCAGCAACCAATGAAAGAACCAAAAGTTTTAGTGTCAGGAACATACGGTTTGTCGCAGTTTAATTAGGCTTTTATAACAACAAGCAATTATGGCACTTAGATGTCAAAAGCGCAACCTTTAACCTTCTTGTCGCTATTTTCTTTTATGGTTCAAAATTTTCCGTTATTGTTTTCATTTAAAGATTTAAAACTTATCAGTGAGGCAATATGTTGCAACTTTCCCTCTTATTGTTGACCGCCCTTGCTCCTTCTTGGTTTGAAGCAAACAATTCAGCCGGGCCATGGAATGTATCCAACCTTAAAAATTTAAAAATCGAGCCTGTTTGGGGTGAGTCCAAAAATGGTGTCAAGGAAGTTTATTATCAGGGTGAAAACTACAAAGGTAAACCAACCAAGGTTTTTGCTTACTACGGAAAACCAGAGGGGCAGGGGCCATTCCCAGCCGTGCTTTTGGTTCATGGTGGTGGTGGAAAGGCTTTTCCCGATTGGGTTAAACATTGGAATAAACGAGGATACTGTGCCTTGGCGATGGATCTTGCGGGGAACGGACCTAATGGCAGATTGCCTGATGGTGGCCCGGGGCAGGGTGATGAGGAAAAATTTCTTTACTTTCAGAATGACACAATCAAAGACATGTGGACTTACCATGCGGTTGCGGCCGTGATTCGCGGCCACTCCATGATCGCCTCATTTCCCGAGGTGGATCGAAACAAAGTTGTGGTTACCGGCATAAGCTGGGGTGGTTACCTGACCTGTATCATCGCAGGTTTGGATGACAGGTTGAAGGCTGCTGTTCCAGTTTATGGATGTGGTTTTTTGCATGAAAACAGCGTCTGGAAGGAGAGTCGATTGGATAAAATGGATGTCCAAAGAAGACTAAATTGGGTTCGTAATTTTGATCCGTCCTCATACCTTCCAAATGTTGGTTGCCCCATTATGTTTATCAATGGTACTAACGATTTCGCGTATCCTTTGGACAGTTATAAAAAATGCTATGATTTGGTTAAGGAAAAGAAAACGCTATCCATAAAGGTCCGCATGCCACACGGTCATATTTGGACATTTAAGGAGGTGGATGCATTCATTGATAGTCATGTTAAAAATGGCATTCCTCTTGTTGAATTTAGTGGTTTGGAAACTAAAGATGGAGAAGCCATAGTTAAGTTTGCTTCCTCAGTCCCTGTTAAAAGTGCCATGCTCAATTATGCGATCAATGATGGACCTTGGCAAAAAAGGCAGTGGGAAAGTGTTAAAGCCAATGTGTCCGAAGGTAATGCTAGTGCCAAAATCCCGATGGGCAAACCTATTGTTTATTATATTTCTGTTATTGATGACCGTGGGCTTGAAGTTTCCTCAAATCACCTTATTTCACCTTGATTCGAAATTATAAAACAATGATTTTTGCCAATCACTCAATTAAAATTAATCATCGTGTTTTTTATTAGTGATTATGTGGGTATATTGCATGTTACAAGCTTCATATTTGATTAAAATATGTTGCCTTGATGCATTTGTTGTGTTATCGATAATAATATAGCCTTCCTTAATCATCCCACCTATTTAAGTTCCCAGGGGGCGTTTTGTTTTTATTAATTTGTATGGTCCTGTTATCGGTCACTTTTCAAAACGATGAAGTTATTTACACTATTCCAGAGGTCATAAATTTATCAGGCTATGGAAGCTATTCCACGATTATCGTTGAAGCCAAAAGTAGCAATTCTATCACTGATGTTACGGATGCTGTTACCTTACGCGTTGAAGATACTGAGATTGCAACCGTTTTTCAGGGAAGAATTTATGGGAAAAAGCAGGGTTCCACCAGATTGTTAGTTGATGTTCATGGAAAGAGTCTTGTCGTTCCCGTGAATTTTAAAATTGAAAGTCAATCATTACCGCCTAACTTTAAACAGGACATTGAGCCTATTCTTGCCAGGCACCAATGTAATTCCTCAGGTTGCCATGGAAAAGCGGAAGGGCAGAATGGTTTCAAGTTATCTGTCTTCGGTTCAGACCCCGATTTTGATTTCGACTCCATAGTTCTTGAAGGCAGGGGTCGAAGGCTATTGACTGAATCACCATCTAATAGCCTGTTCGTTCGAAAAATGTCCGGTGGTGTTTCTCATGGTGGCGGTGCTAGAATTTCGGCGATCAACCCTGATTATCAGACTGTTGTTGATTGGATCGGCGCGGGGGCTCCAAAGTCAAATGAATTAATGCCTGATGTCGTTGGGGTCGAGGTATTTCCTGCCGTGAGATTAATGAAGCCAAACACCAGGCAGAGACTTACTGTTTTTGCAAAATTAAGTGATGGCACCCGTAAAGAGGTCACCGCCCATGCCAAATTCTCCTCCAACCACGAGTCTCTAGCCTCCGTCGATTCGCTAGGTGTTGTTTCAACTTTTTCAATACCAGGCGAAGCAGTAATTCTTGTATCCTACCGAAATAAAACTGCGGTTTTCAGGGCTGTTCTCCCGGCGGGAAATGACATTGCCGATGGTAAAAAATATTCAGAACAAGAATGGATAGATCATTTAATTCAAAAAAAACTTGATCTGCTTAAGATACCAGCATCTTCAAAATCCAGCGACGAAGAGTTTTGTAGAAGGGTTTTTCTTGATGTTACAGGGACTTTGCCTTCTTCAGATGATGTTAGATTATTTCTTTCTGATAAAGCAGCCGATAAAAGGGAAAAATTGGTTGAAGATCTTCTGGGACGGCAATCTTACGCTGACTTTAACGCCTTGGTTTGGAGTGATATTCTCAGGGTTGACCGGCAGGCCTTGGGCGCCAAGCAGGCATATGCATACTACAGTTGGTTGAGGAAATCTTTCAGCCAAAACAAACCCCTCGATAAAATGGCCCATGAGATTATCACCGCAACCGGGTTTCTGGATGAACATCCAGAGGGTTCGTTTTACAAGGTGGTTAAAAATCCTGGCGAGCTTTCGAGTTCCTTCGCCCAGATTTTTCTAGGTGTGAGGATAACCTGTGCTGAATGTCATCATCATCCCTTTGATAAATGGACCCAGGCTGATTATCTTGGCATGCAATCTTTTTTCACCGGGGTGCGATCTAAAAATATTGGCAAAAAAGAACTTTTGCTTGGGGATAATACCTCACCCGGCAGTAATGCCCGCTACAGGGAAAAAGTGCTGGCACATGGACTTGGCCAGCCTGTTCCCGCACAACAACCCAAGGGTGATGCAAGGAGGTTATTTGCTGATTGGGTTGTTTCCCCTGAAAACCAATGGTTTGCCAAAAACGCTTCCAACAGGATTTGGGCGCAATTGTTTGGCCATGGACTTGTTGAGCCTATTGACGATTTTCGTGACACAAACCCTGCAAGCCACCCGGAGCTTCTTGAAAAGCTTGCGGATTTCCTTGTGCGTAACAATTATGATGTCAAATCGCTAGTAAAGCTTATCATTGCCTCGGAAGCATACCAAAGATCCTCCAATCCTGTGAAAGGAAATGAGACTGACGAGTTGAATTATTCTCGGTTTTTACTGAAGCCATTGCCTGCAGAGGTTTTGTTTGATGCAATCTCCATGGCCACTGGTGTTCCAGCCGTGTTTGAAGGTTATCCTGCCGGCACTCGTGCAATTCAATTGTGGGACTCAAGATACCAGGATTACTTTCTTAAAGTTCACGGGCGGCCATTGAGGCTTTCCTCATGTTCCTGCGAAAGGCAAAAGGAACCAGGTGTTGCCCAGGTCCTTCATGAGTTTAATTCCCCCGAATTACATAGGAAATTAAGCCACGAGCAGGGAAGGATAGCTCGGTTGGTTGCTGCGAATTCAAGTCAGAAAGAAATAATTGAGGACTTGTTCCTTTCCTATTTTTCAAGATTCCCTGGCAAGGATGAAATGGATCTTGCAATCGCGCTGATTTCAAAGACCAAGAACACCAATGGCAGGCGTGAGGCATTGGAAGACCTGGCTTGGAGTATGATGAATTCCCTCGAATTTCTTTTTAATCATTAGGATTATGGTGCACCAATGAAAAAATATTGTGATGGTAAATCCAGGCGGGATATTTTGCGAATTGGCGCAGCGGGAATTCTTGGACAGTCACTATCCCTTCCCAGGCTTCTTGCAAGCGAGGATTCCACCAAATCCAAGAAATCACTAATTTATGTCTTTTTGCATGGCGGTCTCAGCACCATTGACACTTTTGACATGAAACCCGATGCTCCGTCTGAATATAGGGGAGAATTCAAGCAGGGCGATACATCTGTCCCGGGTATTAAGATTTGTGACCAGTTGCCTTCCATAGCGAGGCAGATGAACAAACTTAGCTTGATTCGTTCTTTTCGTCATAACAATTCTGATCATGGACCAGCCGATCATTACATGCTTACTGGTTATTTCCCACAGGCTGGATTTAATGGTGGATTGAGTCCAAATAATCACAGGCCTTCTATTGGTTCAATTATTTCTAAGCTCGCGCCTGCCAACCAAGGTGTACCTCCATATGTGTGTGTGCCTAAAATGCACTCAAGTTGTGGTCCTGCGTATCTTGGACCTACAGCATCCCCTTTTGTTGTTGAAAGTGACCCAAACTCGCCGTCTTTCCAGGTTCCTGATCTTTCTCCGCCCCTTGAAATTCGAGCTGACAGGCTTGAATCAAGAAGGCAAATTCTTGAAAAGCTTGATCGTTTCCGGGCCTCAGGGGAAATGAAAGCCAATCAAGGTGCCAAAAGTGTCTCAACTTTTCAGCAAAAAGCCTTTGATCTTATGACCGCACCGGAGACCAAGGCCGCATTTCAATTGCAAAAGGAAAAAGACGCATTAAGGGATGAATATGGCAGGAACACCCTTGGCCAATCCTGCCTGCTTGCAAGGCGATTGGTCGAGTCCGGTGTTCGATGTGTCACAATCGACCACAGCAATTGGGACACTCATGATAATAATTTCACGACTTTAAAGCAGGATCTCCTTCCCATTTTTGACAAGGCGATAGCCTCCCTGTTCAAGGATTTAACCGAGCGTGGAATGCTTGACGACACGCTTGTGGTGGTAACAGGTGAATTTGGTCGCACCCCTAAAATCAATAAAAACGCGGGCAGGGACCACTGGGGACCGGTGTTCACCGTCGCTCTGGGCGGGGGCGGCATCAAAGGCGGCGTTGTTGTGGGGAAAAGTGATGCCAAGGCTGAAAAACCAGCTTCCGATCCTTACGGTCCGGAGGATCTTTTCGCGACTATATGCCATTCCTTGGGGATGAATCCTGAACATGAGTTTATCACCCCCGATGGCAGGCCTATCATGGCGGTGAACCAGGGTAGGAAGATCGACCCCTTGTTTTGAAAGCTTCAACATGCCTTTTTTTTCTT
>SYCV01000243.1 GCA_005786805.1 Planctomycetia bacterium | reverse complement strand
GGGGCCGGGGATATGCAGATGATATTGCAGGACCACCACCTCACTGGACTTGAACGCCTTGGGCAAGGCATCAAACGCCATGTCTGCCGCCACACAGGGAGGACATTCCGTTCCTGTGAACAATTCCACAAGGATGGCACGGTCACTCTTGGATTTTCGGCCCGGGAAGGGTTCCGGCTTGATTCCCTGGTCCATCTTTTCCATCTTGGCCTGTATCTCCTTGGCATCATCAAATTTTCCGGAAGATTCCAGGGCATCGGCCAGGATTTCCAACACCTTGAGTTTGGTTGTGACAGAATCGTTCTCGTTCAATGCGCGTTCGGCCTGCCTTGCATACTGCAAGGCGATCGGGGCGTAATCCTTCTGGGGTGCGAGGAGTTCCGCGATTTCGAGGCCGATATGCGACTTCCATTTCGGGCCGTAGATTTCCGAGGATTTGACAGCCTTGTCGGCCCATGACCGGACTTCCTCGATTTTTGTCTTGCGTATCTCAGCTTCCGCCATCAGGCTTAACGCTGCTTTGACAACCTCGTATTCTGGTTGGTCACCACGGGCGAGTGTTTCCTTGTTGATGTCAAAAGAACTGAGTGACGCGAGCGTGGTCGGTTCCAAAATCGCAGGTGTGACCACATCCCGGATCATCACGCTTCCCAGGATTTTATCTTTTTTGTCCTTGGGGAGGTTCCCTTCGAACTTGAAGGTCCCCTGTTTGGATTTGAGATCAAACGCGATAGTGCCATCCTTCACCACGACATTTTCAAAGGTTGCCTTTGGCATCTGGTTGGCGGATGCGATAACCTCGCCCGATGCCTTGTCAGCACCCAGTTTTAGTTGCACTAGCCATACGGGAGCATTGGCCTCGCGTATCAGAAAAGGCATGAACACCTTGTAATTCTGTTCCGCGGGAGCTTGCACCGCCCCAACGGAGACGATCAACCCCAGGAATATCGCCGCAACCAAATATAATCGAACCATGGTTTCTCCTTTTAGCCTGTGATAGAAATGTTAGTCTATCATGGATTATTGATTCATTACTCTATCATGCATCGGGAATGATGACATGGAAATTCCCGATCTTATTGCATGCAAGGATGGCAATGACCATGAAGCATAAATTTCTACTCGCTTTTCTACTGGGGTTCATCACCAACATGAGTTTATTTTCTGATGAGGGAATGTGGCTTTTCAATGACCCACCATTCGCCCTGTTGAGCCAGAGGCACAACTTCACCCTGACAAATCCATGGCTTGAAAACGCCTGCCTTTCATCGGTCAGGTTCAACAACGGTGGATCAGGGGGTTTTGTTTCCGCTGATGGCTTGATCATCACCAACCATCATATCGGCGCGGATTCTTTGCAAAAGCTAAGCACCCCAACCCGGGATTTACTCCGTGATGGCTTCATTGCAAAAAACCAGGCTGATGAACTTCCTTGCCCTGACCTTGAACTCAATGTGCTCACAGGCATCGAGGATGTGACTGAAAAAGTCAAAGCCGCGGTGACATCTGAAATGAAACCCGCGGAAGCTTTTGCAGCCAGAAGATCGGCCATGGCTGCCATCGAGAAGGAATCCGCTGACCGTACCGGGTTGCGCAGTGACATAGTGACCCTTTATCAGGGCGGGCTTTATCATCTGTATCGATACAAGAAATATACCGAGGTGAAACTGGTCCTTGCACCTGAAAGCGCGATAGCATCTTTTGGCGGCGATGTGGACAACTTTGAATTCCCCAGGCATAGTCTCGATTTCTGTTTGTTCCGCGCCTATGAGAATGGCAAGCCAGCGAAGCCCGCCAAGTTCTTCAAGCTTGCCAAAAACGGGCCCACCGAGGGCGATCTTGTTTTTGTCACCGGGCATCCGGGTACCACCAACCGCCTCGAGACCCTTGCCAAGCTTATCCACAGGCGGGATTATTTTCTCCCTTTCAGCCTTGCAAGGCTTCGAACCTACGAGGCCGCGTTGATCCAGTTCAGTGCGAGTTCCCCCGCGAATTCCGCGATCGCAACCACCGACCTGCATCGTGTTGCCAATGCCAGGAAAGCTTTTACCGGCCAGTACAACGGGTTGTTGAACCCATCCATAATCCAGGCCAAAAGCCTCCAGGAAAACAATATTCTAAAGGCTGCGGAGCAGGAACCTGAAAAGGATTCCCCATGGAAATCCATCGCCGATGTCCAGAAAAAACTCGCCCTGTTTGAAACGGATTATTTGTTGTTCGAGAGGGGGGATGCCTTCTTTTCAGAACTCTTCACCATTGCCCGGCATATCGTGCGCATGGCGGATGAACTTCCCCTGCCCAGTGGCAAAAGGCTTAGGGAGTACCGTGATTCGAATCTTGATTCCCTGAAGTTCCAACTTTATTCCCCAGCACCCATCCATTCAAGCCTTGAGCAGGCAAAGCTCGCCACATCGCTTTCATTCATGGCGGAAAAACTTGGTGGCGCCCATCCGCTTGTTAAAATCGCCCTTGCTGATGAGCCACCTTCCAATCGCGCGGCTTCCCTTGTCAATGGATCCAAGCTTTTCAATCCGGATGAACGCAGAAAATTGGTGGATGGTGGCAAGCAGGCAGTTTTGGCATCCAATGATCCTCTCATTGTGCTTGCCCGAGCCATTGATGCAAAATCACGGGAGCTACGCCAGCGCCATGAGGAGGAGGTTGAGGAACCCGAAAGGCAGGCTTATTCCGATATCGCCCGCATTCGGTTCAAGGCTCTTGGCAAAAATGTAGCTCCGGATGCAACTTTCACCCTGAGGTTGGCGTTTGGAATTGCACGCGGCTACCAACTTGATGATAAGGAGATTCCCTTTCAAACAACTTACAAAAGTCTTTTTGATCGACATAATCTCATGCAGGGAAAGTTGCCATTCGATTTGCCTGAACGATGGATTAAAAACAGGGACAAGCTAAATTTGTCGACCCCCTTGAACTTCGCAAGCACCGCCGACACCATCGGGGGAAATTCAGGCAGCCCGGTCTTGAACCGTGAAGGTGAACTGATCGGAGTGAATTTCGATCGTAACCGCCATGGCTTGGTCCGTAACTTCGTTTACACCGATGTACAAGCCAGGCATATCGCGGTGCACACCCAGGGTATATTGGAATCCCTGCGCACCATCTACCAAGCCAATGACTTGATCAGGGAATTGACAAGCCGGTAGGTTGCCCGGTTAATTTGCAAACGCCTTGGCCAGCCAGTCGTAGGCTATCCTTCGTATTTCGAAGGGGAAGTCGTGCTTGCATTCAGGATAATATGGCTGGATACCAATGCGGGAATCAAGCAACTTGTAAACTCCTTGTGCCGCGGCAACACTTTCCCTGACTCCGGTCACATCAAAATTGCCGTCTTCAAGCGGCGCATTGATGAATATTCCCCTTGGAGCGATCGCCCCCAGGATTTCAGGAAAATCAAAAGGCACTATTTCAGGCTTTAGTTTGTAGGTTGTCGAAAGGCGGGGCATGTAGCGATCGCTGGTCCAACCCTTGATGTTGCCGTTGTAATAACGGGGAAAACGGGTGAAACCGCAACTGGTTACAACAGCCTTGATGCGGTCATCAAACGCGGCGACAAACAGGCTGTTATGGCCACCAAGTGAATGGCCTATCACGCCTATCTTTTCCTTGTCGACGAATTCCAATGAGCACAAAAGATCAACGGCACAGATATGATTCCAAATTCCCTTGATGGTCCCGCTTGGGTGTTTGCTTTTTTTGAAATCATACTGATAATCGCCAAAGCTCGGATAATCCGGCGCCAAGGTGATAAAACCCCGCATTGCAAGTTCATGCGCATAGTGCAAGTTGGGCAGTCCCCCAAGTCCCGCGGGCTCACCTTTGCCGATGGCAGTGGTTTGGTGCAGGCAAAGCATGCCTGGGACTTTTCCCGATATTTTTAATGGCACGAGAAGATACGCTGGAACACGGTCGCCCTCCTCCGAGGCAAAGGTGATTTTTTTAAGCGTGTATTTTTCCTTCGCGATCTCCTCGAGAATCTTCACATCCAAGGGGATTTTTTTTTGGGGCAATGGCCCCATGACTTCCTGCATTGAATCCAATATGTGGGATCTGCGCCTGCTCCAGTCCTGGGCATTTTTCACTGGTTTAAGATCACCCGTGGCATCGAAAACCACAAGGAGATTTTGCTTGTCCGGATAACGAAGCTTTGGCGCGGGATCGACACCTGTGGAAAGAAGACAAAGCAATACCGGGGTCAGCATGGTTATTTTTCGCCTATGCAGTAAAGAAACTTCTGGCTGCGGATGAAAAGCCTGCCATCTGAAACCGTGGGGGATGAACCAAAATCAAGGGCTGTGCCATTACCAAGCACATTTCGATAAAGCACTTTGAAATCAAGGCCGGGATCAACCACCACGGTTTCACCATCATCCATCAGGAAAACTAATTTGCCCCTCACGATAATGGGGGAACCAAGTGCCTTGTTCTTGCCATTTCCCAGTCGGACATCATAGATCTCCTTGCCTGTGTTGAGGTTTATCGCGGTAAGCATACCCTTGGAATCGGGTTGGTAGATAATGTTGTTGAATAGCACGGGTGAGGAAACATCCCTGTGTTTTTTTCGTTCCTGCTGCCATGCGACATGGCTTTTGGTCACATCACCCTCACCAGGCAGACGCAGGGCCTGGCAGGGGCCCGGCCTTCCTGAAAGGATGAAGATTAGCTGCCCATCAGAAACAGGCATGGGTTCACCGAACCTGGCCTGGTCCTTGGCGTCAGTCCGATCGCAGCGCCATAATTCCTTGCCAGTTTTGGGGTCATACCCTGCGACCCTGTTGGGGCCATTAAGAACAAGATCCTGTCTGCCTGCTGCGACTTTAAGCATCAGGGGTGTGCTGAATCCCCTGCCCAGAACCCGCTTTGTCTCCCATTTTACTTCGCCAGTTTTCTTATCAAGGGCGACCAGGCTTATGGGGGCGGGTTTTGCACCTGCCTGTGCTCCCGCGGGAAGCGGGCCTTTGTCGCCATCATTGTCGCAATTTTGAATCACAAGGTCTTCGAATAGGAATGGTGACGCAGCGGTGCCCCAGCCAGCCTCGCTGGTAAAGACACCGAAGGATTTCTTCCAGAGAAGATTTCCATCGATGGAGTAGCAAAAAAGACCAGGCGTGCCGAAGAAAGCATAAACGCGTTCGCCATCGGTGGTGCAGGATGCGGATGCAAACCCGTTCCATTGATGTGTTTTACCCGCGGGTTCAGACTTGGAGGCAATTTTCTCCCATAGTTTTTTTCCTGATTTGGCATCTACGCATACCACCATTCTTTCGGACCCATCGTCATTGGAAGTAGTAAGGAAAATCTTGTTGTTGTGGATGATGGGGGATGAGTTGCCGTTCCCGGGCAGGGGGGATTTCCAGAGGATGTTTTGTTTTTCATCCCATTGGAGCGGAACCCGTGTGTCATCACTATTTCCCTGGAAATCCGGGCCTCGCCAGTGAGTCCAGTTGGATTCAGCATGGTTGGAGGTTACAAAGACCAAAGCGGAAAGCAAAATAAGGGAATAATAACGCATGCGAAACTCCTTCAAAAGGCAGGTAAGATAAAAGAAGATTACATTGGATTGATCAAATTAGCCATCAAGAAAAGCGGAGATGAAAAAGAAAGTTGTCATTTCTCCAGGGACTTTTTTTCGGAGGATTGCAGAATCATTTCAGGTTATGGAGCGAGATTGTTTTTTCATGTTACTTAAAAAAGAGCCCCACCCAGCGCAGTGGGTGGTCTTAAAACTAATCCACCAAGTCCACATCCTTTTTCCTCAGGTCCCTGAGCCTGCCGAAGGGACTTGAATTTTTTTGATCCT
>SYCV01000038.1 GCA_005786805.1 Planctomycetia bacterium | reverse complement strand
TTGAATTGTTTTGCTATAAATGCTGTTTTTATACCGCATTTTTTCTGGCTTTTAATTTGTGCGATTTGCGCATTTGTAAGTTTCCTTGACACTTTAACCTCATAAAGGTTTGTGAATATTTTGGAAAAGTACCTTCGCCAAAGCCTTTTTTGAGCGGTGAAAACTTTCTTGAAAGCAGGTGTAGTATAGAATTCAAGCTGATCGCCATTGGGGACAGGCTTTCCTTGCCTGAGAAAAACTTTTGAAGTTTCCCCATCTGCTATTTTTCGAATTAAGTTTGCGCCTGTTTTTCTGAGGCAGTGAAAGGGAAGAAACTTAAATTCTGGATTGTCTTTTTGGATTCGTTTGATCAATCTGTTCCATGCATTTGGGATGTCAGCTTTTCTATTTCCTCCTTTGGTAATCCCTACAAGGCAAAAGCCCTTTTTTGAGGTAAAGACATATCCTTCGTTTTTACGAGCACCCATGGCTTCCAGCATGGTGTCAGAAAGCCAAAATTCGCCATAAACTCCTGTCTTAGGTCGCACGCCCTTTATTTTTTTCTTGCCAACTTCCTCCCATTTAAGTTTTCCGATGCAAGCTGCGCTAAAGCCGCATGTTAATGCTGCTAAAACCAGTTTCCTTTCGAATAATGTGGCGTACTCCCATATAGTCCGGAGCTCATCCTTTTTATAAAAAACCAACAGTTTTTGGTCTAATTCACGGAAAAACTTGACTTGTGGAGAAGTTAACTCAAGGTCCGAGGGCTTCTTCCAGTCGATGGTGGGCGTTTTGTTGAGCCACTTGATGAACTTTTTGAAAAAAATCAATGTGTTCCTGCATGTCGAGTGAGCCAATATTGTGTCAGGTTTTTTTTCACTTTTTGAATTTGGTCGATTAGCCCAGTATTCGAAAATTGAATAGATCTTTTGGTTGTTGAAATTTGATAAAGAACAGTTTTCAGTGTGATCGATTATCCTTTTTCCCCGCTTGGCATCCTCGAAAGCTGACAAAGTTGGAGTTTTCTGATCAGGTCCGGTGTTCGTGGTTTTTATGTGGTCTATGAACATATTTATCGCATCAAACAAGGATTCTTTTAATGGTATTGTTGTTTTGCCTCCATAAATTGGCATTAGTTCACTTGCCTGGACAATTTTTGATCTTGAACTATCGATGATACCAGACAGCCTCTCGGTTATTTTTGTGTTAGCTTCTGCAAGTATTTGAGGGTTGTCAATTTCGATATGGATTATTGATGAAAACCTTTTTGTTAGTCCTGCAAACCATTTCGCCAATTCGATATGAGTTGTAAATTCTGGGGTGCTAAGAGTTACTGAAGGGTTGCCTTTGGAGATTGCTTTTCCTATCTGGTATGTGCTTTCGTCCCAGGCAGGATATCCTTGTGATTGATCCGTTTCCTCAAATCGTTTGACTATCGCTTTCCACATTTTCTCCAACATGAGGCATCGTCCAAACGCTGTCGCTTCATCCGATCCAAGGTAAAACCTTGGTGGACTTTGATTTTCCCGTTTCCCGATTTCTCTGTAGTATTGGTTGGCTCTTTTGCACCATGATAATTGCTTCATACTAAACACCCCAATTAAAGATAAAAGTATGATTAAGTTTAAACGATTGGGGGGGATTTATGATTCAAAATCCGATAAAATCATGCAAAATCCGATAAAAAAATCCGACAAATAACTGTATTTTCAAGATTGTCCAACTAAAGTCATAAACATAAAGTGTTTTAAAATTTAGGGTTAAGGCTGTTTGGTGTTTCTGGAAGAGCGGAGAGGGCGGGATTATACAACCCCCCTTTTTGCAAGTCTTTGAAGCCCTTATATTTACGACATAAGTCTATATTTGGCAGTAGTTTGAGTTCTGTTTGTTGTTGGTGGTCGTCAATCGTTAAAAATGGTTGTTTTGACCCTAAACAGGGACAAATTAGGGACAAATTTCCATCTCAAGAAAAGGGGCAAAATCCGTTCCCATGGATACTATTGTTCGCAAGTATAGTTCCAATATTTCCCTCAGGTAATAATAGTTCCAAAAAACCGTTAAGCAAGCGTCAGCAGATCATTCAGGAACTTCAAGCCCGGACTGAAAAAGAGGTCCAGGAAACTTACCAATTGTATCTGGATCGGGTTCCCCTAGAACGATGGCCAACCATTGGTGCTGTGTATGCCCGATTCAGCACCAAGGACCAGGACTCCGCATCGGACCAAGTGAGAAAGTGCCTGGAGTTCGCGCTTAGGGAAAAGATTTATGTGCCTCTTGAGAACATTCACTATGACATTGCAACCCGAGGTTCAAAATCCAATCGGCCTGGGATTAATCAAATCAAGGTGTTACTGCAGACAAAAGCAATTCATGTCTTACTGGTGTTTTCAACAAGTCGGCTGGCGCGCAAAACCTATAAGGCTTTAACCCTGGTGGAAGAGGAATGCGTTGGGCAGGGAATTCGTTGTGTCTTTACTAACCAGACCATCGACACCGCAGATGAAAACAGTTGGCGGGCCAAGCTAAGTTTTTATGCGGTGTTCGATGAGATGACCGTGACGACGAACACAGGCCAGATCAGTGCCGCTCAAGAACGAATGTTTGAAGGGGGATTGGTAACAGGAGCTATCACCTTTGGTTATCAAGGCATACCTGACCCGCACTTGAAAACCAAAAAAGGCACACCGAAAAATCGTATTGCAATTCATCCTGAAGACTCAGAAATCGTGAGGAAGATTTTTCACTGGTTCGCAGTTGAAGAATTGCCCATGAAAGAAATCGCAAGGCAACTGAATACAAATTTTCCGAAGTGGAGTGAAGGTGCAGGGTGGAGCGCGGGAAGGGTGGCAAATATTTTGCGAAACCAACGTTATGCTGGCCTATGGTGCTATGGGAAAAAGCAAAGTTTCTGGAATTCGAAAAAGGATTATAGCACCCAAGTTTTACGCAAAAAGCCACTTAAACAGATTCAGTTTGAAAACTTTCGCGTTGTCAGTGATGAGCTTTGGTTTAAAGCCCAGGCAAGATTGGAGTCAAATGCAAGCGATGTCAAAGGAAGAAAGCCTGGTGATTTGGATTCTTCCAAAAAACCAAGGATACTGAATTGGCCTGCCACCAAAAAAGTCCACAGTATGTTAAGGTAGTAACAGGACGAAAAGGACAAAACATACGAGGGGATAAACCATGTCGAAGCGTAAGACCTATAGCCGTGAATACAAGATTGGTGCGATCCAGATGATCGAGCAAAAAGGTATGACAACGCGCGAGGCCTCGGAGGCATTAGGAATAAACGAAGGAATGCTGGGGAGGTGGCGTAAAGAATACAAGGAAGGAAAGCTTCAGGCGTTTCCGGGGAATGGCAGGATGTCAGACAAGGATGCAGAGATAGCCAGGTTACGCCAGGAAAACCGCAGGTTGTTGGCGGAGCGAGAGATTTTAAAAAAAGCGACGGTATTGTTCGCTCGACCAATGTGAGGCGATATCAATTTGTTCTGGAGTACCAGAGGGTATGGCCAACGCGGTTGATGTGTTCAGCATTGAATGTAAGCACATCAGGATATTACCGATGGAAAAGCCGAAAGCCATCAAGGTCAAGTCTTAGAAGGCATATTCTTGCGATTAAAATCCGTGAAATTCATGTTCAATTCAAAAAGGTATATGGCTATCGCAGAGTTTACAAAAGCTTGCACAAGGAAGGTTTGCGAGTGGGCCAGAATGCAGTTCTGAGGATCATGAGGCATGAAGGTATCAAGCCTTGGTATGTCCGAAAGCACAGAAAATACAGGGAAATACAACCGGAATGCCTTGCGGCACCCAATCGAATCAAACAACGG
>SYCV01000242.1 GCA_005786805.1 Planctomycetia bacterium | reverse complement strand
TACCGGCACACTCAACCTATCAGGTAAAATTAATGGGGGATCTTCCACTCTTCAGAAAACTGGCGCAGGCACTTTGATTATTTCAGGTAACGGTAATAATCAGGCAAGCACCGTGGTTGGTGCTGGAACAGTCTATCAGCTAGGGCAGGATAATGTTCCCGTGTTTGTAAATACCAGTGGTACGCTGCAAGGAAATGGGCGAATCGGTGTATTAAACATGATTGCAGGCCAGAACGGCACGGTAACTCCGGGAACCCAAGGTTCCAACGTCGCAGTCTTGACCACATCAGGTATTAGCGCGCAAAGCTCCGTGGGTGTGTTTTCCTTTGACTTGAATTCCGGTGGCGCTGTTCCGGGTACAGCTTATGATCAGGTTGTTGTGAATGGAACTGTAAACCTTGTTGGCCGACCTGTTCTTAATGTTAACCTGAATTTTGCTCCCACCGTCCGAGGTACAACTTACACCATAATAAATAATGATGGTACTGATTCAGTAATAGGCAACTTTAATGGTCTGGCTGAAGGTGCCTTGATTACCAGGACCGATACCTCGGGAAATAGTATTTCTTACCGTGTTTCTTATGTAGGTGGTACTGGTAATGATGTGACATTGACTTGTGTGGGGGTGTTAACCACCAATGTCTTGACCTCAAGTGATGTTGATAATCTGACCCAATATGGGGAGTCTGTCACATTTACATCAACTATAACTGCCGCAACCGGCACTGTCACAAGTGGTTTGGTTACTTTTTTTGACCAGGGCATTTCGATTGGCCAGGCGCCTGTTGTAAACGGAGTTGCAAATTTCACCATCTCCAATTTGACAGTCAACGGTTCCCCGCATGTGATCACCTCAAGTTTTGTGGACCAGGGCATTTTTGGTTCGAGTAATTCAAATATCATTGCCCAAAGCGTGAACAAATCCAATTCATCCGTTTTGGTGACAACAAACAGCCAAATTTATGGCACTGATCTGCCATTGACCGTGACTGCTACTGTTACCCCGCAATATCCGGGTGGTTCCGCTACTGGCCAGGTTTTGTTCCGCATAGACGGTGTGATTCAACCATTGCAAACCATAAGTTCCACTGTGACTAATCCAGCAACGGGTGCCACAACGGCCACTTTGGTTACTTCCATAAGCACTACTGGTTTCCATCAAATCGATGCATTATATCTTGGCGATAGTAATGTTAATGGCAGCGCATTTTCTCCAATATTCACCCAGCAAATTTTAACCACTGCGGTGACCTCACTTGGTTTGGTTTCTTCAAGAAATCCTGCTGACAGATTAGATGCGGTTACATTTACAGCTACGGTCACCAACACTATTGTTCCATCTGAGCCTACGATCGGATTGGTGCAGTTTTTTGATAACGGGGTGGCATTAGGTTCGCCTGTTGCCGTTTCCAATAATACTGCAACTTATTCCACTAATTCCCTGACGGGTGGTCGTCATACTATTACAGCTAACTATCTGGGATCTCCCAATGGTTCCATCACCCGGTATTTTTCTTCCTCAACAGCAACGATTTATCAGGCTGTTACCGCAACCAGTAACCTTGTGGTCACTGGAACAAATGTCGGTGGTGGACCACAGGTTAATGTCTATAATCTGTTGACCCAGCAAGAGACTAACTTCTTCGCGTTTGCCCCATCATTCAGGGGTGGTGTGAGAGTGGCATCGGGCGATGTGAATGGTGATAGTATTGCTGATGTGGTGGTTGCTGCAGGCCCAGGTGGTGGCCCCCAAGTCAATGTTTATGATGGAAGCAGCTTGCAGCTCATCCATAGTTTTTATGCTTACAGCCCGTTATTTAACGATGGTATTTTTGTGGCGGTCGGCGATGTGAACGGTGATGGCTACGCAGATATCATAACCGGTGCAGGGCAGGGTGGCGGCCCCCATGTTCAAGTGTTTAGCGGGCAGAATTATTCCAACATCGCAAGTTTCTTTGCTTACAACCCAACCTTTACAGGTGGTATCAGTGTGGCTTCAGGCGATGTGAATGGCGATGGCTATTCAGATGTCGTGGTTGGTGCCGGCCCTGGTGGTGGACCGCATGTCCTTGCTGTCAGTGGCTTCCAGCTTTCTCAGGGTTCCCAAGTTGTGCTGGCAAGCTTCTTTGCTTTTGATCCGGGAATCAACCAAGGAGTTTTTGTAGGTGCGGGTGATTACAATGGTGATATCGTAAGTGATATTGTGGTTGCAGCAGGGCCAGGCGGTGGCCCCCATGTGAAAGTCTTCAATGGCTCCGGCACCAGCTTGATAGACACCTTCTTTGCTTATGATATTAATTTTTCGGGTGGATTATCCGTTGTGATGGCTGATATCGATAACAATGGTCTTGCTGAAATTGTTACAGCCCCTTACACCAACGGTGGCCCAGAAGTCAAAGTGTTCAGATACCAGAAAGGCCAGTTGTATAATTTCTATGCCTATGATCCATTGTTCACTGGCGGTGTATTTGTAGGTTAGGATCAATCATGATTTTCAATTAAACGAAGTGATGGCCCTTGATGTCATCACTTCGTTTTTTTTAAAAGATGCAAGTCAAACCAGTCAGCGAATTTTTCGAGGTCCTTGTCCATGTTTGCCCAGCCATGAGCCGCGCCTTTTCGAGTGTCCAATTCTGCGATAGCGCCCGCCTCTTTCATTTTTTTCACAAATGATTCGGCTTGCTGGATGGATACAAGTTTGTCTTGGTCACCGTGAATTATCAATGATGGGGCCGATTCCTTGCTTACATGGCTTATAGGGGATATGGCTACACCTATTTTTCTTCTCTCTATGGGGTCTTCAACCGGTTCGAATTGCTTTTTTTGCTGATTGAAAATCACAAAATCGAATGGGGCCACGATGTTTGGGATCGCCTGTGGACCTCTTCCCAATTGCTCTTTGCCTTCCTCACCCCAATTTAGAAAATCCGTTGGGGGGAAAAAGCAAGCGACCGCATTTGCCCCACTTGCAAATGCCATCACTGGATCTTTGTTTGATTCACCTTTTTTTCCTGAAACCCCCATCATCAAGGAAAGATGCCCCCCGGCGGAACCACCCGAAATCCCAATTTTTTCTGGGTTGATGTCATATTCTTTTGCCTTGGACCTTATGAATCGGGTGGCACGATGAAGGTCCTCAATTGCTTCAGGAATGGTGAATTTTGGTTGACTGCCATGAACCACTGCAAATACATGATAGCCACGACTGGTAAATGGAATGGTTGAGCGTGGATTTATCGCTTCATGATTCGAAAACCACCCACCACTTACAACCATTATTACGGCAGCTTTGTTTGGTTTTGTTGTCGGCTTAAATACATCCATGGTCAGCGCCAGGCCATATTTTCTTCCATAAATGACATCTGGTTGGCGGTTTTCCTGAGCCTGGGAGAAGTCATTTGTTATAAACCCAAGTAAAAAAATAATGTATAAATACTCGATGTAATGACGAATCATATGGAGTACCTGAAAGGTGAATGGACAAATTGCGAGGGTGATTGAGCTTAACTGTATGAAAACTAGTGCTGAAGGTGGGACTTGAACCCACATGCCCTTACGGGCGCCACCCCCTCAAGATGGTGTGTCTGCCAATTCCACCACTCCAGCAAATCTAATTTTAAGTATGGTATTTTCGTGGAAGAAATCAAGCCCCAAGTTTCGATAAAATGGTCAGCTTGCCCAAATAATGCCCAAAGGTTGACTGAAAATACGGTATAATTTCGAATTCAAATCCCAGTTTCTAATTTCCATTCCATCCGAATTTAATTCAATTATAGTTTGTCCGCGACTGGTTCCCATTAGATAATTACCATTCGTGTTGATAATAAAAGTTTGGCCATAAATTGTTGAGCCAACTGTGTTAATGTTTGAGTTAATGGTTTTAAGCAATTTGCCTGTCTGGTCATATTCCTTGATAAATTTTCCACTTTGTTCGGGGACCAACAAAGAGCCCGATTTTGTTACCTCAATCTGATGCCCAAGAATTGTACGCGCTGATTCCTTGGGCCCCAGCGAAAAAGTAGTTTTAACCTTATTCAGATCTTTTCCATTAAGAATCACCAGTGAATTATCCTTGAAAATGACAGCATAGTCTCCATTAGTCAGGCGTGTTCCAGTAAGGCAATCGTTTTTGAATTCAATATTCTGTAGGACTTTGTTGGTGTGATCCATCACCGTTAAATTTTGCCGATTAAGGATTTGCCTTTTGCCGGTTTCATCAATGTTGATTGCCAAGACAGAGATAAGCGGGGAATTTCGTTCAAGTGTTTCACCCGCATTATTGACAACCAGTTGGCCTCGTGATTTTTCTATCAAAAGTATTAATGAATGATTGATGGCATGTGCATGGGATGCGTAGGAAGGACAGCGAAAAATCTCAGAAATAGAACCGTCAGGATTAAGGGAACAGATTTTCCCGCTAAGATTTACCTCGGCAAGTGAGACAAGGATTCGGCGGGGCATTAGTTGAACAGGTGAATATCTGCTTAATTCCAGATGATTGTTTTTCTTGTTCCATGCCTCTTGGAGAGAATTTTTAATCGCGATTGAGGATGGGTTTTTCTTTTTAATTTCCATCTCGGAATTCTTGTCTTCGATTAGTTCGTTAAGCATACAGGCGATTGGAGCCATTTGGTTTGTTTTCAATTCGGAAAGTAAACTAATCAATAATCCCACGGCGTTTTTGTCTTTTTCCTGAAGAAGTGCCAAAGCAGCATTAGCCCTGATTATGGGAGCATCATTTTCAGCAAGCTTTTTGAATGCAGGTCCCTTTGGGTTACCTTTGGCGAGCGTCCTTGCGATGATTATTCTGGCGTTGGGGTTTTTAGGGCCTGGAAAATCCTCCAGTAGTTTAACCAAGGATGTGTTGGTCTTTATTGAGGAATTAAAGGCGTCGAGTATCGCCTCCGAAGTCATAAGGTCAAGTTCAGGTGTTTCAGCGATCTTACTGAAGTATTCAAAAACCAATCTGGGATCTGATTTCCCCAAAAGTCGAATCACAGCGCATTTTAGTGCCGTGGATTCGTTCGGGGAGATTTTTTCAAGGCAGTCACTTGCCCTTTTAACCACTTCGACATCGTTGCTTTTCAAAGCTTTTTTTAATTCAAATATCGCCAGGTTGTTTAATTTTAAAAGTTCCTTTGAAGCTTGCTCCCGGATTTCAAAATTTTCATTTCCCAGTTCAAGGACCCATTTTGCGGCATTAGATTCAGTTGAAAGGTTTGGAATTCTAGTTCTGAGCCACTTTTGAATTTCATTTGGTGCCAAGGAGATACCAGCTTTTTTGAGGATCATATCATCCCAATAATTCACCTCGTCTTCTGGCCAAGCAGCATGGGCAAGTGAATATGATAAAAAGAGAAGAATAAAAACTTGCGGAAATCTCTTTGTCATGGCCTGAAAGCCCTGGTAACCCTGGTGTTGGATTTGTAGGACCAGATTTCTTTGCCTTTAGGGTCAATTTCCAAAGCTTTCATTTGAGTCATGGAAGTTATAAGGGTGTTTCCGTTGGGCAATCTCACAGCGGCAACGGGTTGCTCGCACTCAAAATTCCAGACTTCCTTTCCTTCATTGTTGAATTCCGTGACTCGATTTCCGTAAACCTCGGTGATCAATGAGTTACCATTCGGCAGTATGTCGACTTTTCCTCCTGAAGTCCTGACATCAATGTCATAGGAAGTTGTTTGTTTTTTGTTTTTGTCCAAGCGTATGAATTTCGCATTTCCCTGAAGAGTTCCTAAGACTAGGCAAAGATCGCCATTATTTGCAATATTAGCCTTCATGATTGGTTCGTTGTTGGGTGGGGTGAACTCTGAAATTTCTTTACCCTTGGCATCCAATACAACCACATTTGACTTGGTTGCTATAAAAATGGTTCCATCCTCAAGTTTTTGCGCAGCAAGAGGACCTTCAATCTTTTTCTCCCAAAGAATTTCGCCATTCTTGTTCCGTTCCGTGACTTTGTTGCCTTGGTGTTCCGCAACCAAAACCCTGTCTTCAGGAAGAATCTGGGCATCAAGGGGAAACTGTAGATTATCGATTTTCCATAAAGTGTTGTTGTTGGAATCCAGCATGAGAACCTTGCCAGCATCCAACAATACCACAAGGGTTTTTCCAAAATTTCTGGCATCGTTAGCCAGTGCGTTCTCCATGATTTTGGATGTGTCTTTTGAAGCTTTTTCCCATTCTTTTTGCAGTTCCAATTGATTAACACCTTTGGGGATATTCGCACTTGGGAAAAGTTTTCGCAGCAGGTGGTCCAGCAGGGATGATTCCCACTGGCTCACTGAACCAATGCTTTTGACAAGCGGATCAATCGATCTTTTGTCGCCTAATTTTGCGAAGGATAAAGCGGATTTGTATCGCACCCGTGGTTCAGTTGCATCAAGCAGATGAAGGGCTTCTTTTTTGAATAATTCCGGGTTTATATTTGCCAGCGCTTCCGCGCATGCCGTCTTTACTACGGGATTTTTAACTTGGATCGAATCAATGAGGGATTTTGAGGGCGTTCCGTTATTGGAACCGGTGGACGCAAGAGCTTGCACTAAATCTTCCCAAGTTTGGTCGATTTCAGAGTATTGCGAATAGTTGATCAATGCCTGAAGTGCCCCTTCAGGTTTTTTTTTACCAAGTAACCGGATGGTGGCTGAAACTACAAGTTTTCGTGAACCATCTTCGATTTTTTGGATGCAATCCTTTGACCTTCGGGAAATTTCAACATCAGGGTTGGACGAGGCGGTTTTTAAATCCGCAAGGGCGGCGATTCCAATCGCGTTCAAGCTTGCGGAGGCTTGTTCCCGGATTGTGAAGTTGTCATCACCTAGTTTGGTTATGAGGGCCTTGATTTGTGCTGGGTCGATTTTGTCTTCTGATCGCCTGGAGAGAAATTGAATCAATGAGGTCCCGTCTGATTTTAAACCAGCATCGGAAAGAGCCTTTTCATCTTCTGCTGTGTTATCCAACACGAAGGGGAACAGCGCTGCTAGAATCAAAGCTCCAATTTGTCGTACTGGCATTTTAAAGCCTCCTGGCTAGGCATGACTATCGGGTTCTGATCCTGAACACAGGGTGAAGAGCTTGTCTTTCAGAAACCTGTTTCCCAGACCGATCCAATTCGATCAATTTGGGTGGATTGGTCTGAGTTGCAACAAGAATATTTTTATTCGGTAATTTCACCGCCGCTGTAGGCTGGGTCACAGTAATGTCCAAAATTACTTTTCCAGATGGATCCATTTCCTGGAGTTTGTTGTGCCATGTAAGTGGAAGAATGGTGGTTCCATCCTGAAGGATGTCATTTGCATGGCTGGCAACACCCAGCGGAAGCCGGATGATATTGGATTCCTTCCCTGAACGATCAATCTTCAATAATGTCATTTGATTGGTTGCAACTAGATATGTGCCATCCCTAAGCCTTTCAGCGCTCATGATGTCGCTTTGGGGCCTGGGAATATTAAGTAGTTCCTTGCCAGTCCTGTCAACCTCAAGGATCATGTTTCTGCAAGTGATCGATGTAAGTCCACTTTTAAGCCTTGTGGAGCTTAGAGGGTTGGAGGTGACTGTTTTTGTCCAAAGTATTTCCCCCCTGGTGTTGCGCTCCGTTATTTTCATGTTGTGATGTTCTGTGATCAGGATCCGGCCGTTTGGAAGCGATTGTGCATCCATGGGGCCTGAGAGTCCGCTGATTGTCCAACGGGATTTTCCATTTCGATCCAGTTCAAAAACCTGATTGTTAGCCAGGCTGGAGATGATGATATTTCCGTTTGAGATGGTTTGCAGGTTGCCCATGAGGCATTTCGCAAGTGATATTTTGTCAGCATTTTTGTTCCACCAATTCAGCCATGCGTCCTTGGTTTTTTTACGGTCCGAGGGGGATGAGGGTAAATCTGAGGGAAGATTTGTTCCAGCGATTTCGAATAAAAAGGCATCGGCTTCAGATGCTTGTTCCTGAGTCAAGTCAGCCAAGGACTGGATTAATACAGGCATCGCACTTTTGTCCGCTAATCCCACCATTGCCATGGCCAAACGGCTTTGAATCCAGGGGTTTTTTTCGCCGAGTATCTTTTTGATTGATTCCTTTGAGTTGGAATCATCAAAAGGCAGTAGAAGCAACGCTGAGGCAAGTTTCACTCTGTGGTTTTCAGAATCAAGAAGTTCCAATGCTTCCGGAGATGCGGTGGGTTGCTTTCTCGCATATAGAATAGCGGATTCTAGGAAATCACTGAATTGTTCATCAGATTCAGCAACCGGGAGGTAAGCAAGCAACGCGCCAAGAAAGCCTTTTGTGTTTTTAAGGGCGAGTATTTTGACAAGTGAGGAAGAAACTGGCTTGGATTTGGATTCTCCCATTTCCTCGAGAAGGGCTTTCGCCCTGCCTTTGATTTCAACATCGGTGGAGTTTGTCAATGATCTGAGAGTTGGGACGACAAGGTCACCCAAGCCTTTGATCTTTGATGATGCTTTTTCCCGGACTTCAAATTTATCATCCCCCAGTTCGCGGATTAAATCCTTGATTTTTTTTTGGTCCTCTTGGTTGGGGATTTTTTTTGTGAATTGAAGGAGAAGATTTTCCCCGTTCAGCTCACTCCACCACTTTTTCCAGATCACGGAGTTGTTCTTGGGAGTGTTTTTGTTTTTCATGATATCCTGAGGCGCGAGATCACCCACAATATCAAGCAAAACATCTTCAGCTTCCTGTGCCTTGCTATCACTTAGAACCGCGGTCAGTTCGATCAGTGTTTCGAATCCCAAAGCATTTAAATTGCGCGCAAGGGTGGAAGCGATCAAAAATCGAACTTCCGGTGATTCATCCTTGATACGGGATTGGAATAGATCCCTGGCAAGAAGTTTTTGAGCGGGGATGAGCATTTCCCAAGCGAGAAGTCTTTGCGTTTTTGAGGGAGAGTCGAGGGCTTCTAGAATAAGTTGATTAGGGGATGATTTTGCCCAAGTAAGCTCAAAGAGCGTTTTTCTCGCGAAATCAAGTGCGATTTCATCATCAATTATTGGGGAAATTTCAAGGATTCCCTGAATGGCAAGGTCAGGAGAGTTGGATGCTAAGACCCTAATCACAGCAGTTTCCGTTCTGCTGGAGGGCGAGTTCATAATATCAAGGCAATTTTTTGCCAGAGCCTTGATCAACCCCTCGGATGAGTTTTCGAGGTTTCTCAGGGCGGGTTTTCCCGTGGGACCCATCGATGTTATGGTCATTATTCCACGGGTTCTTGTCTCAATGGTGGGGGATTTTATATCATCAAGTGCTTTTGCGATTTCTGATTCGGTAAACGATCCTTTGGACTTTCGGGAAAGCCAGTTTTTCAAATCTTCCGGTTTCAAGGAAAATCCTGATTTTGAAAGAAATGCCAAATCAACTTCCAACATGTCGTCATTCGATTGGGCAAATATCGAAGAAGAGCAGGTTATTAAAACCAATGACAGGGTCATCGCAATATTTATGCTGGTTAATCCCTTTGAATTTTGAGGATAATTATTTAATTTTTTCATGGGGCCTTGCCTACTTTGATTGTGCGAAAAGGGTTTTGTGCACTTTCGAATATTATCTTTCCATCCATTCGGATTTCAACAAATTTTGATCCATTAAGGCTGGGCGCAACAACATTGCCATTTGGAAGTTTTGCTGGAATTCCAGGCGTGGTGACAGTCGCTTCCCATGTTGGTTGGCCGTTGAAGTCAAATTCCATTATTTTGTTAACGGTCGGTATGCTTACCAGGACCCTGTCGTTTTGAGTGATTGCCCCGCCGTTGATTCCGAAATTTGTTGGGAATGGAATCCGGGTTCTTGAGATTTCGCTGCCTTTGGAGTCCACCCTTAAAAAAGTTCCATTATAGGTAAGCAAAGCAAAATCATTGCCCCGGGTTTTGGCGGCAGCAAGGATTGTCTCGTTGGGGATTTGGAAGTTAAATATTTCATTTCCATTTTTTTCAACCTCGCTGATTTTGTTTCTGGATGCGATAAGGAAATTACCATTAGCCAGGCGCTGGCAACAAAAAGGATTAGGTGCTGATTTTTCCCAAGAGATATTTCCTTTGGTGTCCCTTTCAGTGACTCTGTTGGCGCCCTGTTCTGTAACCAGTATTTTGTTGTTGGGTAGCAGCAAAGCATCTGTTGGATTTGAAAGACTAGCGATTTCCCAGAGGATTCTTCCCGAGGGAGACACAAGAAAAACCCTGCCAGATTTTTTTTCCTGGTTGAAAGATTCCACCACGAGGAAATTGCGCATCATTTCCGGGCTGTTTAGTGATGGGGAAAGCACCAGGTTGGTTCCTTCCTTCTGCCACCAATTTTTCCATGCCTCTGAATCGGCCTTGATATCATTTTTACTTTCAGGTGATTTTTCTTTTGCGATAGCGCGTAGAAGCTGGTCTATCATGTCATTTTTTTCGGGGGGCAAAACGCTAATCAAGTCGATTAACGCCGGAATGCCTTTTTTATTTTGGTTTTTCACCATTGCTTTTGCAGTTTCAAAACGAACTCTTGATGAGGGGTCTGAAAGTAAAAGCTCACATTTTTGTTGGGCCTCATTTGTGGAAACTTTGACCAATGTTTTTCCTGCAAGAGCCCTGGTTTCATCGATGATAGAATCAGCCCCATTCATGAGCGTCTTTTGTGAATTCGATTGTTCAACAACAAGATTAGCCATGCATTCCCCCACCAATTCAAAGGTCGAGTCATCAGGGCAAAATGGGGAGTAAGCCAGCAATACCTCCATGGCGTTTGTTGGTTTCACGAGAGAAATCAACCTAAGTAATGAACTTGTGGATTGATTCACTGATGATCTTTGTTTCAGTGAAAGTAAATTTGATTCAAATAACTTGGCCATCTTAGGATCAAACGAGATTCGGTTAAGGAAAAAATAATTCAGGGCCTGATTGCTTTTGAAATCTTTACCTTCAATGTGCCTTTTAATAACTTCGAAGTCCATTGTCCTGAAAATCTTGTTGGTTTGATTGGTCTCATCGGCAGTTGCTGCTGAACTTTTGAATAATTCAAGAAGGTCCTGCTCATTGAGGGCATTCCACCAACCTGACCAGGCAGATTGTTTGACGGCCCTAGATAATTGATCATTGTTTTTTGGGCCATTGACTGCCCATTCCCCCGCAAGATTTGTGAGTGTGGAATCGATCAGTGATGCGATTTCTTTGGCATCGGAACCAAGTAATTTCAAGGCTGCAGGTATTGCGATTGAATTTTTCTGGTCGAGGTACGCAACCACTAATCTGGCCTTTACCAGCGAGGTTGGGTCTTCAAGAAGTTTCTTTGATAGGATTGCTTGATTATATTTACCGTGACGAACCAATATTTCCCCCGCGACAGCTCTCTTGTAGGGGTTTGGATCTGCTAATCTTTTTTCAAAGACGATTGAATTTTCAGGAGCCGCTAAAAAAAGAGTTTTTAACGCCGCCTCGCTTTCAATCCTTACGGATTCCTCGGGTGCGAAGGGAATGTAATCAAATAATATGTCTGCTGTTTCCGGTTTTCCTTCAGCGGATAGGACTTTTAAAGCTGAAATTATGAGGTTTTCTGATCCTTTTCCTTCGGTGAGTTCCAAGCACTCTTTCAGAGATTTTAATGGGGTGGGATCTATGATTTCACTTGAAGTTTTTTTTAAAGTTGAGACAGCATACTCACCCAAGCATACCAAATCTCTTTTAGCTGTGATTTTTTCTTCAGTGTTTCCCTTTAGCAGCAAAATGATGAGTTTATCAATACTTTCCTTAGGCGGATTTGCGGATGACCTACCCTTGAAAAGGGGCAGCAATGACTGGCCGTTAGCAGGATTGAATCCCGCACTTTTAAGCAATTCCATGTCGGAGGATAAATCATCCGCCCAAGATAATAGGGGAAGGGCTATAAAAAGTAATCCAAGGAGCACTGGCATTAATGTTGGAGATTCTTTTATTGGATGCATGGCATCTAATTTAAACCAAAAGCCTAGCGTTGGTAACCATAAGTTTTGCTATTTTAAGTTTAGACGAAATCGTACTGAAAATGAAACAATGAATGGGATAAATGTAAAAAAAGCCCCGAGTTTCTATCCCGGAGCTTTTTGAGTTGTTATTGTGATGTTAGTATGGTTTAAGGCAGAAAAACTTCAATTTTGGCAGTTTTTCTTTGACGGGCCAAAGTGTCTTGAAAAAATTCCTCATTGCAAAATTCCCTTACATCATCTTTGATTTTCGCAAATTCAGATGGTTTTCCATCTTTTCGCTCATTAACCCTTAAGATGTGTATTCCAAATTCTGTTTCTATCACATCACTGATCTGACCCGGAGTTAACTTGAAAGCCACACTCGAAAGAGGTTCCTCCAATGCGTATTTTCTTGGAATTAACCCTAGGTTTCCACCCATGGGTCCCGAGGAATCTTGCGAAAAGGATTTTGCGGCGCTGGCAAAATCCATTTTACCCATCAGGATTTGGCTTCTAATATCCTGCATTTTTGATTTTATTTTCGCGGTCTCGGTGGGACTCATTCCTGGGGGAATACGCATGATTATCATTGAAACACCCACCATGGTGCCATCAAAAAAGTCTTTGTTTTGCTGGTAATAATTATGAATGTTTTCATCCTTCATTTTGCCTGCTGCGAAACTCGCCCATTGGAGTTTGAGGCGCACGGTTCGTTTTAGCTGGGCCTCGGTTTGCTGTGTTTCATTACAAAGGGTTTGGATTGTTTTTCCCTGCTTTTTGAGTTCTGCAGCGAGTTCAGCCATTTTTTGATCCACTGCTTGTTCTGGAATCGCAGAAGTGTTTTGTCGGATGAATTGCTGCATGAGTAAGTCATCTATCAGCATTGCCATTGCGTCCCTGACAATTTGTTTTTTTGTGGTCTCCGGCACTTGCACGGGACTGGGGCCCATTTGTTTGATGATGCTTTCGAGTTCAGCCCCGCTTATTTGCTCCCCATTTACAGTTGCAACATTGGTTGGGAATTTTTTTTGCGCAGGCGTTTGGCCCATCGTGGATGTTGTTAAGAGTAAAAAAACAAAGCAAAAAGAACCCAATTTTGATTTCCCAGTCATCATTGTTCTCCAAATTAACAACTGTTAGGTATTAGATTGCTGGGGGTAATAACATGAAAAAAAGTGAATGGATAGGTCAATTCCTTTTACAATTTGCATTCCAAGGGATTATAATTTGCCAAGGTTGGGGATTTATCCTTGTTTAACAATTTCAGGAGCCGATTATGTATTTTGAATCAATGTCAAGGCGTGGTTTTGTTCAAAAATCTGTTGCTTCACTGGTTGCCGCTGGTTTTCCATTGTGGTTTGCCAAAGAAACTGTAGCTGCCCAGGAAGCTAAAAAACAAGAAATTCCCAATGGTCCAGTGATGGGTGCAATTGGCATTGGCAGTCCTCAAAGCAGGGGTCGGGCGATTTATAACGATGCCCGTAGGAATAAGGCGACATTTGTTGCCGCCTGTGATGTTGAATCAAACCACCTTGCCCAAGCTGTAAACATGATGAAAAAAGATGGCTCATCTGATGCCAAAGGCTTTAAAGATTTTCGTGAACTTCTTGATCGTAAGGATATTGAGGCTGTGACGATAGCGACTCCAGATCATTGGCATGCCTTGGTGGCAATTGAGGCGCTTAAAAAAGGCAAGGATGTGTATTGCGAAAAACCATTGACCCTGACGGTTGAAGAAGCGCTGGCTGTGATGAAGGCTGCTGAAAAATCTGGCCGTACTTTCCAAACTGGTAGTCAGCAAAGGTCTGGTAAACAGTTCCGTTTGGCTTGTGAATTGGTTAGAAATGGCCGTATTGGGAAAATCAAGCAGGTTGAATGCCGCATAGGCGGGAATCCTGTGAGTGGTGCAATTGCCAAGGCGGAACCACCAAAAACCTTGGATTGGGATATGTGGTTGGGACCAACCCCAATGGTTGATTATCTCTACGAGGCCCGAGGTGAAAGAAAAGATAACAAGGGTAACACCCGAAAAGTTGAATTCACCAATTGTCATTATGAATTCCGATGGTTTTATAATTACTCTGGCGGAAAAATGACTGATTGGGGTGCCCATCACATTGATATCGCCCAATGGGGATTGGGTATGGATGGCTCAGGACCTGTCGCCGTTGAGGCCAAGGGTGCGGAGCCTTACAAAGGTGGTAATGGTTACAATTGCCATCCTAATTTCAAGGTGACCTACACTTACGCAAATGGTGCTAAATTACTGGTTTCTGATACAACTCTGCCTGATACGATTGGTGACAAAGACACCAATGGTATTTTGTTTGTGGGCGAAAACAACCAGTGGATTTTTGTGAATCGTGGCAAGATCACGGCAAGCGATCCCAAATTGCTCGAGGAACCGCTCAAACAGGATGCCACAAGGCTTGAGGTTTCCAATGATCACATGGGTAACTTCTTTGAATGCAGAAAAAATGGGAAAAAGCCCATATGTAATGCTTCAATAGGTGGCGGTTCAGTTATCGTTTGCCACATTGGAGCAATTGCGCTGCGAACTGGGAAGAGCCTTAAATGGGACCCGAAGGCTTACAAGTTTGATAATGCCGATGCCAACGCGTTGCTCAGCAATCCAATGCGAAAGCCTTGGAAATTGGAAGTGTAAACCTGTTTTAATTTCAATAGGCAAGGGGTCCCATAATCATGGGCCCCTTGTTTTTTATGATGCGATTTGAATGGGCTAACCTTTCTGATGATTTACTTCTTCGCGAATGCGAAGTTGATACCTATCGTGCAAGCGGCCCAGGTGGTCAAAAGCGAAATAAGACAAGTTCTGCGGTTAGAATCAGGCATTTAGCCAGCCAGTTGATGGTAATAGCTGAGGAAAGTCGTTCCCAGCACGAAAACAAGGCTAAAGCTCTAAAAAGATTACGCAAAGCCTTTTACTTGAAAATAAGGGAACCTCTAAATTTTGGTACTGGCGATGGATGGCTTGCAACGAACAACCAAATATTGCCTGCTTTGGATGCTCATGGTCGATTATCGGTTGGGCCCAAAAGTCTTGCATTTTTACCTGCTGTGGGAGTGCTGCTTGACCTGCTAGAACTTTGTCAGGCCAGGGTTAGTGATGTCGCAAAGGCGTTGGGTATTACAACGGCATCCGTGGTTGGCTTTATGAAGCAGGATGATAAGGTATGGGAGGCTTTGAATCAGATCAGGCAAAAGCATGGACAGCATCAATTGTATTAGGATATCAAAATGAGCGAACCATATGGGTTTTCATGGGTTGATGATAAAAAGCTTGCAGGGTTGGCAAGGCCTGTCTCGCAGGATGAAGTGGAATGGTTGAGAAAAAACGGGATTGACCTTCTTATTACCCTGACTGAGGACAAGTTGCCTCGAAATTGGATAGATGGTGCAGGTTTGATGATGATTCATGAGCCCGTGGTTGATATGGAACCCCCCACATTGGATCAATTAGATCGTATTACCAGGTCGATAAACAAAGCGCATATTTCCAAGATGGGTGTTGCTGTTCATTGCGCCGCGGGAATGGGCAGGACAGGGGTGGCGTTGGCATCTTATTTCGTTTCAAAAGGAATGGAATCAAGGGAGGCGATTTCTAAAATACGCACTCTACGCCCCGGGTCAATTGAAACAGATATGCAGGAGGAATCAGTGCATGCATTTGCGCGGATGCTAAGAAATCTCGCAGGTTCTTGATTGAAATTGATTAGAGGATAGGGCGCTTCAGTAATTATGCTAATGGAATCAGTCGAGTTTTTTTCCATGAACAAGGAACGCGCTAGGAAGATATTTTAGAATATCCAATGCGGTTAAGCTGTATTCACCCAGTTTCAGTTTTGCAATGTCTCCAGCTAATCCATGCAGATAAACTCCAAGTATCGCAGCATCATATGGCTCGATTCCTTGTCCCATCAGGGCCCCAATGATTCCTGAAAGAATATCGCCACTTCCCCCGGTTGCCATACCAGGGTTACCTGTGGACTTGATGTATGTGTTTTTTCCATTGGTCACAATTGTGCCATGGCCCTTTAGAACCACAATTACCCCATGCTTTATCGCAAAATTAATTGCGTGGGAGTTTCGGTTTTTTTGGATATCTTGGGTGCTTGATTTTGTGAGCCTTGAAAATTCACCCGGGTGGGGGGTGATTATGACTTTTTTATTTTTAAATGAAGTTGGGAACCCATCGGAAGCCAGGCTATTAAGCGCGTCAGCATCTAAAAGGACGGGGGATTCAATTTCCAGAAGATTGTGGGCGATTTTTTTGCATGCATCAGTTGTCCCGGTTCCGGGTCCAAGCACAACAGATTGGGCTTTTTCAATATAAGGGGAGATTAATTGAATGGCATCCTTGTTAAATCGTCCTTCGCCGTCTTCAGACAGACCAATGGTGGTATAACAGGGGTTCCCGATAGCGACTTCATGTCTTATAGAAATCGGGCTACCAACTTGAACAAGTCCTGCTCCACTCTTCAAGGCTGCACTGCCGCAAAGGGTGGCAGCTCCGGACATTCCCCTGCTTCCACCAATAATTAAAGTAATGCCATAAGTTCCCTTGTGTGAGTCGGGTGATCTTTCAGGTAATTTTGGGATTAGGTTGTTCATAATTTAAAAGTCATCCAGGTAGTACCGTAATCGCTGGTTCAGATTTTCCGAATCCTGAAAGAAGAAGGATATATTTACCATTTCCGGAAAGATTAAGACTATTGGCAATATTTCGAGCGCATTCTTTTGGCGCCTCGAATTCTTCCGGGCTTACCAATAATGGAGTCACACCCCAAAAAAGATTCATTTTTCGCACAATAGATGGGTCGGTTGACAAGGCGAGGATTGGGGAATCCAACCTGGTTGAGGAAACCACGGAGGCTGATTTTCCTCCCCGGCTACGAACGACAACCGCACTAACATCAATATCCTTGGTTATATTTGCAATTGCCTTGGCCACAGTTTGCCTTAATGGGTCTGTGAGTTTGAATTTTGTATTGTATAAATCATCTTCTGGCTTATGGTGTGCAAGTTGCCAGGATTCAACTTCAAGAGAAACCTTTCGCATCATTTGCACAGATTCGACGGGAAATAGTCCTGCGGCGGTTTCTCCGGAAAGCATCAATGCGTCAGCTCCTTCGAAAACAGCATTTGAAACATCCGAGACCTCTGCCCGGGTGGGTCTTTGATTTTTAGTCATGGAATCCAGCATCTGGGTTGCCACAATCACCGGCTTGAATACAGATCGTGCCTTTTGAATTAATTCTTTCTGGATGATTGGAACTTTTTCCGGGTCCATTTCAACACCCAAGTCACCTCTTGCGACCATAATCCCATCTGCATGATTTAAAATGTCATCTATGTTGCTTATTGCTTGCGGCTTTTCGATTTTTGCGATGATGGGGAAATTCAGTCCCTTGGATTTGATGTAAGATTGAAGCGAAATCACATCGGATGCACTTCTTACAAATGAAAGGGCTATGTAATCCACAGGGTGGTTAATAATAAAATCTACATCTTTTTTATCTTTTTCAGTCAATGCTGGAACAGAAAGGGACAACCCCGGTAAATTCATTCCTTTGTTGTTTTTTAGTGTTCCGCCACGCACTACCATCGCAGTTATTTTTGATTCTGTCTTTTCAAGGACTTTAAGCTCGATTAAACCATCGTCCAGCAAGATTCTGGTCCCCGTGGATACTTCTTTTGCAAGCAATGGGTATTGAGAATAGATGATTTCATTGGTACCCATGCAAGGATTAGTGTCAAGGGTGACAACCTTCCCTTTTTGAAGTTGTATTTCACCATTGATAAAGGAGCCCACCCTGATTTTTGGCCCACATAAATCTGCGATAATTGAACATTCGATTCCCATGGATTTAGAAATATTCCTGACCAAATTAATGTTGGAAAGGTGTTGTTCGTGCTGTCCGTGAGAAAAATTAAGTCGAAAAATACCAGCCCCTTCAATTATGAGATTTCTTATTATTTCCTCACTGGAACTTGAAGGTCCGAGGGTTGCCACGATTTTTGTTTTAAATTTTGACATTTTTATAAAAGGGCCTTTTCTTGAAGTTTCTATGGGTTTATTGAGCCGGTTTTGAGACTCGGATAAGTTTAGTCACCGGACTTTTAAAAAATAAATGCAATCATTTTAAAATTCGGGATTGACAGCTTTTTTATAAAGGCTAAATCCTCCCATGATGTGCCAAGAGGTTTGTCGATTCGCATGTTTTTATGGTACTTGGATTTGGGGATTTTGCCAGAGACATTTTGTTGTAAATTTAATTGTCTGGGGGAGATATGTTTAATTTACATTGCGGGAAAATAAAATCGGGAATTGCAATTGCAGCTTTTTTCGCATCAAGCCTTTCAGTTTTTGCGGAATTGGAACCTTTGGTCATGCCTGCTCCTGTTGATCCCTTGCCAATTGAGAAAGGTAAATCAAAAGTAGTTGCAAATGATGAAAACAAGCCTTTGGTTCTTCCGATTCCTGATGATTTGTTGAAAAACAAATCAAGGTCTGT
>SYCV01000241.1 GCA_005786805.1 Planctomycetia bacterium | reverse complement strand
GGGGCTTTGACCCCAACACAGTTCGCATTGAAAATGGAAAGGTTGCATCCGGGTTTGAGAGATTCGTTGGCTAGTGCGATTTATTTTCTTGAACATAAGAAAAGCATCGATGGGGCATCGCCCGAGTTTGTTGTAAACGCGGTCTCTGAAGCTTTTGAAAAAGTCATGGATACCAATGTTTTTTTCAGGGGGCATGTTCGTTGGGTTGGTGCTAGTTTTCTATTTTCAGGGGCAGTATGGGTTTTGTTGCTTGTTGGGTTTTTCGGTTATTTGCCATTTTCGGGCGTGGCATTGGCAAGGATTGTGTTCCCTTATGAAAATATACTCTGGCCCACCCTAACCCAGATCGAGGTCACAATACCCAGGCAGATGGTTGGAAAAAATGAGATTCTCCGGGTTGCAGCGAGGATCAAGGGGCAAATTCCAAGGCAGGCCACGATCTTGATTAAATGCGATGAACAGGTTCACTCCAAGTTACTTGCTGATATAAACACCAATGAAAACAATGTCTCGGAATTTGTCGGCAAAGTTGATGTCTCATCCATCGGGCGGGACTTTGTTTTACAGGTTTTCGCAGGTGATGCAGCCTCCCAACCATATTTGATCAAGGTTTTGGCGCCTCCTTCATTCCTTGATCTTGATGGCCAACCCTCGCCTGTGGCGACTTGTCTCCCACCGTTTTACACGGGCTTGGCCTCCCCATTAAATCCAGTGCCCGGTGCTTTACAGATGGAGGCACCCCTGGGGAGTATTTATCAATTTCGAGGTTTGTCTGATCGCGCATTGAAGTCTGCAAGACTCGAGTTTCAACCGGAAAACAAGGACCTTGTCCATGCGATCATGGGAACTTTGTTTGCCTCGGATTCAGTTCCCGCCGCACTGGTGCTGCTTTCAGTTTCAAAAGTTGTTTCGCAGGACACAACCATTGTCCTGGATGCTTCAAAAACTGGATTTGGTTTTTCATTTGCACCGTATAGTTCCGGTGTTTATTCAATTGTGATCGAGGATGAGAATGGCCTTTATGCGACAAGAAGTCTTGATCTTCAAGTGCGCCAAGATCCCATTCCACTTGTGAAGTTTGATTCGATCTTGGCTGCAGGCGGAAATTTGCAATTGCTTCCAGATGCGGAATTAAAAATCAAAGTTACCGCTGAGGATGTTTCATATGGTTTGAAAACCTTGGGAGTTGAGGCCAGGAATGCGATTAACTCATCAGGAACCCAGGTGATTGATTTTTTGAAAAACAGCCTTCTTGATAAAAACGGGATGAGGAACGCCCAGATCAACCAACTTGAACAGGATTATGTTTTCAAGCTGAGGGATTGGAGGAATAATGAAGGTTCGCCTTTAAAATCAGGGGACCGTTTTGCATTTCGTTTTTTTGCCAATGACCATGATGATGTTTTGCCTTTAAAACCCTGGGGGGCTTCTGATTGGATTGAAGTGCAAGTGATTGACCGTAACGGGTTGGAGTTTTTGTTTGAAAAAACCCAGGAAAAAACCAGGCAGGAGTTGATCAAGGCCCGGGAAATCCAACGCAAGGCGAACAAGGATGCTGCTTTTGCATTGAATGAGATCAAATCAAATGAGGCTGGTATTCAAAAAGCCTTGGAGGCCGTCCAATCGGCGGAACAGGGACAGAAAAATGTCAATGAACGAATCACATCGGGAGAATCCGGGATTTCAAGCGAGATTGAAAAAATCAAAAAGCTTGCGGAAGCGAACAAGTTGAAATCCTCCGCTTCTTTGAATCGAATCAATGAGCTTGGAAAAGAGATCAAACAGATTGAGGCAAACGCGCTGCCTCAGGCGGAGCAGCAATTGATTGAGGCTTCCAAAAGGTTGGAGTCGGCTGATGCTGGAAAAGGTCTGGAAAGAGAAAAATTAACAGCCGTGCTTGAGAACGCCCTGAAAAAGCAGTCTGAAATTGAAAAAGGAATTGATGGGTTGCTTAAAAACCTTGAGCCGTGGGCCGGGTTGAATGAAATGCGCTCCGAGGCCAGGGAATCACTTCTGGAAATGGAGGCGTTTAACAGGAAGTTGGAGGAAACCAAAAAGAGGGATCCGGGTTCAATTGGCAGAAAAACCGATGATCTCACACCAGATCAAAAGGAAAAAATAGAAGAGTTGTCATCGCAGCAGAATAAAGCGGCTCAAAAAGCCCAAGGCCTTGTGGATAAGATTACAAAGTCGCTTCTGGAAAACAAAAAGCTGGACGAGTCCGTCGCCAAGAATGTCAGGGAGCTTCTGGACCTTCCCAATGTGAGGGACTTGAAGGAAAACCTCAACCAGGCGAAACAGGATATTGAGTCAAATCGTTTGACTGAGGCTTCAAGGTCCCAGACCAAGGCGGCCGATGGGGTAAGGGACATTGTTGAAAAACTTGAGGAAAATCCCCGCGAGATGAATCAAAGGCTTGCAAGAAAACTCAAGGATGTTCAAAGGCAGCTTGAAGATATGAAACAGGATATGCAATTGTTGCGAAAGAAGCGCGAGGAGGCCCGGAAGATAAATGATCCTGGTTTGAAAAAAGAGGCATTAGCCCGTAACAACTCTGATTTTGAAAACTTGGCTTCCAAGATGGATGAGATGGCCAAAACTTTAAGCAGGATGAAGAATGAAAATGGCGGGACCAATCTCGAGGATTCCGCCAGGGAGTTGCGGAGAATCACTCAAAACAACAAGGAAAATCAAGGTGCAAATCCTGACCAGGAGCCCCTTGATAACGCCGGGGAAAAATTACAAAGGGAAATCCAGGAAGTGCGACAGTTGGCAGGGGAAACCGAGGAAAAACTTCAAAGGGAGCGGTTGGAAAAAGTCGCTGAAAGTTTAAGGCAGATTTTTGAAAGGCAGGAGGCCCTTATCAAGGAGTCAGATCGTTTTGATCTTTTGCTCAAGGAAAAGGGTGCCTGGACCCGGGCACAAATTCTTTCATTGGGAGGATTTTCCCGGTCTCAAAATGGCCTAGCTGAGGAGGTTGATATTATCGCTTCGCGGGATTTGGCGGGTTTGCCAATCTTTATCAAAACAATTGGTATGGCTGGGGCCTCCATGCGAAACGCATCCAAATATTCAGAGCGGAATTCCCGCACTCAAACCAAGGGGCCGCCCCTGATTGAAAAGGTTATTCCCGCTCAAAAGGATGCACTAAGGCGATTGGAGCAATTCCAAAATGCGTTAAAGGAGGAAATAGCGCAACTGGCAGTCGCTAAAAAAGACGATGAAACACCAGAAAAACAAGGGGAAAACCCAGGTGGAAATCAAAACGAGGGTAAACCCAACTCGGCTGGATCAGGAGTGTCGGACCGCAAGCCGCCCTCTATTGCCCAACTTAAATTGTTGCGGAATCTTCAGGCGGAATTATATGATCGCACCATGAGGCTATCGACCAAATTTCCCGATGCGAATAATTTGCCTGAAGATGTAAGGCGTGAGATGCTACAGCTCCAGAAAGACCAGCGCGAGATTGGTGAATTGTTGGAAATCCTACTTGAATTTAATCGTCAAGGCATACCGCAGGGGGGCTTGCAATGATTATCAGGGGCTTCCTCTTGGTTTGTCTTTTGATTATTTCCGGCGTTATGATCGCACAGGAGCAAACTGATCCACCTGTCCCTGATGAGACAAAGGGCGAACCGCCCGTCAGATTGAAAAAAAAGAAAACCTCCAAGCCCTCGGAGTCGGAATCAAAGCCCATGGCTGAGGAGCCGTCTCAAAAAAAGAAGAATTCTGAAGATGATCCATCTGCCAAAAAGGAGAAAAATCTTCCCAAGGAGAAAGATAAAGATCAGATCAGGGATGATATGGAAGAGGAGGAAATCCTCGGAAGAATCGGAAAAAATGTCAAGGATGTGGATGACCGCTTGGGGAATCTGGATTTGGGTGACCCCACTCTTCAAAAACAGCGCGATATTCTTGAGGACCTTGAAAAGCTCCTGAGAAAAAATCAAAATGAACAGTCTGAATCAAAGCAGTCCAAGTCCAATCCTTCATCAAAAAGTGAAAGCCGGGATCAAGATTCAAAAAATGTCCCTGACCAAAGTTCAAGCCCCAAGGACTCTGAAAAGGATGGTGTGAAACAAAAGCAGGATGGTTCCGCGCGCAAGCAGGATGCCACTGGGATGCAACAAGAAAAAAAGCAGGGACCCAGCGTCAAAGGCGACCCCGGAATGGGTGAGGTCAAGCCCAAGGATTCTCAGGGGGGGGGCAAAGCGGGGGGCTCAAATTCTGAAAAAACGGAACCATCAAACCCAGAAAAGTCGGGTGCCAAAGAATCCAAGGCTGCAAACGGTGGCGGGGGTGATTCCTCCAAGGACAAGGTGAATCCAGCGGCGGATGTTTTCAAAAATGCCTGGGGCCATTTGCCTGAAACATTGCGCGCTGAACTCGACGCCTTTGGAATGCCAAACCAATTCATGGATAGGTATGATGAGATGATCCGGAAGTATTATTCAAAAGTGGCGGAAAAAGGTGGTAGAAAAAAGCAATGATATCTGTCTTTGACCGCAGGATTTTTTTGCTTGCCGGGGCTGGGTTGCCCGTCGGTCACTGCCTTTCGCTTGCTTTTCAGGAATCAACTCCTCGAAAAGGTCCCAACCTACCTGATGGCTCCCAGGCTAGGGGGATGATGACTCCCCAGTTGGACAGGGCTGTTGAGAAGGGACTTGATTTCCTTGCCACACGAAGAAGGCCTGATGGATCCTTTGGCACAGGGGCCTACACGGGAAATGTCGCGATAACAAGTCTTGCAGCTTTGGCTTTCATGGCTGGAGGTAGCCAGCCACAGCGTGGCAGGTTTGGGAAATTAGTCACGGATGCGTTGCGGTATATTCTTTCCCAGGAAAACAAGGAGGGAGGCTACCCTGGTTTTTTTCATAACCCCAGGTCTTCGCCTCACGGGCCAATGTATGGCCATGGTTTTGCCACGCTCTTCCTTGCCGAGGTTCATGGTATGATCCCCGACAAGGAACTCAGGGTACAGACCCATGATGCTTTGCAGCGCGCTATCAAATGTATTCTTGACAGTCAGACCCAGGAGGGAGGATGGCGTTATAACCCCGTTCCCAAGGATGCTGATATCAGCGTCACCATTTGCCAGATAATGGCGCTTAGATCCGCGAGGAATTCCGGTGTTCTCATTCCCAAGTCCCGGGTAGATCGCTGTGTTGAATATGTCAAGCGATGCCAGGATAAGCGTGAAGGTTGGTTCAGGTACATGGCCCAGTCTGGTGGAGGCGGACAGATGGGTTTCGCCCGCACAGCGGCAGGTGTTGTGGCCTTGTATAGTGCGGGCATTTATGAAGGCCCAGAAATTGAAGCCGGGCTTCAGTACCTGGTGCAGTCCAAACCCCAGGGAATAAACCTGCAACGAACAGAGATGCATTATTTTTATGGTCATTATTATGCTGTGCAGGCAATGTACACCGCGGGTGGAAAGTATTGGGATAATTGGTTCCCGTACATTCGCGAGGAGTTGATCTCCAGGCAGCGTCCGGATGGTTCCTGGTTTGACCAGGTTTGTGGGCATTACGCCACTGCGATGGCATGCCTTGTTCTTCAAACCCCTAATAACTATCTCCCTATTTTTCAAAAATGAAAATACTTCATCTGTCAATTTTGTTCTTATTGACATGGGTGGCATCGGGTAATTCCATGGAGCCTGTGTTTGTAGTAAGGAATGCAAGTGGGGATTCGAAAGAGGGAAATATCCTGCGAGCAGTCGATTCAAAAATATTGGAAATGATGGATCCAGATGGTAAATCGTTTTCGATTGCAGGACCCGTGTTCATGTCCAGAAAAAACAAGGAGATTCCAAGATTGCCAAGGGGTAATACCCTTTGGTTGATGAATGATGATTGTGTGGGGTTTGATAAACTGGAAATGAAGGATGATAGCTTTGAATTTGAATCGACGGATTTTATTCCAGGGTTAAAACTTTCCATCCCGCTGGTCGATTGCAAGTTGATCTGGTTTAAAAACATGTTGGGGTTGGTGGATGCCCGGTCTTATCGCAGTCAATTGCTTGCGGGGGTACGGTCCAAGGATATGATTGTGTTAAGCAATTCTGAGCGGGTTGAGGGGGTTTTGGAAAGCCTTGACTTGAAAACATTGACGCTTGAATCTGGTGCTGGGAAGACATCATACAAGATGGATTCCATCAGTGTCTTGAGTTTGGGTATTGATGCAAATTTGAAAAAAGAAAAGATTCCTGAAGCGGTCGCCCTGGTTTTGGCTTCTGGGACCAGGCTAACCCTTGCTAAATTTACTATTTCAAAAAATGTGCTTGAAGGCACGACCATGCAGGGGATGAAGACTCAAATACCAATTGAGAAAATAAGGCACGCTGTTTTTTTTGGCGAAAATACGATTCCAATTCAGGAATTGAAAGATGTGAAGGTCACTCATTTTCAGTTTTTTGGGCCTCCGATTGAATCGAAAGTTTTGCCTGTTGCAAAGAATGTTGATTTTCTGATTTCTGGCTCATCCTATCCAAATGGTTTCGCGACCAATGGCAGTAATTTGATCACTGTATCTTTGGATAGGAAATACGGCAGATTTTGCGGTGTTTTTGGTTTTGATGATATCAGTGGAAGACAGGGGCGGGCGAATATCAAGTTTTTGGCAGATGGTAAAGTTGTAGCGAGTTGGGAGGGGTATTCATTTAAAAGCGAACCGGTTGAATTCAGTTTACCCATGTCTGAAGTCAAAGAACTTTCCATAGCCATTGAGTCATCCTTGGGGGGAAGGATAAATTGGTGCAATTGTCTTCTCCTGGGGCAAAAATAAACTTCTAAAATTTTTCAATTCCTTAAGATTTAATCCCAAACATTATTTTCATGTGTTAATTTACTAATGTCATAATTGTATGATGAATTCTGCATTGGATTTTCATCCTTGAATAATGAAGTTGTTTTTAATGGTTCATGCAAAATTTTATTTGATGTTTTGCCTCCTGTTTTGCTTGGGCTGTTCAAGTTCCAATGGAAAATTGGCCGTCAAGGGGACTGTTACTTTCAAGGGTGTTAACCTAGCTCACGGTAATATTCAGTTTTTCCCCTTGGAGGCGGTTGGAGGAGAATCAGCGGGTGCCATGATAAAAAATGGTACCTATGAAATTCCCGGCGTTCATGGCCTTTCACCGGGGAGATATAAAGTTGTCATCAGTTGTGCTGAAGAGGTAAAAACACTTCCGAAAAATTTCAAAGGTAGCAGCCTTCCCACAGAGGAAAAGCTTCCACCGGAGTTTAGTTCTTTTCAAAACTCCACTCAAGTTGTCCAGGTTACAGCCCAGGGTAAGAATGTTTTTGACTTTTTAATCCCCTGATTGCAATGGATGTTGATCATGCCAAGGATTTTGCGATTGGGTTTTACACTGATTGAGTTACTTGTTGTCATAGCGATTATTGCGATTTTGATTGGTTTGCTGCTGCCTGCGGATCAAAAAGTGCGTGAGGCTGCGAACAGGGTCCAGTGTCAAAATGGCATAAAGCAACTCGGCCTTGCGATGCATAATTATCATGATGCCAACATGGTATTGCCCGAGGGTGTGAGTGCAAACGGGGGATGGGGGCATGGAACTTGGGCGATTTTGGTTCTTCCCTATTTGGAACAGGCGGAATTGGCGAAACTTTATGTTGATTATGGCATGGCCAATGGTCGGACTTATTATGACGCTGCCAATCTTCCTGTTACCACCAGGAAAATTTCCGTGCTTAATTGCAAATCTGATATACCGGCTGAACCCAATGAAACCTGGAATGGTGTTTCATACCATAATTATTCAGTAAATTTTGGAAATACCGCGGTGGGAGAGGGACCCCCAACTGGAAACGATGTATACCCAGTGACCACCTTCAACGGGGTGACTTTTGGCGAAGCGCCATTCTATCAAGGTAAGCCTCAAAAAATTGCAAATATCACCGATGGTTCAAGTAACACGCTCATGGTTGCTGAAGTGATTCAGGGACATAAACAAGATTTGCGGGGTTTACTCTGGTGGGGGTCGGGGGCCGGATTCATGACATATCTTAGGCCAAATGATTCAAACCCTGATGTTACCTGGTCTTCCCTTCGCCCATGGTGCAACCCTGATCCGCCCAATCCACCTTGCACCACCTACCAGGGGGGCACCAACTGGCGCACCTTTGCTGCTCGTAGCAGGCACACAGGCGGGGTCAATGTGGCAATGTGTGACGGCAGTGTTCGCTTTGTTGAAAACCAGATTAGCTCGACGGTATGGCAGGCTCTAGGTACCGCACGCGGTCTGGAGCCTTGAAATTGGCCATTGCTTTGCGAAAGAAAGTTCCTGGTTCATTTGCAATTCAAGATTAATTAAGTCGCGACCTCTTTTCATTTCGAATCTGGCAGGAGGTTGATTCATTTCCCAACCAGGAATCCCAAGCTCCGTGATCGCCAACATCCACCCCGTCCTGGGTTGCTCTTTGCTGAAGTAATGATTGTAAATCGGATAGGAATTCAGCATCCATCAACTCAATATGGTTGGAAAGATTCTTGTGAAGGATACGATACACTAATTTAAGTTCATTCACGGAATATTGATTCATGTTCGACCTTTCAACTAAAATGCCTAACATCATTGTAAGGAACCCGTGGCAGGAATTTGTACAATATGAAAATTTTATTGACGAACGATGATGGTGTGGATGCACCTGGGATTCTGGCATTTGAAAACGCCTTGAAAGGTCTGGGATTGGTCACGGTTGTTGCTCCTTCCGGAGCATTGTCAGGATGTGGCCATCGTGTGACCACGGATGAAGCTTTAAAAATAAGGCAGCTCAGGCCGGGAATCATGTCTGTCGATGGTACACCCGCAGACTGTGTCCGCGTGGGATTGCATTCATTGCTTCCAAAGGTTGACTGGGTTGTTTCAGGGATAAATGCTGGAGGTAATCTTGGTGTGGATATTTTTATTTCGGGAACTGTTGCCGCGGTTAGGGAAGCTGCCTTTCATGGAATTCCCGGAATAGCAATTTCACAATATCGAAGAAGGGGCCTACCTATGGACTGGGCCCGTTCAGAGGGTTTCGCACGAACAATCGTCGACAATTTAATTAAGAGGCCCATCAAGCCCGGGACTTATTGGAATGTGAACCTTCCTCACCTTGAGGAATCTGATCCGGATCCTGAACTGGTTTTTTGCAAGCCGAACAGCTCTCCATTACCTCTGGCTTTCAGGGTGAATGGAGATTCTTTCAAATATGCGGGAGATTATCATTCAAGGCATGCCGAGAAAGGGACAGATGTTGATATCTGTTTTTCGGGTAAGATAGCCGTTAGTCAATTGGGAATATTTTAACCAATCAGGTTCTCAGTTTGAAATGCTTTGCATCACCAATGCCGCGTTTTGGCCTCCAAAGCCAAAACTTGTGCTTAACGCAGTTCTAACTTTTTTGTCTCTGGCGCAGTTGGGAATATAATCAAGATCGCATTTTGGATCAAAATTTGTCTGGTTGATGGTAGGGGGCATCACACCGAGTTTCAGGGTCAATGCCATTGCAACCGCCTCAACCGCCCCGGCGGCGCCAATCAAGTGCCCTATCATTGATTTAATGGATGAAAGAGGCAGTTTTTTTGCTTTTTCACCAAACACTTGTTTTATTGCCATGGTTTCCATCTGATCGTTAAGCCTGGTGCTGGTACCGTGGGCATTCACATAGTCGACATCCTTGGTATCAAGTTTTGCCTCCCGAAGGGCCCATTTAATGGCGCGTGATGCGCCGCCTGCCTCGGGGTCGGGTTTGGTTACAGCGTAGGCATCAAAGCTGCTGCCAAGTCCGGTGACTTCAGCATAAATATTCGCCCCTCTTTTGCGGGCATGTTCATATTCTTCAAGCAATAGGACGCCGGCACCTTCGCCAAGCACAAAGCCATCACGCTGGCCATCAAAAGGGCGGGATACTTCAGCAGCGGCCCTATTTGCAGGGCTGAGGGCACCTATGGAGGAATAAGCAAGGAATAAAAGTGGATCGATCCGGCTGTCCGCGCCACCTGCGATAACAAAATCCGCATCGTCCCTGGCGATAAGTCGGAAAGCTTCACCCACGGCCTGAGTTCCAGCAGCGCAAGCGGTGGTAATGGTATTGTTTGGTCCCTTGGCCCCTTGAATAAGGGAAATATGGGCTGCGACCATATTTGGAAGGTATTTTAAAATCCAGAGGGGAAATAGCGCACCCGCCCCTTGTTTACCCAATTGGTCGGGCTTAAAACCGTTTCCATTGCAGGCTTCAGCGAGTAATGGTGCGATGTCTGGGAG
>SYCV01000240.1 GCA_005786805.1 Planctomycetia bacterium | reverse complement strand
GATCGGTTTCCCATTCTCATCCATGACTTGGTAACTGTCCTCTGTGCGCCATTGGCCTACGGCATCAAAATTTTCCAACCCAAAACCAATTGGGTCGATCTTTCTGTGGCAATTTGCACATTGGGGGCTTTCTTGGTGGGCCAGAAGCCTTTCCCGAGTGGTTAAAGCTTTTCCTGCAAGGCGCGTGATTTGGGGTACATTTGCAGGGGCGGGCGGAGGAGGATCATTTAAAAGTTTTCTTAAAACCCATGCACCTCTTTCCACGGGGCTTGTTCGGTCGCCGTTTCCGCCCATCACATGGATGGCTGCCATGCCAAGCAGGCCGCCCCGCGGAGAACCATCTGGAAGCATGACTTTCCGGTAGGTGTCACCCGTGACACCGGGAATTCCATAGTACTCTCCAAGTAAGTGATTGATCACGACATAATTTGACTTTAAAAGATCGGTTACCGGTGCATTGTGAATTAATAAATGCTGGAAAGTTTCATACACCTCGTTTTTTGATGCAAGCCGTGTGCTGTCGTCAAATTGTGGAAACTTGGCACGGTTGACCTCAAAAAAATCCAACCGATCCATTCCCAACCATTGAAAAACAAAACCCCGGATAAAATCCATTGATCTTGGGTCATCTAGAAGTCGGTTTGTTTGTTCAGCGAGCACTTTGGCATTCATTAACTCACCATTTTTACCGAGTTCCAGCAATTCCCGGTCTGGCGGGGCACTCCATAGGAAATAGGAAAGTCGTGAGGCAAGTTCAGGTCCTGTGAGTGGCCTGCTTCGATTGTCAGGGGATGGTTCCGCCAAATACAGGAACATCGGGGAAGCCAGGATAATTGCCAGGGTATCCTTGAAGGCGATTGAAGGTTTTAAGCCAGATTTTAATTGATTGGAATAAATAGTGGTAAGGTGATTCAAATAGCTTGGTGAAGGTTCGGCACCTCGAAATGCTTCTCGTGCAAACCGTGAAAAAGCCGCTTTCACCTCGTCGATCGAAGGCGCCTTGGAATTATCATCGAGTACCATACCAATAGCTTCCAGACCGGGTGGAATCAATTTCGAAGCGTCATTAATTCTTTCAATTTCGATGTAATCAATCCAAAGAACAGCCTCTGGGCCAATTCCATTTCTTTTGACGGCCTCGCTGCGTTTTCTTCCGCCATCTTCGTTGTTATCCCAGGTGCCTTTTTCACGGATGAACAAGGTCCGGTCTCCACTGTCAGTTTGGGACTTGTTTAATTTGAAGGGCATTTCTATCAATTGAGGACTTTCAAAAGTTCCTGTTACTTCAAAAGTTGCCCTCACCATTCCGTTTCTTGGATGAAAGCCCACTTCCAGAAAACGCTGCCCTGGCTTTGCATTTTCGGAGGCTGCGATTTTCACGCGTAAGACATAGTCACCACTTTTCCAATCGTTTGGAACTGGCATTTGTAGGAACCCGAGAGCCATAACCGCAGGGTGCATGGTGGGTGTTCCGAGGTAGGCGCCACTGTCCAATCTGGGCTGTTTCAGATAGTATTCGTGATATTTTTGCCAGTTTTCAGCAAGGGCGGCATTTGCCTTATCAGCGTTATTCTCGGCGGTTTGAAATCCAAAGGATTCCGGTGATGGGGCCCCAGCTATTTTGTCCCATGAGCGCCGGAATATTGCATCATTTTTGGAGTTTTTCCTGATTGTATCAACCACGGCTTTATTCTCTGGCCGGGCCGCGGCTTGTTCCACAGCCTTGACCCAGTTTTTGGCCCGGTCACGATCCTGAATTTGGTTGGAAACAAACTTGGCAACCTTTTCGTTGGCAGTTTCGCATTCATAGCGAACTTTTGAAAGCCCCGGAGCTGATATGGAATTTAACTGGCGGTTATCACCGATCTGGAACTTTGCAGGCATCGGGGCCACGATTTTACCACCATCTGTAATCCGTTCGATTTCCATCCAGTCCACCCAAAGGGCAAGCTCTGGTCCTATCCCATTTTTTGATTTGCCGGAATTGAAAATCTGCCTTGTCTGCAAGTAGTGATCATTGCTGCCTTTTTCCCGGATAAACAAGGTGCGATTGTCTCGGGTGAAATGCTCCTTGGTGATTTTTAGAGGGATTTCAATTATCTGGGGTTTGCCAATAGTGCCTGTCACCTGGTGGGTGCTCATTACCTGTCCGTTTCTTGGATGGATTCCAAATTCTATAAACCGTCGTTCCAGGGGAGAGTCTTCAAGCGCACCGATTCGAATTCTCACCATGTAATTTCCAACAGGCCAACCATGGGGTACTTGAATGCTTATGAAGTCGTTTCCGAAATCGCCCGCCATAATGGTTAGGTATGCGCCGGTATCAAGGTGTTTTTGGCGAAGATAATTTTCATGGTATGGTCTCATGTACCCGCTACCCTGCTTGGTTTCGTAATTAAGGGCGCCATTTGCTTTGTCCGCGTTGTTCTCAACAGTCCGAAAACCATATTCCTCAGGAGAAGGGGCACCTTTTATCAATCCCCAGGATCGCCTGAATATTGCATCGTTTTTTGAATCTTTGCGCAGCTTTTCCACGATCTCTGAATTTTCAGGACGAGAAGCGGCACTATCGACAGCTTTTGCCCAACTTTTGGCCCTTTCAAGTTCATCCAATGTGTCTTGGTATTTTTTTTGTATCCGTTTCAAGGAATCCTCGGCTTCATAGCGTAAACTTCTTTGCTCCCCAGCGGATTTTTGCCAAAGAAAAGCCTCTTCAATGGCTTCACGACCAAGGGCCTGATATTGTTCAAATTGGTTCCCTGACATGAATAAATTTTGGCCCGCGGTGTCAAAACCACCAGTTCCCGTGTCACCTGGAAGTTCACTGACATTAATTTCCACACCTAGTAGCTCTTTAAGGGTGTTTTTGTATTCCCGGCGATTTAGTCGCCTCATGGTAATAATGCCCTTCTGGTCAGTCAGGCTTTTTCTTGCAAGAACCATGGCTTTGGAAAGGTCATCTAGAAAATCAGTCTTTGCGGCATAAGGTAATTGTTTTTGATTTTCCGGGGGCATTTCGCCGGAATTGATCGCATTTAATACTTTTTGCCAGCGTTCAGCGGTTTCTATCTCACTTATTTTGAAGGGAAGGTTGTCGAGACGAAATTTACCTTTTTGATTTCGCTCATCGTGGCATTTCAGGCAATGCATATCAAGGATTTGCCTGTGCTTGGAATCCATGACAACGGAATTGGATGGTTCTTGGGCAATTGAAACGGTAGTTAACCTGTCAGCGATTATGATCCATGAAAATACAACTAAAGTGAGTTTGACAAGGAGATTTTTCATGGGTGGGACTCGCCTAAAAACAATCTAGCAAGATCTACAGCATAACCAAAAAGAATTAAGAAGGTAAGGGGTTTTCCATTTCTTCGCATTTAATCAAATCACTTGTCTTTGCAATCAATTAACAGGCCAGTATGCCTATTCCCGTTTATTAATGGATATTTGCCAAGTTTTTTTAAAGTAACCGCCTGCTTAAAAGATGAAAATTGATTTTCATCTCGATTTTTCAATGGCATCAAAGCAATCTTGGTAGGCATTTAAGTTTTTAAATGTTGAACTTGTTTTTCAGTAATTGATTGGAAAACAGGTGGATTTTTCTAATCATTCCAGACAAGGATTTCTGAGACGCCGCTGCGGGCTTTGCCTGAGTGGGTGAAAACAACCCTCACCTTGGTTGCTTTGACCGTGGAGAAAGTTATTTGATTGAACTGCCCGCCGATCGGCTTTTCAGGAAACTTTTTGGGTGATAAAACTTCCTTCCAATCGGACCCATCCCAGAATTGAACAACATAGCTGGTTGGAGGTTGGACGCCGCCCCTGTCATCGTAGATGGCAAGCTCAATCTTGTTGAAGGATTTTTCAGAACCAAAATCAATTTCAAGCCAGTCGGTTGGATTGGGGGATTCGTAGCTTGTCCAGCGATTGGTTGGGGATGGAAGGAAGTTGGTTTTGCCATCGATAGCAGAGGCTGGCTTGCCCCCAAACCGATCCGCGTAAGATGCGGATGCCTTGGGGAAGGGAAGGTTGCCCGGGTTGTAGGCGATATTTCCGGGAGGGTTGATTGGTGGTGGAATGGGTGGAAGGGCATCGCCCCAGATTTCAATTTCAGAAAGTCCCCCCTTGGTGTTTTCCGCATGATGCATCGTGATGCGTATTTTGGATAATTCCATTTCCGGGAAAGAGATTATGTTGGCCATTCTTCCCATGGGTTTACCCGTGGAAAGTGTTTGATTGGGGATGATCACCCAGTTGTTGTTCATCCAATGTTCGAGGATGATTTTTGTGGGAGGCGCGATATTTTTCCCGTCGTCGAGAATATAAAGTTTAACGGAATGCACTTTGCGATTCCCGCCGAGATCGATGGAAACCCAGTCGGAGGGGTTGGGTGAGCCTTCACAAGTCCAGCGGTTGGGAGGGGAAATGTGGTACCAGTAGTTGCCATCAATGAGCTTGGAAATGGGAGTTTTCGGGTTCACAAAAGAAGAGGATAATCTCGGGTAATAATCGCCATCATTGTTCACGGCGTAATTAACACCGACGAGGTTGGATTGAATGATGTTTTTTTCGAGTGGTGGGAGTTTTACTGAAAGTTGTGAAAGCTCTGGGTTACTCGCGATTTCTTTGCCATTTGCAAACAGCCTTAAACCTTTGCCCTTGTTGTAACGGCTGCCATCCCTGTCCCAAATGATGCTGACCAGGTGATCTTTATAAGGCACATCAGAAAGGGCGAAGTAAGGCCATGAGGATGGCGCAAGGGGTTTGACCTCGAGCGTGTTGTCATCGCGAGGGATGATGCCAACAAGGCCGGTGATCAGAAGGTCATTGAAGGAAGAATGAAAATAATGCTCGCTATGGTTATAGCCATCGTGACCCTCGAATGAACCTGTGTCGGGGTTGCAAGCCTCGGCTAGGTAGGGTTGCCCATTTTTTCGATGGGTTTTTGAAAAGGTCTTGAAGAGTTCGAAATAATCCGATGAGTTGACGATGCTCTGGGGATAGTTTTGGAGAAGGTTTGCCATTGCTTTGAGTGTTTGGCTGGTTGCGTAGGGCCACGATTGCCCGCTCCACCAGCAGCATGATTTTTTAAGAAGAAACATCGGATCGTTTCGTTCGACGGTGCTCGGGCCAAAAGGAGCCATGAATCCATCGGCTTGTAGAAGTTTTGCCCATGCATTCTCGTATCCTTTGTTTGCATCGGGCAGTTTGAATTGCCAGGGTACATAACCTATGAGTTCCCTGCCGTATTCGCTTCCCGCGTATTTACCAGATTGGTAGGTGAGGGTGAGGGCGTTGATTTTAAAACCATCGGATTCCTCATCGCGTTGGGAAAGCGGAAAAAGAATTTCCGCTTGGGATCCCAGAGTTGCTTTTGCAGGTTATCCTTGATGCCTGCCGCCTTGGAGCGAAACAATGCGGAAGTGGTTTTATCGTTGGTCAGGTCCGCGATTTTGGCGATGGCGAGGGCATCCGCGTACATGTAGGAGTTGATTGTGGGCCTGTATGCGGGGGCACCCCGCAGGATGTCTTTTGTCTGCCTGCTGTTGATGTTGAATTCCATGCCGTCATCGTGGCCGGTTTGCCAGAATAGCCCCACTTTGGGGACAAAGAATCTTTTTTCCCAGCCCTCATGGTTGGCCTTGAGGCCGGATAATAGATCGGTGAGGAAAGCTTGGTTGGGATGGACTTGGTGGGTGGCCCAGATGGCATCAGCCAGCCAGGTGCTGTAATTTCTCGGTTGAGCCCCCGGGGTTTTAAGCCAGTATCGGGAGTAATCGCGCGCGTAGCGGCTGTCACGAAGCCAGCGGGCTTCATAAAGCTGCAGCCCTGCGGGGCAGGATATGGCGCCATAGGTGCCCGACCAAAACGGGCGGTCGATGAATTCCGTGAAGGAATATCCGGAATTCGGGGAACCATAAGTGAGATGCTTGGTTAGAAGTTCCCAGCGATAATAATAAGTGGTTTGGATTTCAGCATCGGGGCACTCGAAAAAAGGAATGTTGGACTTATACCATTCCCAATCCTTGTTGTCCCAGAAAGTTTCTTTTTCCAGAAGTTCCTGTTTTGGCAGGAGCGGATTTTGGGCTGGTGTTGATGGAGCGACCAAAAGAAAAAAAGCGATTGCCAAGGGAGCGAGCGATTTCATTTGATTTATCCGGTGTGAAATTCTGTTTGTTGGTTATTCAGTAATCATCGTAAATCATCCGGGATTCAAATCCAGTTTATTTGGATTATGTGTTTTGTCGGATGCTGGTTTTCACTCGGTGCGAATGACCCGCTTGATGTTCACGGAGTTTTGAGGGTTGACCATATTCATGGGAGTGGACAGGATTTTTGCGGGTACATCCCGGTTTTTGAACACAGTGCCAAATGGGATGAATTTCATGTCGCCAATTTCAGGAGATCCCAGGAATATGACAAACGCACCTGGTGAGGAATCATCCTGGAGCAGCGCGATGGTTCCATCAGTAGGGGGTATTTTGGATGGGGTGATTTTTTTCAAATCGATTTCGCTTGAGGAATTTGTTTTCCACTTGTCGTTGGTTTTGGCACCAATCCAGCCTGACTTTGATTTTTGATCATGAGCATTTTTGATGTGGAATTGGCCACTATGGTATCCGCCATTCAGCGCGATCTTAAGGAAAAGTGAGGTTGCCTGCGGTGCGCTTTTTGGATCAAGGACGACTTCAAAATCACCAAGATCCGTTTGGATGGTTGCTTTGGGGGTTTCACCAAGGGCAGCGCTACGCCATTCGAACTTTGGAAGTTTTGCTGGATCAAACCCGGTAAGGTGAGCGAGTTCCTTGGGAGTTCTTATTGCTGGTCGTTTATAACGCCAATCAAAATCGCCAAACACTTCTTTGCAAAGGGCGGCAAGATTTGGGTCGTAGATTAAAAGTTTTTTGCGGGTTCGAATATCGTTATGAAGCGCATCGGGAGGGGCGTTGTCATCAAACCAGCATTGAACGCCTTCAGCCCAGTATTCGGAATGATTTGTGGCGGCGTAGGTGTTTTTCCAAAGGCCCCTGTCAATCGCCGTTTTGAAGGAGGTCATCAGCCTTTGGTCAAAAGTCGGGTCAGTCTTGTTAAGTCCGGTTCCATGGATCGCATGGGCGAATTCATGGATGAATATATTTTCGTTGGGGTAGGGATCTTGGTCAAATCCCAGGAGGTTTTCCTCACCACAACTGACCGCCGGGTTACTGGGTGTGGCGCCCAGGCCGCGTGCCCTTCGGTCCCAGAAAAGTTTGGGTTTAAGCTTGGAGTGTTCGGGCAAATCAGTCGTGTATTCGATTGAGGCCATCACCGCGACCCTGACCTTGGTTTCTTTCATTGCCTGGATGATATCTTCGCGGTGCCCGAGCATGTTTTTTACAATCCAGGATGCTTCTTCCAGTGCATTGCTTGATATGTTTTTTGAACCAACGATGGGCAGCCCCATCGCATTGGTGTACCTCTGATAGAATTGGTCCAAATTGTATTCAATGCGAACAGATTCCGGCAGCGTGTGGGTTGAGGTGGTTTGCGCCAATAGGGGACTGTAGCAGAAAAAAACTGTCGTAATTAGTGCATGAATTATAACGCGCATGATATGTTGCATTCCCAAAGGCGGAACCATAATTTATTTTGATTTTATAGCACTGTAGTGGTGGGTAATCTTCAAAAAAATTTTGAAATGGCCACGCAAAGATAAGGTGATGGGATTTTTTGTGACTCTAATAGGATAAATTTGTTAAAACTTGGTATCTAAAGGATTGGCCAAGGGTGTGACCGCTATGAAGGATGGAATCATCAAGTTTGATGAAAAAGGAGTAGTCATAACAGATACTCTTTTAAAGTTTCCCCGACAATCCATTGCACTTGCCGGGATTACTTCGGTTCGGAGAGGAAGTAATCCGCTCTATCCCAAGGCAAGTGAAAATAAGATGCTTATTTATCTTGTTCTTTTTACCTTTTTGGAAAGTTTTTTCTTTCTGGTGATGTTTGGTAATCTCGGGTTTTGGTTTTTTGGGGTGAATCCATTGGCGATATTGAGAGGGGTAGGGGCAGGGAATGCTGAAAGTATTTTGAATTTTTCCCTGGCATTGTTCCTAACTACCTTGCAGGGATTGATCTTCTGTCAAATTTTACGATGGTGGATTTCCCAAAAAAGAAGAAAATGGCTTCATTACATTGTGATAACCACAGCTTCAGGGGAGGTCCGCCCGTTGGAGGATCTGGATGAAAGTTTCATTTCCAGGGTGGTAGTAGCGTTGGAAAAAGCCTTGGGCAAAACAACTTAAGTATAATGCATCTTCTCAGTTGCCCTTGGGATTTCTATAATTTCTACTTGAGATTCATGTTAATCTTTAAATATTGAGATGTTTTTTCCAGATACCTTATATTCAGGTTGAAAAAGAATGATGGCACCAACCTTTGCTCTCTTGGAATGGTTTCCCCCTATTTTAAATGTGCTGATCTGGCTTGTGAGTTTGTTTTTGATCCTATTGATATTGATTCAAAAGGGAAAAGGCGGCGGCTTGGCCGGTGCTTTTGGTGGTCCGGGGGGGCAGAGTGCGTTTGGTTCAAAAACCGCTGATGCCTTCACCAAGATCACCCTCTATGTCGCGGGCATATGGGTTGCAATGATTATTATCATGATCTGGTTGGTACAGCCAAAAACCGTGGTATCCAGCACCGATGGACTTCCCCAGATCAGCAAGGAAGGCGCGCCAGTGGAAGGTGCCCCCAAGTCTGATGCTGAGACCAAGGGTGATAACAAGGATACTTCCAAGGCGGAAACCGAAACCAAGGACGAGAAGAAAGATCCAGTCAAGGATGCCCCCAAGGCGGAAACCAAAGGTGAAGCCAAGGATGATAAAAAGGCTGAGACTAAAAAGAACTAAGTGAGGCACAGCCTGTTAAAGGGCAAGTGAAAGCCCATGCTCTATAGCATGACGGGCTACGGAGAATCTTCCCATCAGGGTGAAACCCTTGCTGTGGCGCTTGAGCTTCGTTCTGTTAATAATCGATATTTGAAAGTATCTTTGCGTGCGCCAGATTCCTATCAGGTTTTAGAGCCGGAATTTGAAAAAGTAATCCGCAAGCTGGTGCGAAGGGGAACGATCCAAGTCAGCCTCAGGGTTCATCGGGTGAAGGGACTGCAGGAGCAGCCCTTAAGGCTTGATGTCCTGCAAGGTTATTTGAATCAAGTATCAAAGCTGGCTTTGGAATGCAATCTGCCACATGAAGCCCGTTGTTTTTTGATGGGTAATGTATTGCAACTGCCCGGGGTGGTTCCGGAGGGGCAGGTGGGTGCCAAGACACTGGACGAAGATTGGCCTCAGATTGAAAAAACCCTTGAGGCGGCGCTTGCTAAATTGCAGTTGATGCGCAGCACCGAGGGGGCGATGATGGCCCAGGAGCTTTTGACCCTTAGAGACAGGATTTTCGATCACCTTTCGTTGATCAAAGGGTTGATCCCCTTGGTGATGGAGGCTTACAAGGATAGGTTGCTTGAGCGGGTAAGAAAACTTTTGGAAAGCACCGAAGCCCAGGTTCAGCCTTCCGACCTAATCCGGGAGGTCGCCATTTTTGCGGAGCGATCCGATATCGCGGAGGAGGTGACCAGGTTGGATGGTCATCTTGAGCAATTCCGAAAGGTTTTGCAGGAAGAGGAGGGAGCCGGGAGAAAGTTGGAATTCCTGACCCAGGAAATGGTTCGGGAAACCAACACGATGGGCTCGAAGGCAGCGGATGTTAAGATCACCCGTCATGTGGTTGAGATAAAGGGTGATTTGGAGCGCATTCGGGAGTTGATCCAGAATGTTGAATAGCAAGGGAAAGCCTTTCAAGGGGCCGTTGATTATAATATCCGGGCCGAGTGGCAGCGGGAAATCAACCCTTGTCAGGGAATTGCTCAAGGATAAATCAATACCGTTGGAAGTGGCTGTTTCAGCGACAACCCGCAAGATCAGGCAGTTTGAGGTTGATGGGGTTGACTACTTTTTCTGGGACAAGGATAAATTCAAGAAAGAGGTCGCATCCGGATCTTTTCTTGAATGGGCTGAGGTTTATGGGAATTTTTATGGTACATTGGTTTCCGAGGTAGAGAGCCGAAGGCTGCGTGGCGCCGGGGTTGTGCTGGAAATAGATGTCCAGGGTGCCGGCCAGATACGCAAGACCGGGGAAATCAGCAAAAGTATATTCGTTGTCCCGCCCGACATGAAGGCGTGTGAAGCCCGATTGAGGGCGCGGGGAACTGAGACAGAGGAAACGCTGGTCAAAAGGCTGGCGAGTGCGAAGAAGGAATTGGAACAGTCGGTTGAATATGATTTCACGGTTGTCAACGATGACCTTGAAATCGCAGTGGAAAAGATCAAGGGTTTTATAAGGCCGTTATTTTTAGAAAGGTAATGCCAATGTTGGATGAACTTAAAGAAGAAGCCATTGTGAATCGTGTTGGCGGGCGTTTCAAACTTTCAACCATGATTCAAAAAAGGCTCGCAATGCTAAGTCAGGGCGCCAAGCCATTGGTGGAAACCCGCCATACCGACAGGATGTCCATCGTCCTTCAGGAAATCCTTGATGATAAAATATTCCTGGATAAGACAGGTGCGATCCAGGCTCGCGTGAACAGCGAAGGTGATGCTGCCCGCAGGGCCATGGCTGGTGATATCTCGGGTGAACTTGGCGTTGATTAATCTTGTTGGGGAATCTTCGATCGGCGGGGTTGCTTTATGAGTGATTCGACCGAAAAACCAAATGATTCACCAGGTGGGTTTTCATCTTTCCCTGGTGAATCCTTCATTTCTGACTCCATTCCGACTGACCAGGACCAGGGATACAAGCCGTTGTCAATACTTGCCATTTTAGGCGCGGTATTGGGTGGCTTGTTTTCATTGACCCTTGTCGTTGGATTTGGCGCATCGTTTCTTTTTGGCACCCCATGGATCATGTCTCCCTGGGTTGTTTTCTGGCCGGCATTCTCCATCCTTTTAAGTTACATCGCTTACACCCAGATCAAGTCTTCAGACAATACCATGGGTGGCGAGAAACTCGCGCTTTGGTCGATGCAGATTACTTCAGTTTTTATTTTGTGCTATGTCGCTAATTATGCCGGCACATACTTTGCAGTTAGAAACCAAGCGGATACTTTTGTCAGGCAGTGGCTTGGCACGGTTGCAAAGGGTGAAATTGACAAGGCATTCCTGCTTACCTTGAAGCCTCCCCGCCCTTCTGAGGAATCCAACCTAAGGACCACTTTTGAGATTACTTATAACATCGCTCCTGATCCATTGTCCAAGGGGTCCTACTCTGCTTTCAAGGCCAAGGATTATGTTCGCTTGATACAGTTTGCGGGTGATAAATCTTCTAAGTTCACATTGAAGTCTTCAAGCGCACCTGTCTACGAGATGGGCGGTTATGTGGTAAGGCTTGTTTACCAGGTGGATTTGCCGGATGGATTGATGGATTTGTCAATCACCGTTTTGGGTCAGGAAAGCCCAAGTGGTGCATTCAAGGGCAGGCAATGGCAGGTCTTGGTGGATGGAACCGGACTTGCGCAAAAGCTTAAAATAAATGAGGACTCCCGAAAAAAGTTCGAGTTATCCGTCTCAGCCATGGAGTTTGCATCGAAGTGGTGCATGGCGGTCTCCAACAAAGCTTGGGAACCGGCAGTTTATGGAATGGCGGAACCCAAGATCCGAGGTCAATTATTAAAAGGCTTTGCCGCAACACTTCCAAGTTCCTTGGGAGTGGTCGGTGGTTCATTGGTTCAAGCAGCGGAATCTCCCGAACGCCGGGCCTTTCTTACCGCTTCACAAAAATTATTTGATGGCAGTTTGATTCGCATTGGTGAGAATTTCTGGTCTGATCCCGTGATGAAAGCGGGGATATTGGAATATCTTTCCAAGGCTTTCAAACCGATGACCGACCATACCCCGACCGCCCCAATTTCGGGAGGCTCTGAATGGATTCGCGTAGAAACGGGGATAGTTCCCCGCTATCGAAACACGGATGGCAGAATTGAGTTCGAGTTTGATTGTTTGCTTCTGCTTTTTCCGAAGTATCTGGTGCAGGCCACTTTTGTGGTTGTTGGCGAGGATAAAGCCGGGGCGGATTCCACTCCAGATTGGTGGGTGAAGGAGATTGTGGTTAACAGGGGCGTTTCAATGCCCGTCGCTGCCCCTAAGCCGGGTGGTCGATAGGATTCAATCATCCTTTAAATTCGTACCATCAAAAATGTGTCCCAATTTGGTCTTCTTTGTTTCAAGATAACGCTTGTTGTTTTCATTGGCGACCATCTGGATGGGAATGCGTTCAGTGATGCGGAGGCCGTATCCGTCAAGTCCCACGACTTTTTTGGGATTGTTGGTGAGTAGCTTGATATCACGGATTCCGAGGTCGTTAAGGATTTGCGCCCCAATTCCATAGTGCCTTAAATCCGCTCCGAATCCAAGTTTCTGATTGGCCTCGACCGTATCCAAGCCTTCTTCCTGTTGAAGTTTGTACGCCTTTAATTTGGAAAGCAATCCTATGCCGCGCCCTTCCTGCCTCATGTAGAGCAGCACGCCTTTCCCCGCGAGTTCAATCTGGCGCATGGCATGATGCAACTGGGAACCGCAATCGCAAAGGAGGCTGTCAAATATGTCACCTGTAAGGCACTGGCTGTGAATGCGCACAAGCACCGGTTCCTGCTGGATTTCAACCTGTCCATTGGTTGAAATCCCAACACCACCCGCGCACAGTGCCAGGTGAGGCTCTGCATCAACCACCGAGGAATAGGCGATAAGATCAAATTTTCCCAGCTTAGTGGGCAGCTTGAGTTCGATTTCCCTTCGAATTAATTTTTCCCGCTGCCTGCGATATTTTATCAGGTCTTCAATGGTGCACATCTTAAGGCCATGTTTTTTGCAGTAGGGTATAAGGTCGGGAACTCTGGCCATGCTGCCATCGGGGTTGACCACCTCGCAAATGACCGCAGCTTCCTTGAGGCCCGCCAACCGTGCGAGATCAACGCTGCCTTCTGTATGCCCGGCACGAACCAGCACTCCCCCATCCCGCGCCTTAAGCCCGGGAACATGCCCCTTGCCCCGGACCAGGTCCGCAGGGGTTGAATTTTCATCAATCGCAACCTGCACGGTGCGGGCACGATCAAACGAGGATGTCCCGGTGGTGATCCCGGTTCGCGCATCAATGTATGGGGTGAATGGCGTGCTGATCCCCTCGGATTGCGAGGAGGGAAGCAAATCGAGGTTCAAGCGATTGCAAATGGCGCCTGACATGGCCAGGCAAACAAGACCGCAGCCGTTTCGCATCATGAAATTGATGCTTTCAGGAGTTGCTTTTTCCGCGGCGATCACCAAATCCCCCTCATTTTCCCTGTTCAGGTCGTCCACAACCACAATAATACGGCCTAGTCGGAGTTCCTCGATCGCCTCATCTATCGAACAAAATATTGAATTATCCGCGGACATTTGTTGCTCCATGGCACTTGATTGGCTGTCTTATGTTCATTGTAGCATTTCAAACATTATTTCATATTAATGTTCATGCTTGCCCAAGAGGTATCAGGTTCTGATAATAACAGTTGTAGGTTTGGAAATGCCTGGCAGGCTGCCACTTTAAATGTCCTTCCCATATGGTAGCGAAATCTCCCTGGAGTCTTATTTCATGGCTAAGAAAAAAGTGGGTCTGTGGTTGATCGGTGCGTGTGGTGGTGTTGGAACGACCGCGGCCCTTGGGCTGGCGGCCATTCGCAACAAGCTCTCGGACACCACATCTCTGGTGACGGAGTTGCCTCTGTTTGAAACCTTGAAACTTGATTCCTTGGATTCATTTGTGGTGGGCGGGCATGAAATCCGCAAAGGTTCCTTCGTTGAAACCGCCCAAGAAATGCATCAAAAAGCCAGGGTGTTTGATGCCGCCATGCTTGCCGGGGCGGAAAAGGATCTTTCAGAATGGAGCAAGAATATAAAACCGGGCTCCGCCGTTGAATCCGGTTCAACCATAGCCAAGATGGCTGACTTGGAAAAAGCCAATGCCAGAGAAACCCCCCGTCAAACCATTGACCGTATTCAATCCGACTTGAAAAATTTCCAGAAAGCCAATGATCTCGAGCATGTGGTCGTGATGAGCGTTGCCTCCACTGAGCCACCTTTTCAAACAGGTGTTCAACACCAGACACTCAAGGCGATGAATGCGGCGTTGGATGCCGGAGAGAATGTGCTTCCCACCAGTTCCATGTATGCCTGGGCCGCGGTGGAGCTTGGCATGCCTTTTGTTAACTTCACACCGTCATTGGGCGCTTCCTTTCCCGCCATACAGGAGCTTGCAAAAATCAAGGGCGCGCCATTGGCTGGCCAGGATGGCAAAACTGGTGAAACCCTCATGAAATCAGTTCTGGCTCCGATGTTCGCATTGCGAAATTGGAAGATTCTAAGCTGGGTTGGTCACAATATCTTTGGCAACCGCGATGGCATCGTTCTTGATGATCCCGCAAACAAGGCTTCCAAGATTAAAACCAAGGACCAGGTGATTTCCTCCATTGTTGGCTACAAGCCCCAGACCCTTGTCACCATTGAATACATCCCCTCCATGGATGATTGGAAAACCGCCTGGAACCACATTCATTATCAAGGCTTTCTTGGTACCCCGATGATCCTACAGTTCATCTGGCAGGGATGCGACTCCATACTGGCCGCCCCACTGGTGATTGATCTTGCGAGGTTTGCCCTTTTTGCGAAACGAAGGGGCGAATCAGGCATCATGCGTCACCTTTCTTGTTTCTTCAAGGGACCCATGGGCGAAACCAACCATGATTTCTTCCAGCAATTTGAAATGCTCAGGGATTATGTCGAAGCTACTGGAGAAAAATCATGAAGCTAGCTTTCAGCAGCAATGCTTATCTGCGGTTTTCATTCAATGACGCCGCCCAGAAGATCGCCAAGCTTGGATATCAGGGTATAGAGATCATGGCGGATGTTCCCCATGCTTGGCCGGCTTTCATGCTCGAGGAGCAAAAGCAGGGGATTCGCAATGCCCTGAAATCCAACAACCTTGCCATTTCAAATATTAATTCCTTCATGATGCATGCGGTAAATGATCCCCGGCAGAGGTATTGGTATCCATCGTGGATTGAGCCGGATAAACATTATCGTCAGATTCGTATTGATCACACCATGCGCTGTCTCACGCTGGCCAAGGAATTGGGCGCTCCATGCATCACCACCGAACCAGGTGGCCCTGTGGAAGCAGGCGGTTCCTGGAGTGCCGGTCTAAAATTGTTCGTGGAAATGCTCAAACCGGTGATCGAGCATGCTGAAAAAGAGGGAGTTTTGCTCTTAATCGAGCCCGAACCGGGCTTATTGATAGAGACTGCTGATCAGTTTTTGGAATTCATGGGGCACATTAAATCGCCCATGGTTGGATGCAACTTTGACATTGGCCATTCCTATTGCGTGGGCGATGATCCTGCATCCACCATTCCAAGGCTGGCAAAGTTCATCAAGCATTTTCATTTGGAGGATATCGCCAACACCCGTGTCCATCATCATTTAATACCGGGCGATGGTGCCATAGACTTCAAAGCGGCGATCCAAGCGATAAAGGCGATTGGCTACAAGGAGTGGGTGACGATTGAACTTTATCCCTATGTCGAGGACCCGGACCAAGCCGCAAGTCTCGCTCGGGCGAGGATCGCACCGCTTCTTGCCTGATAGATCAAGATGGACGCACTCGCAAGTTGATCATTTCAACGATGAAAGAGAATCCCATCGCGAAGTATATATATGCTTTGTCGATGTGTTGGCCCATGCCCTCCGCCACCAGGAATACCCCGATAAGAATCAGGAAACTGAGTGCAAGTACCTTTAAAGTGGGGTGTCTTTCAACAAAGTTACTTACCGGCCCCGCAAATATCATCATCACTAAAACTGTGATTATCATTGCCGTGATGATGACACCTATTTCCTGGACCATCCCGACTGCGGTGATCACTGAGTCGAGTGAAAAAACAATGTCAAGTATTGCTATTTGCACCAACACCATTAAAAACCCACTTTTTTTACCCGGAGTTTGTTCCGGATGTCCATCCGGGATCCCTTCAAGCTTGTGATGTATTTCAAATGTGCTTTTTGCGATAAGGAATAGTCCCCCTGCGATCAGGATGAGGTCTTTCCAGGAAATTTCCCTGGCCTCCTCTGTTTTCGCTATCCAATCAGGAAGGGTGAATATGATTTGGTGCAGGCTTAAGATCCATGCGATACTGAATAACAATAAAAGTCTGGTTCCCAATGCAAGGACTAGACCTATCTGCCTGGCATAGCCGCGTTGTTCCTTGGGGAGTCTTCCCGCGAGAATGGCAAGAAATATGATATTGTCGATTCCTAAAACAACTTCCATGCCGGTAAGTGTCACCAGGGGGACAATCCATTCCATTACTTCCTGCCTCGATAAAAATTCTTTCCCAAGATACAAACCACATTGAATGCATTATCATAACAAAATTAGGTTTAATGCCATCATTAAGTTGAAAAATAAGTTTCTCTGATTGGCAATCGGTCATATTGGAAATGATCATGGATTACTATGACTTTATAATCAATGTTTATTCAGCACTTGGGCTGGGTTTGCTTATCGGGCTGGAAAGGGAATTCAGGCAGCATCCTGCCGGCCTTCGAACCAATGCGCTCGTTTGTGTTGGTTCATCCCTGTTCATGTCGCTTACTTTTTTGCTCCATGATGTGGGCAGTCCCACCAGAATCGCCTCCTATATCATCAGTGGAATTGGTTTCCTTGGAGGCGGGGTTATACTTAAGCAGGGGGTTAATATTCGGGGCATGAATACTGCCGCAACACTTTGGTGCAGCGCGGCAATTGGGGCATTATGTGGTTCGGGGCACTGGGGATTTGGTGTGGGAGGAACTGTCACGGTATTGCTAGTGCATCTTATCTTTCGTCCTGTTTCGAATTGGGTTTTGCGCCTGGAAAGATTTTCCGAGGAGGAATTGAATTTTAAAATCAATGTGGTCATCACATTCGGCAGGGACACAGCAATTCGTGAACTGTTCGTGAAATTCATGGAATCAAATCCTGAGCTTACATTAAGATCACTTTCAACAGTGAAGCAGGAGGCCCTTAGGGAGACTGAGATAACAGCCCAGATGGTTTGTCCGATGAACAAGCATAAATCCATCCTGGATTTGATTAATATCTTGAATGATCAACCTGGGGCCAGGGTTGTGAGTTGGGAAAAGGAAACCAGGTTGAGTGATTGATCAAACATAAAGGAAAATGAAATGAGTCTTGAAAATAATGGTGGTGCCGATGGGGTCGCATGGAATCTTAATGATTTATATTCAGGCGTAAACGATCCGAAATTGAGTCGTGATATTTCCGAGGCGGAGCGTGTTGCCCGTGAGTTTGAATCCAAATACCGGGGTAAAATCAGTTCGATAAAGCTCTCTGATGCTTCATTTTTGTTGGAATCAATCAGGGAAATCGAATCACTTTATGAGTTGATGGACAGGCCCGCGATATACGCATCGTTGGTGCATGCCGCCAAGACAGATGAACCATCCCATGGCGCATTGCTGGCAAAGACCCGTGAGACCCGCACAAAAATCAACCAGCATCTTCTTTTCTATGATCTTGAACTGATTGCAATTCCTGATGATGTTGCCAACGGGCTGGCAAAGGCACCGCAACTTTTGAAGTATTCGCACTTTCTTGAGCAAAAACGCGCTTGGAAGCCACATTATCTTTCCGAACCTGAGGAAAAAGTCCTGGATGTGAAAACCCTGACTGGCAGATCAGCATTTGTAAGGCTTTTTGATGAGACTGTTGCTTCCATGACATACCCATTCGTTAAAGATGGAGTTGAACAGAAACTTTCTTTCCAACAGATTAACGCAAAACTTTATGATGCTGACAGGAGTGTTCGAAAAGCCGGGGCTGAGGGAATCACCAAGGGACTTAAGGATCAAAACAAATTGCTTTCCTATCTTTTCAACACCTTGGTGTTGGATCATCAAAATGATTGTGAGGTCAGGAAATTCGCGGATCCCATGTCCTCAAGGCACCTTGCAAATGAGACTTCCTCGGAAATGGTCCAGGCACTCATGGATTCTGTAGAAAAGCATGGTTCAACCGTTCATCGTTATTACAAGCTCAAGAAGCGCCTATTGGGATTAACTTCCCTTGAAGATTATGACCGTTATGCCCCGATACAGGGTGATATGCCCCTGGTTTCATGGAAAGATGCTTCAAAGCTGGTTCGTGATAGTTACCATGCTCTTTCGCCAGAGGCTGGAAAGATCATTGATGAATTTTTTGAAAAGAGCTGGATTGATGCCGAGTTAAGGCAGGGCAAGCGTGGAGGGGCTTTTTCCTCCAGCGCGGTTCCCTCAGTTCATCCTTATATCCTGATGAGCTACACCGGAAAAATGCGTGATGTTTCCACCCTGGCACATGAACTGGGGCATGGATTGCATCAATACCTTTCCCGAAAAAATGGCTATCTGCAATGTGATACTCCACTCACAACCGCTGAAACCGCCAGTGTTTTTGGGGAAATGCTTGTCTTTAAAAAATTACTTGATGAATACAAGGATCCAAAAGTCAGGCTGGCATTGCTGTGCGGCAAAATCGAGGACAGCTTTGCCACGGTTTTCAGGCAGGTTGTTCTCACAAGGTTTGAGCAGAAAATGCACAAGGCCCGCAGGGAGGAGGGAGAACTTTCCTCTGAAAGATTCAACACGCTTTGGACGGAAGCTAATCAGCCGATGTTTGGCGACTCGGTTAATCTCTCGGAAAACTATGGCTTTTGGTGGTCTTACATTGGCCATTTTGTCCATGTGCCATTTTATTGCTATGCCTATTCCTTTGGTGAGTTGCTGGTTCTTGCACTGGTTCAAAAATATGAGCAGGAGAGGGATGCTTTTGTTCCCAAGTACATGGACTTGCTTTCCCGCGGTGGTTCTGAGTCTCCCGTGAATTTGCTTGCCCGTATGAATATCGATCTTAATGACACCAGTTTCTGGGAACTGGGCTTGAAACTACTGGACCGAATGGTCACCGAGGTGGAAGAATTGGCAAAATTGCTGGGGAAATAGTTGCATGAAAAAGGAAATGGTGGATGTTCTTAACCTTGATGGCGAGGTCATTGGCATCGCGACCCGGCAGGAGATGCGCGCCAAAAGGTTACCACATCGATGCGTTTATATCCTTGTTTTTAATGGGCGGGGGGAGATTTTCATTCATTTAAGGACTCCGACCAAGGATGTTTTTCCCTCGCATTGGGATGTGTGCGCGGGCGGAGTTGTAGCTGCGGGGGAGAATTTTGATCTGGGTGCCATCCGGGAGGGCTTTGAGGAGTTGGGCGTGAAAGTAAAACCGGAATATCTTTTTCCATTTCGATATGAAGATGCTCATACCGTGGTTTTTGCAAAAGTTTACCGATGTATCCATGATGGTCCTTTTATTTTGCAGAAGGAAGAGGTTGTTCGCGGTGAATTTGTCAAACTGATGGATTTGGAGACCCTGATATCCCGGGAAAACTTTTGCCCTGATGGGCTGAAAGTATTGCAGGAGGCAAAGGCTATGGGTTTTATTTGAATTAAATTCCCCCTGATAAATTTAATTGCATTTTATTCCCTTGCTTGTCTACTTTGGTTTCACATAATTAAGTTTAATGTTACTGTTTTTATTACGCTCGATAAGGAAATGACATAACATGGCATCAGATAGAACAGATTTGTCCAACAAGGATTTTTCGATGCAGGATTTATCGAATACCAGTCTTGTTGGTGCGTTGTTGGTTAATACAAATTTTCAGCAGGCTATTTTGTTCGAGACTAATTTTTCAAAGGCGGATTTGACTGGAAGCAACTTTATTGACGCGAATCTGTTTGGTTCCAAGATGATGCAGGCAGTCTTGGTCAAAGCAAAGATGAAGGGTGCCAGCCTGGTAGGTGCCAATTTTTCCAATGCGAACTTGAGTGGGGCTGATCTTTCAAACGCTGATCTTACCCGGGCCAATTTTTACAAGGCAAATCTTTCGGGTGCTAATCTTTCCGGAGTCAAATCAGGCCAGGCCGATTTCTCCGAATGTAACTTGACCGGGGCGACCCTGCCTCCAAATTTCAAGGCTTAAACTTGATTCTAATTCAATCATCAGGATCCGAATTGCCAGATGTGAATGAACCCCGCCATGTCGGCGGCTGCAACGCGGGTTCCATCAGGTGAAAAGGATATCGCGTGAAACCAATCCTTGAACTGGCCCCCTCTTGGTTTTCCAAGTTCCTTTATCATTTTTCCGTCAGCTATATTCCATATTCGGATAACAGTGTCTCTTCCAGTTGAAGCGAGATGTAATCCATCAGGGTGAAAACACAAGTCTGTTACCCCATATTGGTGAATTGGTGATAGTTCGCGTATTTTTTTTGCTGTTGACGGATCGAGAAGGAAAATTTTCCCATCTCCCTCCCCGCCCCGTCCAATTGCTAGAATCTTTCCATCTTGAGAATATGCACCTGCGGAGATTTGCATGTCCTTGAATTCTTTTCCGAGGTCGTGCAGGGGGGTGGCGCTTTCCGTGTTCCAGATTTTTAAACCGGTGTGCCTTCCGGAATCGAAAACCAATGGATATCTTTCTGAGACAAGGGCCTGTTTGAGATCTGGTGATATTGCCACCGCATAGGCCCATCCCTTGACCTGCCAATGTTTTTTTTTCGTGCCTGAAACCCGATCATACAGGACCACCTGGCCGGAATCATCACCTGTTATCAGGGTGGATTGGTCCTGGCTCATGGCTAGGCCGACTATCCATTCATTTCCTTTGATGGTTTTTGCAGGTTGCTGGGTTTTCACTTCGGCCTTGATGGGTGCCGGAGCTTTTTTACCAGAATTTTTGTTTCGGTTTGCATCTTCAATAGTTCGCGCGTTAAGCACATGAGTTCCCGTACCGGATGGAGTTCCCATCAAGTCCCAGTATTTTGTGGTGTGATCATTGCTTGCGCTAATCAACCAGCGGTTTTCAGCACATATCAGTCGATTGATGATGTTTGAATGACCGATCATCTGCCTGGTTGGCAAGGGTGCTTGGTAGGATGGTCGCTCGGATTTTTCATTGGGCTTGTTTTTTTCTGATGTTGATTCAGTAAGTGCCTCAGGCTTTTCAGGGATTTCCCAAAGCAGGATTTCGCCCAGGTTGTTACCCGCCGCAAGGTGTTTGTCTCCCACGAAACTCACCGCGGAGACCCAGTCAGCATCCCATACTAATGACCAAAGCAGGGTTGATTTTTCAAAGTTAATTGATCTTGTGCCAGGTTCTTTCATGCCAGCAATTCCTTGATGGGCTTTGAACCTTCCGGAGTGGCCCAGATTGGCCTGGTACCCACATAATGCTTGGCCCTCGGGTTTACACCAAGCGCGGTGTAAATGGTTGCAAACAGGTCTCCCTCGCTAACAGGATTTGTAGCGACATCCCTGCCATCAGCATCGGTGGAACCGTAGACAACGCCGCCTTTGATCCCGCCCCCCGCAAGCACGATTGTCCATCCTCGTATAAAATGATCCCGGCCAGCACGGTTGTTGATCTGTGGAGTCCGACCGACTTCTCCCATCCAAACAACCAGGGTGTCCTGAAGAAGACCTGAGCGCTCGAGGTCGATCAACAAGCCCGACCAAGCTGGATCAAGTATTTGCATATTGGCTTTATGGCAGACGAAGTTATCAGCATGACTGTCATAGTTGTCCTGCCCGATTTCAACAAAGGGTACCCCCGCCTCGACAAGTTTACGAGCCAGAAAACAACCCCGTCCGAAATCACTGGCCCCATATAAATCCTGGTGTTTAGGCCAATCTTTGCTGGTGTCAAACAGGGATTTAGCCCTTAGCAAACGCCAAGATCTTTCTTTGGCCACCCTATGACTTTCAAACGCGTCCGTGATGTTATCTTTCCTGCTTTCATTTTCCATGAAACGAAGCAGGTCATTGCGCCTGGTTTCATTCGCGGGAGGAAGATAGGGGGTTGTGAAGTATGGCATGTTGCCGTTGCGTTCGATTCCAAACGGTTCGTAGCGGGGACCAAGGTATCCTGATCCCGCGTTACCAGTCGGCCCCATGCGAACAAAGCTGGGAAGGTCGGAATCTTTGTTGCCAATGTATTTTCCGATCATGGCGCCCAGTTCAGGATGGGGCATGCGCTCGGATTGCTTGTAGCAGGTGTGCATATGGTAGATGCCATCGGGGTGATCTGGGGATGCTGTGCGCATGCTGCGTATGATTCCCAATTTTTCAACCTGTTGTGCCATCTTCGGAAGGTATTCGCAAACTTTGTAGCCAGGCAGTTTGGATTGGATTTCTCGAAAAGGGCCCGCTGTGGATTTACCGGGTTTCATGTCGAAGGTATCAATCTGGCTGGCACCACCATTCATCCACAGAAGAATGCACCGTTTGCCTAGCTTTTGTGCCTCTTGAGCGATGCTTTGGGAATTAAAAAGCCCACCCCAGTTGGCGATGGCGTTTCCTGTGCCGGTCGCAAGGGTGGCTTTTAACATGGTTCGACGAGATATATGCTCGATGTTTTCACATTTGCCATTGTTGTTCAGGTTCATTGGTTTTGCCATTGTTTTAAGGGTTAATGATTGAATCGAAACTCACTCATGTTCATAAGGACCCAGATTGCTTCCTCAACAAGGGATTCTGTTTTGGGATCACTTTGCAGATATGCTGTGAATTTTACCCGCTCCGGATCCTTTGGTAACCTTGTGAGAACGGAAAGAAACATCCTATCGACCCGTTGTTCCCATGGTTCCTTCGAAAGGATCAAGGTATCCGCAAGATTGCCTTTTTTTCTACTTATAAAGGCACGGACATTACTGCTGTTGTTTAGGAAAAGGTGTTCGCTGAGGCTTCCTTGGAAATCACCCAAACCATTGGTGGGTTCACCGAAATACCTGCGAAAATATTCCCCGGTCGATCCTTCACTTTTAAAAGAGGGGTCTCCTCCCGCGGTTTTCATAGCAGCCATTATTTCTTCCGCTGAAAGTGGCCTTATACGGGCTCTTTCAAAATGTGCGGGAAGGGAATCCTTGTTTTCACCCTTGCCATCAAGTTGATAGGTCTGGCTGTTCACCAGTTCATTAATCAACCATTTCATGTCGAATTTATGATCGATGAACTGTTTGGTGAGAGTATCCAGCAGGTCAGGAAGGATGGGCTTTGTCTGTGATCCGAAATCATCAACGGGATGAACAATGCCCCTTCCCATGAACTGGCTCCAAATCCTGTTGACTGCAGCCCTTGCAAAAAAAGGGTTGTTGGAAGCAGTTGTCCAGTCAGCAAGTTTTTCTTTCCTTGAGAAAAGAGGTTTGGGTAATGATTTGGTGCCGGTTTTGAATTCAGGTTCCTTGAAGTTGCCAGGCAGGGGTGGTTCTTCAAGTAATGCCCCTGAAAGGAACTTTGGTTTCACAGGCTCGCCTTTTTTACCGGGCTTCAACTCTTTCTGGTTGCCTGAAAATAATACTTCCCCACTGCTTTTTTCCCCAATCTTGAATTTTTTAAATTGTTTCTCGCCACTTCCAGAGGAACCTTGATCCATCACCACCAACCGCACAAAGAATCCCGTCATCCCATAAAAATCCTTCTGGGATAACTCTGTGAAGGGGTGGTCGTGACATCGCGCGCATTGAATTTGGGTTCCAAGAAAGATACGGCTGAATGATTCCGTGAGGTCCTCGGGTTTGTTGTTGAATTGCGCGTAAAACAACTCGGAACCCTCTTGTTCTGCAATTATCAATTCCCGTACCCATTGGTCAAAAGGTTGATTGGTTTTGAATTTTTCGCTCAACCATTGCTTGAAAGGAGTTCTGTTTCTGGTTGCATCCTGGTTTGGTGGATTGCGGCCGAATAAGATCAAGTCCCATTGGTTTGTCTGGTTTTGTATGAACTGGGGATCACTTAAAAGAAATGTTATAAGTTTTTCACGCTTTTTCGGATCTTGATCATTTAGGAAAGTTTTCGCTTCATCGTGGCTTGGAATGGTTCCCCATAAATCCAAGTAAATCCTTCGCAGAAATGTTGAGTCATCACATCTGCCCTGATGCGTGATTTTTTCTTCCTTCCAATGATTTGAAACATGGTTGTCGATGATGGTCCTGAGAGGTGTTGATTCATTAATGGTCACCATCCCATGGGCAAGACATAATGAACCGACAGAAAGCACGATCAATGCTATTATTTTCGAGTAGTAAAAAGTTGATTTCGAAACCATGACATGGCCTGAATAGTTGGAGAAAATTGAGTGATGTCTTTTGGCAGGCTCATTGCATTAAAATATATTCGGAGTTTATATCGGATTTTGAACAAAGTCAATTAAAAGCCAATTCATTGGCTCTCATACTTTCTTAATTAAAAGCGCTTCAATTGTAGCTTTTTCATGTGAAAATCCGATAAGTTAAAATAGAATTTAGTTGTCATTCCTTTTTGAGTTCAACTAAGGCTCCAATGAAATTAGATACGAAGACCGATATATGTCATATGTTCGATTTTTCCCTGAGGATTATCGCCTCGTTTTTGCTTTTACCGGGCTTTGTTTTTAGCGCGCCTGATGGCAAGAAGATTTATCAAACTAAGTGTGTTTCCTGCCATGGACCTAATGGTATGGGAGTCAAAGGAAAATATAACAAGCAGCTTTTCGGTGATTTGACCCCCAATCAACTTTCCAAAATCATTGAGGAGACAATGCCGAAAGAGGACCCCGGCAGTTTGTCTCCAGAAGACGCGTTTGCAGTGAGTGTTTACATTCATGACCTTTTTTACTCTTCGATAGCAAGGGAAAGAAATCGTCCCGCCCGGGTCGAGCTAAGCCGGCTGACGGTCAGGCAGTACCGTAACAGCCTTATGGATTTGGTTGGAAGTTTTCGTGGTGGTTCCAATAATGCAGCGGAAAAAAACAAGGGTGTTCGAGGCGATTACTATAAATCCAGAAACTTCAACAAGGCCGACTTGGTGGAATCGCGGGTTGATGCGGGCATCGACTTTGATTTCAAGGAAGAAAGTCCGATTCCCGGAAAAATGGAACCGGGCGAATTCACAATTCGTTGGGCTGGGGCGATATTTGCGCCGGAGACTGGGTATTATGAATTTGCTATTCATTCAAGCCATGCGGTCCGTCTTTGGGTTAATGACAATAACACGCCGCTTGTGGATGCCTGGGTGAAATCCGGAAATGAAACGGAATACAAGGGAAGTATCTACCTGGTGTCAGGTCGTTCTTATTCCGTGAGATTGGAATTCACCAAGGCCAAGCAGGGCGTTAACGACAATAAAAAACCGAAGGTTGTGCAACCCTCATTTGTGAAATTGTTGTGGAAAAAACCGGGCGGTTCATTGGAGATATGTCCTGGGGAATATTTTTCCACCGCCGCCACCCCCGAATTATTCATCAGCACCACGGTGTTTCCTCCTGATGATGGTAGTCTGGGATGGGAAAGAGGTGCGACAGTTTCCAAGGAATGGGACCAAGCAACCACTGAGGGGGCATTGGAAGCGGCGAAATATGTATCCGGAAAGTTGTCTGAATTTTCAAAGTCCAAGGATGGGGAATCCCAGCGCGGGGAAAAGGTTGAGGATTTTCTTGTAAAGTTTGCAGGCAGGGCATTTCGAAGGAAATTATCTTCCAGTGAGACTGATCATGTCAAAAGTGTATTGAAAGCTTCCAGTGATATTCAGGATGGGGCTTTAAGAATTTTGGTTTGGGTTTTGAAATCCCCGCATTTCCTTTATCGAAATGAAGGGCAGGGTGGTGCCCTTGCAAGTCAGCTCTCATTCACATTATGGGATTCCATGCCTGATCAGCAGTTGCTTGATGCGGAAGCTTCGGGAAAGTTGAAAACTCCGGAGTTTTTGGGCACTGAAATAGAGCGCATGTTATCTGATAGTCGAGCACGTGAGAAAATACGCGGCTTCTTTCACGAAATACTACTGCTAAACCAGGCTCATGAACTTAACAAGGATTCTTCCCGATTCCCGGGGTTTGATTCCAAGCTTGAATCAGATCTTCGAATATCTTTGGATATGTCGATTGACGAGATATTCTGGGATAAAAAAAGTGATTTCAAGCGACTGTTCAATGAGCAGGGTTTTTACATGAATGATCGGGTCGCAAGATTCTACCAGCAAAAAAATCCTCCGAAGGTTGGTTTTGAGAAATACAACCTTGACATGGGGCAAAGGGCGGGTGTCGTGACCCATCCTTACATGTTGAGCATGCTTTCTTACAGCGCGGAATCTTCCCCGATTCACCGGGGGGTTTTTGTGGCGCGCAGTCTCCTTGGAGTGAACCTCAAACCACCGCCCGAGGCTGCCGCGCCTTTTGCCGCCAGCCTTCATCCATCCCTTACAACCAGGGAAAGAGTTGTTCTTCAAACCAAAGGTGGGGATTGCATGACTTGTCATGGGACAATCAATTCACTTGGTTTTACTTTGGAAAAATTTGACGCAGTGGGCCGGTTACGCGAAAAAGACAATTCCAAAGTTGTTGACAGCACCGGTTGGTATGTTGCAAGGGATGGGAAAAAAATCATTCTGGAAAACGCCGTTGGCCTTGGATTGTTTCTTGCTGATAGTCCAGATGCCCAAAGGGCGTTTACAGAGCATATGTTTCATCATTTGTTGAAACAGCCCACCCGGGCTTATGGGTCTGAAACCTTGGGAAAACTAACCATGTATTTTCGTGAAAACTCATTAAACATGCGTAAACTTGCCGCCGAGATCACCCGGTTGGCTTGTACCGCCAGCCTAAGTGGAAACCCGCAGGAAGCAAGCAAACAACCTTAGCAAAAGTCATGATTTCATGTTAAAATATTTATGAAATAGGAGTCAATCCATGGCAAATAAACCTTTCAATCGGCGTGATTTTTTAAAAAATACCGGCATTAGCGCGGCAGCTTTCCCTTTTTTGGGAAACTTGGAAGCCTTGGCTTTGCCCGGCAATAATCAAAAAAAACAGAGAATGGTGATTTTTTTCTCCCCGAATGGGGTGATTCCCGACTCTTTCTGGCCTAACGAGGAAGGTGAAAATTTTAATTTCAAGGAAATACTTTCCCCTCTAGATCCATTCAAAAAACAAACTCTGGTGCTCAACGGGGTTTGTGACAAGGTTCGGGGAGATGGTGACAATCACATGAGGGGTATTGGTTGTCTTTTGACTGGTATCGAATTGCTTCCGGGAAATGTTCAGGGCGGTTCCCATACTCCTGCTGGTTGGGCAAATGGTTTGTCCATCGACCAGGAAATCAAACAATATTTGCAGAAGTCTGAATCCACCCGTACAAGGTTTGGATCACTTGAGCTTGGGGTCTTGGTTCCTGACCGAGCCGACACCTGGACTCGCATGTCATATAGTGCGGCCAACAAGCCGGTCACCCCAATTGATGATCCATACCAGTTGTTTTCAAAACTTTACGGGAAAACAAAAGACAAGGAAATCCTTGGAAGTGTCCTTGATCCTGTGATTGCTGATTTGAAGAAGGTTTCCAGCTTGGTTGGCAAAGAGGACCGAAAAATCCTTGAGGAACACGCGGGATTTGTTCGTGAGATGGAAAAAGAAATCCGGGCCATGAAGGGGGCCACTGTTCATGCGATGCTCAAGCTTGAGCCTGGCATTCGTGAGGAAAATGACAACCTTCCCAAGATTAGCAGGATGCAGCTTGATCTTTTGCACAATAGTTTGATGGCTGATTTCAACCGTGTTGCCACCTTCCAGTTCACCAACTCGGTTGGTGGTGCCCGAATGAAATGGCTTGGTGTTGATGAAGGTCATCATCAATTGTCCCATGAGCCTGATACCAACAAGGTCGCTGTTGAAAAATTGGTGAAGATTAACAAATGGTTCTGTGAGGAAATCGCATACTTTGCCAAAAAACTGCAGGAAACACCTGAACCAAATGGCTCCGGTTCCATGCTGGATAACACCCTCCTTGTTTGGACAAATGAACTTGGCAAAGGAAACTCACATACGCTTGATAATATTCCGTTTGTGATGGTCGGCGGTAACCTTGGTTGGAAAACTGGAAGATCACTTAAGTTTCCTCGCATTGCCCATAATCGTCTTTTGATGGCGATGGCGCATGGATTCGGTCATAAGGTCTCATCATTTGGAAATCCTGATTATTGCAAGGATGGTCCATTGGTGCTGAGTTGATTTTTTCCCCCGTACTAAACTGGGGAATTGATTACGGTTTTATTGTCTGGTTGGTGGTCTTGGTATGGTCATGTTAAATGCTGCTCATAATTGCCTTTACCGTAGTTAGGCTTTGAGTAAAATACCAAACAGGTGTTTTGTTTTAGCGGTTCATATTAGGTGCAACATGCGAAGATTAATGATGTTAAGTCTTGTAATGGGTTTATTGTTAAGCTTGTCCTCATTTGGCCAGGCACCTGCGGTTAATAAGGGTGCCGTCGAGGCTTTTAACAAAGGTGTTGCGGAAGCCAACAAGTTGAATTTCTCCGAGGCGCTCACGCAGTATTCAAAAGCTATTCAGCTAGATCCTAAATATGTGCATGCCTACCATAATCGTGGGATTATTTATTACAACCAGCGAAAGCAGTCCGAGGCGGTAGCTGATTTTTCCAAGCTGATCGAGATTAATCCCAAGGATCATGAGGCGTTGAATCATCGGGGTCTGGCTTATGCAGATCAAAAAAAATATGCGGAATCTATCGCGGATTTTACAAAGGCCATCGCTTTGAATCCAACTTACACCGCCGCTTACAACCACCGTGGAAATAGCGCCTTTGCCATGAAAAATTACACCGATGCTATTTTGGATTACACCAAGGCGATTGAGTTATCCCCGGGGGATGCAAAACTTTTTAATAATCGGGCAAACGCCTTCAAAGCCCTTGGAAAAGACAAAGAGGCGGAAGATGATCTCATGAAGGTAAAGCGCCTGACCAACTAGGCTTTATCTTAAGTTAATTAAAGGTTTCGCGATCAGGGCCTGGCGTAAAGTTCCGCCAGGCCTCTTTTCAATTCAAATAATTGATTTACCTCGGATGCGGTCAATGCCCGGTTGAAGACACCAAGGTCATCCATATGGCCGACATAAGCAGCGCCCAGCACCAGTAAAACCTGGTTTGGGTCCCATCCAAAGGTGAGATCCCAGTTCTCGATGCTACCTTGGAGCTTTCCGTTTATAAATAGTTGTCCCTTTGGCTTCTGGCCCTTGTCATTGATATTTTCCAAGGTGAAAACAACATGGGTCCAGGTGTTCCTTGAAAAGGGTGCTTTTTCAACCTGGACCATGGGTCTTTTATTGAAAGGTATATCCGCCCATTGGACATTCGTGGGATTCCAAATATTGAATAAGGGGCGGATGGCGTAACGAAAATAACGGGGTGATTCATCCTTGGACCACTCTAGAAAAATAAATCCTTTTTTGGTGTCATCGCCCACGATTTGAACCGGGTCGCAATACCCCGGTTCCAAATCCTTGTCAGGGTCGAGTTTCAGCCATACTGACACCGTGCTGCTCCAGTTTTTGTCATTGTAATTCAAAACTTTGAGCCCGTTGTATTGTGGCCTGGAATTCCCTTTTTTGGGAAACCAAAGTGAACTTCCGAACTTTCCAGATCCCTCCGATATTTTTATTTCCTGGTTCGGCTTGGCCTTGATGTTCTCTTTCCCTGTGCGGAAGTATCCAAATCGATCCCCCAGTGAAAAATCAGCATGAATTTCACTGTCGAATGAAGCATGCATTGTCAATGCCTGGCTCAGGGGTTGCAATGATTTTGGTTCCGCGGTATTTGCGATCACTGCCAGTGTTCCAAAAATGACAAAGCTTAAAACGCGCATGATATTACTCCTTGGTTCGTTGTCCTTGGAACCAGAAAACAAATTTAAATACGAATGGAGGGGCCGGTTGATTTGACACCTTTATTTTTTTTCAGGTTTGAAGGATTCAAAAACATCCGCAAGGACTTTGTCCGCCAACCGGCCAATTTCAGCAAGTATCAATGGCTCCGCTTCTGGTAGCAATGGTGACATGTTGGGTTCGTAGCCACCGTATTTGTGTGACTCCGCTGTGCAGATATATCCCAAATTACCATTGGCGTAGCCGATGATTATTGGTGTCGCCCGATCCGCGATTGCCTTCTCTATCTTGAATCCATATTCAACCATGGGTTCACCAGGGATGGTTAACAGGAGGAAATCACCAACTCGCATCGCTTGCATTTCACAATTCAACTTCTCTTTTTTCCCGGGAAGTTCTATCACACTTGTCGCGCATTTCAGCGGGAGTATCTTTTTTCGTTTTGCAAGTTCTTCACGAACCACACTTTTGTCGGACGCGCGAACCACGGCGCATCCCAGGCTTCGCCCCGCCCATTTGATGTCGGCTTCATCGCCGCAACGATAGGGAAAACCAGGCAGGTTGGGCCTGATATCACCCGCGCAACCCTGGAGGAACATGGCTTGGGTTTTTGTGCCATAAACCTTTTCCACAAAACTCTGGGCTTCGCCTGGAAAATCCGCGCTTATTTTTGGAAAACCACCGGGGTGGGGCGGTGTTAATTTGTCTCCCCAGGTGAATACGCAAGGGTGACACACGGCATGCATAAGAATGCCCATGGGTTCCAAAGATTTTCCATCGTCAAATCGGAGAACTTTCACCCGGTGATCACATGGCCCATCCGGGTCCAGCCTGACCATTGCTCTTCCATCAATTACTTTTCTTCGGTTGATGTTGAAATCAATTCGATCTTCCCCGTAACCAATGTTGACAGGGCGCATTGATTTTGCCGCTTCTTCTGATGCATCAGCTATTTTCTTGGTTGCATTCCGGCTCCATTCCAACTCATTGTTCCAACCCGGTCCGGAGTGGTTGTGGGATGTCGCTATCATGATGTTTTTTTCAGGGGTTTTTGTCCTGCTGGAAATCGCCTCCCTGAGTTGTTGAACCATGTCGCTTGAAGCGCTGATTAAATCCAGGGTGACAATCGCAACTTGAGTTTCTTTGTTATTAAGAATTAAAACTCCTGCGCGAATAGGATCGCGTACACCATTTGTTGGTCTCACATGTCCCACAACTGGAGTGGTTGGGGCAGGGGTGATATCAACCTTGGCTATCCCAGCGCTCAGATTGGATTCAACTGGAAAACGAAATTCTTCCGCAGTTGCAATCGCCCCGATGACAAGCATCAAAAGCATGAATAGCGGGGCGAGTCCTCGATGTGGATACTTCATAAGTCACCTCAAGTCTTTGAAATTTATCTTGGGGGGATTATTAATTGGCTTGTCTCATCTTGATTGGCATATTTTTGCATGAAAGTATCCTGTAAAGCAAAGTAATATTTTGCTTTGTATGATTTGAACAATCAGGGAATTGATTTTAATTATGATTTGGCAAAGCATGCGATAAAGAAGTCTTCAAATAAGAAGTGGGGCTACCTGGATTCGAACCAGGAACCAAGGAATTATGAGTTCCCTGCTCTGCCGTTGAGCTATAGCCCCATCAAAATGCCATTGTATTGCTTCTTGTGATTTATGTCATGTGTAGATCACAATACATTTAAAAGATTGTGCAATATTAGCAGTCTAATTGGAATTTTTTAAAATATCACCCCTGCTGCGATTGTTGTAAGCTATTACTTTGCAATAGTTTATGTTTTGGTTTAGGTCTTGTCTTTAAACAAAGCTGGGTAATTACCTTGAATCAATTACATAAACAATTGCTTTAGTATCCTAAACAACAGTGCTTATTTGATTTTTAACTATTTGATTTCCTTGGCGGATTAATGGAAGTTTGGTATTTATTTTTGGCGGCAATGCTGGTCGGTACCATGAACGGGATTAGCCCAACAGGTATCACATTACTGGTGTTAAGTTTAAAAAACAGAAAAAATATTTTTCCAGCTTTGGGGGTGTCTGCAGCATTCTTTGCAGTTTTCATAGTTTTTGGAGGTTTGGTTTATTTCGGGTTGGCTTCATGGTTGCAGAGCCTACTTCCCAAGGACTCGACCGTTGATCATGTGTTGGAAGTGTTTTTAGCCATTGTGCTGTTTTATTTTGGCGTCACATTGAAGGTTAAAACAGAAGATTTTAAAGAAATGAATCAGATAACATTTCTGAATGTATTTATCGCATCATCCACGGTTGCGATAATTGAGTTTCCGCTTTCTCTTCCTTATTTTGCAATGCTGCAACAAATTCATCAAGCGCGTGTCAGTTTACAAAACACCCTGATTGCTATTTTAATTTTCAATGTTTTTCATGTGGTACCTTTGCTTGCAATCACTTTTTTGTCGATTTTAATTCCTGATTCCAATCGGTGGGTCCTTGATTGGTTAAGGCAAAAAATAGCGTTTCTGGGTGTTTATCTTGTGAAATTTGTTCTCATAGTACTAAGCATTATTGGCTTGGTTGATGGTATCGGTCATTTGGCAGGATATCCGGTTCTTCCCTTTTGATTTTTTGCCTGGGAGTTTCGCTTTGCAACCTATTGTGGGCTTTGGTGAGATACTATGGGATATGTTGCCTTCCGGCAAGCAAGCGGGCGGGGCTCCCTTTAATTTCACCTTCCATTGTCATCAGTTGGGTTGGCCCGCAATCATGGTTAGCAGGGTTGGTGAAGATGCACTTGGAATTGAATTGATCCAAAAAAGCATGGAACTAGGGATAAGGTCTGATTTCCTGCAGGTAGATAGATTCAATCCCACTGGAACAGTGCTAGTGAAGGTGGATCCCCAGGGACAGCCTGAATATGAGATTACGAATAATGTTGCCTGGGATAACCTGGAATGGAATGATGAAATTAAGGCCCTTGCGGAAAATTGTGCCGCAGTTTGTTTTGGAACTTTGTGCCAGCGAAACTCGGTTACCCGGCAAACATTGCAAAAATTCCTGGAGTGTTGCCCAAAAAAAACAATCAAAGTTTTTGATATCAACTTGAGGCAGCATTATCACACCCGCGAAATTTTAGAGGAGTCTCTATTCAAGGCGAACTGGGTCAAGCTTAACGAGCAGGAATTAGAAACCTTGACAGACCTCCTTGGCTTAAGGGGGGATGATCTCAAGGAATCGCTTGAAATATTGCGTAAGCGTTATGAGTTAGACCTCGCCGCATTGACACTGGGTGAAAACGGTTGCTTGGTGCACACTAAAAAAGAGCGGATTTACCTGCAGGGGCATAAAATTGAAGTTGCAGATACGATAGGTGCTGGAGATTCTTTCACCGCGGCACTTCTAGTGGGATTTTTAAAAGGTAAACCGCTTCGTAGGGCGATTAGTGAAGCAAATTATCTAGCGGCGCAGGTGGCATCTAAAATTGGTGGAACACCTTTGGTTGATTTGAGTAAGAAGCAATTCAATTCGTAAGTTATTAATTCATATAGACTTATATGTGATTATTAATTTCTCATTGATCAATTTATAATGAGTGGGAGAAGAAGTGAAACATAGTATACTTTGGTTTAATATGATACAATCGTTAAATAAGACCTATAGTTCCTAAACTTTTTATATTTTTTTAATTAAATTTGTTGCCTAGAGATAAAATCTTCTCTAACCTATGATTTCTGGGGAGGTTTATACATCCATGTTTATTTTCTGGGAGATTTGTCAGATGAAGAAGTTTTTGTTGTCTGTTGCCTTTGTAGCAATTGCTAGCTTGGCTATGTTGCCAGCTAATGCAAAGGCTTTTGGTGGTCGTAAATCCTGCAATACCTCTTGCGCTCAGCCATGCGAAATGACATGGGAAGAACGCAAAGTCACCTGCTACAAGACCGTAACCAAGGAAAAAGAAATCGAAGTCACCGTATGCAAGCCTGAATATCGTGATGAAGTTCGCAAGTACACCACCACTGTTTGTGTACCTGTTTGGAAAGAAGAAAAAAGAACCTGCACCACCTACAAGAGGGTTCCAAAGGAAGTTGAAAGGGAAGTGACAAAGTGCGTTCGCGTTCCTGTTACAACTTGCGATCCTTGCACTGGCCGTACCCGTACTTGCTGCCAGAGGCAGATGGTAACCGAAAAAGTAAAATGCACCGTTTACGAATGCGTTCCTGAAACCAAGGAAGTAACCGTTAAGGTTTGCTCTTGGAAGAAGGAAGAAAAAGTCACCGAATGCAAGGTTCGCGTATGCGAAATGAAGCAAGTCAAGGAAAAGCGCAAAGTTCAATATTGCGAAAGAGTTCCTTACGAAACCACCGTCAAGGTATGTGTTCGTAAGCCAGTTGCTGCTAAGCCAGTTGAATGCAAGCCAGTTGAATGCAAGCCAGCTTGCGAAAAGACTGCTTGCTGCGAAAAGAAATGCGGTCGAGGTTTGAACCTTGGCAGCCGTCTTTCCAGCAGAAAGTGCTGCAGCTAATTAAATTGTTTGTGATTTGTTAAAATCTTGAAAGAGGGGGGTAATAATACCCCTCTCTTTTTATTTGAGTTCCATGCAAACGATCTCGTTTAAATTAAAATCTTTTCTAGTAATGACTTCGCTTTTGTTTTAAGATAAAAATGTATTAAATTGCAGTGTTTTATTTGAATTAGGTTTATGAATCCTAAAGATCTTAATAAAGATGGTTCTGAGTTTCACGAAACGCAATATTTGGAGCCGGATGGTTCAAATGAACTGATGGCGACTCGGTTTGTTGAAAACATCAGCCACCAGGGATTACAGGATTCCGAACCAAAAATCACCACGGGTAATTTGCTGCTCAATCGGTTTCAAGTGCTCAAGTTATTGGGCACCGGCACCTTTGGCAAAGTTTACCTTGCTAAGGATGAGCAACTTGGAAGACTGGTCGCGGTCAAGGTTGCGAAGAACCCTTCCCAAAACAAGAAACAATTTGAAACCTTTCTTTCCGAAGCGAGGATGCTTGCTAAGCTTGATCATCCAAACATCGTACCCGTTTATGATGTGATAAACTCCCAATCCGAGGGAGTTTTCATTATTTCCAAATATCTGGATGGCGGAAACCTGTCAAAAGTCATTGCCAATGGCCCCCACTCTTTCCCAGACATCGCAAAATGGATTGCAATTATTGCAGAGGCATTGCACCATGCCCATGTACGAGGATTGGTTCATCGGGATATCAAACCTGATAACATTCTTCTGGATTCAAAGGGCAATTTGTTTATCGCGGATTTCGGACTTGCCCTAACTGATGAATTGTTTGACCTGACGACCGGATTACTTGGCACGCCAGCTTACATGAGCCCTGAGCAGGCTTCCGGGCAGGCTCATATGGTTGATGGTCGCACGGATATTTTCAGCCTTGGGGTGATCCTTTATGAATTTCTCGCGGGGCGCAGGCCTTTTGAGGCGAAAACCGTGTCGCTCACCCTTCAGCAAATCATCCGGGTTGCTGCAAGGCCACCCAGGCAGATAAATGATTCGATTCCAAAAGAATTGGAGAGGATCTGCCTTAAGGCTTTGAATAAGAACCTCGATGACCGATACCTTACCGGACTTGATTTTGCAGAGGACCTCAAAAATTATTTGAGACAGGTGGATGTCGGTGCCAGCACGAAAATCGCTGGAGATTCTGTTTTTTCCAATTTTCCCTCCTCTTCGTCAACATCCTCCTCGACAACGGGAAGCGGCTTAAATAAATCCAGGAATGTTGATGCCCCCGGCATGGAAAGTGTCTCCAAGGTCTTGGAATCGGGGGGAGCAACGCTGCAGTCCGCATTGGCGAATTCTGACAAGGAGTTTTCCCGCACCCGGCCTTTGCTTGAGCAACAACTATACGACATCAAGGATGGTGATGCCGCAAAAACCAAGGTTTTGCTTGCCCTTCTCCCTGCAGACCCATCCTATGCGAAATTACTGGTTGATCCGCTTTTGGCTGCGAACCCCCAGGATTTCATGGTTATCCGCCAGAGACTAGCGCCATATGCTGAAGTCGTGATTCCACTTCTTGAACAAAAATTCGCACGATTGCCTGAACTTGATAACTCTGTGAACCTCAGGATCGCAGGCGCGCTTGCATTATGGCAGACATCCTCGCCATTGTTCGAAAAGATTCTTCCGGGAATTATCAATAGGTTGGTGGCGCAGGATTTGATTTATCTGGGGGAGTGGGTGGAAATATTCAAGCCCATTCAGAAATTGTTGCTGCATAAATTGGTTTCATTTGGACAGGATGTCGCCAACCCGGTAATGCAACGAAATTACGCGAATGCGATTGCGTTGGAGTATGCAAGCGATAATGAAAGGATTTTGTTTCATCTTTTTTTAAGCGCACCACGGGGCGGTGAAAAAGTAATCTTCAACAAGATTTTGCCCATCAGGGATAAAATGATCCCCTATTTGAAGAGATTTCGGGCGGCTGTTGTCGCCACAAATAATCCACAGGAAAAAGCGATTGCAGAGACACGCAAGGGGATGGCTGCAGCCCTGCAATTGGTGCTTGAAGATACCGAGGGATTCAGTATTTTCTTGAACGCTGTTGATGAAACCCCCCGCACGACAGCCCAGTCGTTGGTTTGCGAACTTGGTGCACGGCCCGCGATATTTTACGAAAAAATTCGAGATGAAACCAATTCGGGCGCAAAGGCCTCGATGATCCTGACCCTAGGTGGAATGAATTTTTCTGAGGTTCCCGAGTCCCAAAAAAAGCAATGGTTGGATCACCTGCTTGAGTTGTATCAGAATCACCCGGATTCCGGAGTGCATGGTGCGTTGGATTGGATTTTAAGACAAAAGCTCGGGCTGGGGCATTTATGTGACAAATCGACCAGGGATATAAGACTAGGTTCTGAAAGCCCAAGAAACTGGCATGTGAATAACCTTGGTCAATGCCTTATCAGCATAAAGGGGCCGGTCAGGTTTTTGATGGGTTCGCCATTGGATGAGGTGGGCAGGCATGAAAATGAGAAACTTCATGAAGTGGTGATACCCAGATCTTTTGCTGTCGCTCAAAAAGTTGTCACCATGGAGCAATACTTGAAATTCAACCCCACCTTCCAAGGCGCGCGCGCCTCCAAGGGAGCGGATAACCCGGTGAATGGTGTTTCCTGGTATCAGGCAGCCGAGTTTTGTAACTGGCTTAATGAACAGGAAAATATTCCAAAGTCTGAATGGTGCTATCTGCCCAATGACAAAGGTTTGTATGCGGCCGGTATGCGCGTGGCAAATGATTTTCTCAGGAAAAAAGGTTACAGGCTTCCCACCGAGGCGGAATGGGAATACTGCTCGAGGGCCGGTACCAAAACCCCCTGGTTTTTCGGGACTGATGCCTCGCACCTGGATCAATTTGGTTGTTATCAGAATAATTCAAAAAATCGGGTCTCACCCGTCGGGCATTTCAAGCCTAATGACCTTGGATTTTTTGACATGGCGGGAAATGTTTACCAGTGGGTGCAGGATCTTCTTCAACCCTACCCTGACGCGACCTTGGTGGAGGACATCAAGGCTGATGTTCGTGTTCTTGATGACATGTCCAGCAGGGTGTTGCGTGGCGGGGCATTTTATTATCCGGGAGATGTTCTGCGGAGCGCCCATCGTGGCGGATTAAAACCTGAACAATCAAGTGATGGCAGTGGTTTCAGGGTGGCCCGAACACTTGCCTGAAAATGATATGCGGACTTGGCACCACCCATCACGCGGCGAATCTGGATGCATTGGGGTTGGATACAAATTTTGATATCTCATCAAGCATGCCGTGCTGGAAGTTTTTCTCATTGAAGTTAGTTGCAAATTTACGGGCCGATTGTGGGTTGTATTGGTTTCTTTCTTTTTCAAAATCCATGATGGCCAAGGTCATGCATTCCACGGTGGGTTCCGTGAAGAAAAGTCCGGTAGGATCATTCCCTGGTTCATTGCCAATGATTGTTTCCGTTGCCCCACCTTTACCCAACGCGATCACAGGGGTTCCACACGCCTGCGCCTCGACAGGAACGATTCCAAAGTCTTCAAATCCCGGGAAAAGCAGGGCCTTGCAGCGCTGCATGTGTTCCCGTATTGATGCATCTGTCTGCCAGCCCAAAAAATAGGTTTGAGGTCCCGCCAAAGCGCGGAGTCTTTTTTCATCCTGGCCAGTGCCTATGATCACCAGTTTTTTATTCAATTTCCTGCATGCTTCAATTGCAAGGTCGATTCGCTTGTAAGGGGCGAATGCGGAAACCACGAGATAAAAATCTTCCCTTTCAATGCCGGCGGGTACATAAAAATCAGTGTCCACCGGGGGATAAACCACCGAGCTTTCCCGGGCATAACAATCACTTATGCGGGATTGGATTGTTTTGCTGATGGCGACAAAGTGGCTTACCCTGTCAGATGACTTTTTGTCCCATCTCCTGATACTGTTCAATATTGGTTCAGCCAGTCTTTTCTTCAGGCTGGGTTTTTCACCCACTCCAAAATAATCATCGCGCAAATGCCAGGCGTATCTCACTGGGGTGAAGCAATAGCATAAATGCGGCACTCCCTTTGGCGGGACTATTCCCTTCGCGACGCAATGACTCAGGCTTACGACCAGGTCGCATTCGGGGATTTTGATTGATTCAATCGCGCTGGGCATTAAAGGTAATAAATACCGATAGTAGGAGTGCACACCCGGAAGCTTGCCCAACCAGGATGTCTTGGGTTCCAGCTTTTCGATGGTGGGTGAGAGAGCGCCTTTTTTATGAAGCAAGGTGTATAAACCTGCATCGGGAAACAGCCTGCAAAGCGACTCCAGGCATTTTTCCCCGCCCCGCATTCCCGTTAGCCAATCATGGACAAATACAATTCTTGGTTTCACCACTCACCCGCGCAATCCATTGAAATAAAAGCACTTGAAATAGTATCGGGCAGCTATTTTTTAAGCTAGACGAACCTATATTTATGCCGAAGGATGGGAACCATCTTGCCTAAATTTCCATTTTCATGGTTAAGAGTGGAGGTATTAACAACAGTTGATTTGTTATTTGCCTTTTTTACCCAGGCTTTTCAAGTACGCGAATAAATCTGCTATTTCCTGGTCCTTTGCCTCATCAAGCAAACCAGCGGGCATGAGGGATCTTTGGGTTTGCTGCCTCAGGGTGATTTCATTTCCCGCAAGTCGCTTGGCTTCGCCGCTGGAAGTCTGTAACAGAACCCCATCCGCGGATTCATAAACCACCAAACCCAAAACGATCTGACCTTTGGTTGTTGTATAGGCGATTGCCCGGTAGCGGTTTGGAACATCCTTGTCCGGGTGAATGATCGCATTCAATAAATCAAGCTGGGAGAAACGCTGGGTGACTCCCTCGAGAACGGGGCCAAGCGCCTGGGAACCTGAATGACAGGAGGCGCATTTACATTGTGAAAAAATCCTCCCGCCTTTGCTCGCATCACCAGCATTCCAGTTGATCTTGTCAAAACGCGTCTTCCATTGCTCCAAGCTTATGCTTCCGGATTTTGTAAGGGAGTCCAAAAGTTTAGTGTCATGCTCCCTCGCCCAGTTAATCCAATCCATGGATGAGTTGCTTTCAGGGCCATTGGTCCAATGTTTCCGCAAGATCGAGAAGATTTTTTCCTGCAGACCCTTGTATTTTGGTTCACCCGGGAGATTAGGCAGCTTTTGGGCCAGGATTAATAGATCCTTTTCCTTCAAAGGGGATAGCTTTTCAAGGGCGTTTAAAATCTCAGGCAGATCATCATTGGAAATCTGGCGCAGTATACTTACGAATTTCGGAAGGTCCTGCTGCTCCGGGTTTTTGGCAAGAATCCTAGCTAGGATTTCATCCAAGCCATGTTCACCCCATAGCGCCCTGGCCGCGGGGAAAGATTCATCCGTGGGTAAGGATTCTAAAACTCGAACGGCGGAGGCGTTCCATCCAAGTTCAGGTTTTTCGATCATCCTTGCCGCGAATTTTTTGCCAGCCTGCTTTTGTTCATTCTTGATTTCTCTCATGTAAATGGCATGGTCGGGCAGACCGAATTCCTTTGAATTTGCCACCATTGTGTTGAAGTTTTTGCTGCCTTTGGAAATATCGACAAAGATCTCCTGCAATCGCAATGGCCAGTTCCTATCCCTTTTCATTCCTTTTTGTTCAATCTCCGTTCCAAGTTTTAACATCGAATCGATCACTTTTTCCGCCTGATTATCAGGCATGGAAGCACCGGTCTGGGCGATGGATGCAAGTAGATGAATTTTTCTGACCGGATCCGTTGAAAGCAACAACTGGTTATGAAGTTTTTGTGCGACTTGCCCGTCCTTGAATTGCATCAGTCCGATGGTTCTCTCCAATTCGAAATCAAGCTCCATATTTCCGGATGGGTAACAATTCGAAATTAGTTTCATTTCTTCGAGGCTTGGAATCCAAGATCCCTTCTGTTTTTTTACAGAATATCCCTCGCGGTAATTCCCACGCTGGCCGCTGTTTGGAAGTTCCCCAAGGGCCATTTGAATTATCCTCAGAGAGTCAAGACGGGTTGAAAAAGAGTTTTTTTTGTCGATGAGAACTTCCATAGCCTTGTTTCCGGTTTTGCCCGGTTCAGTCTTTACCATGGCCATGCCAAGTGTGTTTTTCGCAATCGCATTTCTCGCACTCACATCAAAAAAGTCATTGGCCTCCAGTAACTTGGTGGTTGCGTATCTGATGAAGCGATCCGGATGATCCGCATTAGCATTGAAAATCCTCCTGATCGAGTCCGGCGTGAGTTTGCCATCAATAATCATGGATTCCAAAGCTTTTCTTCGTTCGAGATCGCTTGTGGCGGATTCAGCAAGCTTTGATACGGCTTCCCTGGCTGGAAGAGGAATCTTGTAGGGCAGGGTGGTTGGTGAAATAGGGTTGTCTTTGTGCCTGATTCTATACACGGAACCCTTGGTGCCCCGCCCGCCTATCGAAACAAATAACTCTCCCGTGAGCGGATTGGTATCAATTGCCGTTGGGGCGAATCCCGAGTTGCCTTTGGGTTCGAGGAAGATTTCGGGGGTTGTCTTGTAGGAGGAAAAATGTGGCTCTAGCCTACATGCAAGGATCCTGCCGAAAGTCCAATCAAGAATAAAAAGGGCTCCTTGATAATGAGTGGGAAAGTGAGTGCCTCGGTAACAGAGAACCCCGGTGGGTGAACCTCTGCCCGCGGTTGCGATCGGGGGAATGATATCGGCGTGCCAGGGGGGTGAGCGCCATGTTTCAGAGTGTTGGGGATTCCACCAACCATACCTGCCACCCTGGATCAGGTGATATACTCTGGTGTGTTCGTACCACGGAAGTGAAATGCACCGCTCATTGTCCGAATCAAAAGTGAAAATTTCACCATCCAGGTTGAAATCAAAGCAATAGGGGTTTCGCAATCCGTCAACGAGGATATCGGTTTTTTTGTTGTCTGGATTGTATTTGATCAGGGTTCCCGCGACAGGCTTTTTAACGGGTGAAGAAACTTGTGTTGCGAATGTGGAGTTTATCCCGGTGTTGTTTCCGCAAAGTATGTATATCAGTCCGTCAGGGCCCCTTCGCACGGCGTGGGCCTCATGCTCACCTCCGGTTTTGAATGATAAATGTTTTATTGCTGGGCCGGATGCAGTGATTCCGTCATCCGAAATCGGGATTGACCATAGTCCCTGGTTGCCCGTGAACCAAAGTGATTTGTTTTCAAATAGAAGCCCGGTTGCCCCATCTGGCGGGGCTTGGCCGAAGTCCTTGAAACTGTCTGCCATACCGTCCTTGTTTGAGTCCAAAAGTATGCGAAAATAACCTCTCCCCGAGACCATCAGGTGGCCTTTGGGGCTTATTGCCAGGCAATATATGTCGCTTGCCAGGGAATCATCCGAATATGGAAGAATCTCGAAACCCCTGGGAATTTGCACATCCGGAATCTGGTTTTGTGATTGCAAGGGCAGGAAAAAGGCAAATGCGAGTAATATCAACGGTTTCATGGGTCACGCACGCAGCGAAAACCAGTATGTGATAAGCCGGTATCCT
>SYCV01000239.1 GCA_005786805.1 Planctomycetia bacterium | reverse complement strand
CTTGAAAAACACCTTGCCTTCCTTGTAGTCGTACAAGTCATCGATAAGAGTGCTGGCAATCGCACGGTAATCACCCCCCTCTCTATGAATTCGCCCAATTTTCAAGAGGCCATCGCACCATGCCTGCTGAGCCGCATTCACCTCAACATCAGTGATCGGCTTCGGCTCGACGGCATAGGCGGGAAATGTCGCAATCAGCATCAACAACAGGAACGATAAATTGCAGGTCAATTTCATGAGAGCCCTCTTTTTATAAAAAACCAGGTTTTGTCTTCACAATTGAAAATGCATTCACTCATGTTGCAGCCGGGTTGTCAACAATTAACCCATTGCAATTCATGCGCACCAACAAGATAATTTAAAACAATTGGGTTTAGCAGCTCACAACTTTCACGACATGAACCAGGGATTTCCCGCGATAAAGTTCGTGGGGGAATTAAAAAATAGACTTAGATTTCCGGCTGGGGTTTTGTGACCTTCTTCGCAGCGGCTTCCTTGGGCACTTTCCAAAAAGCCTCATGGCCGAACTGAAACAACTTCACCAATTTTGAAAATGGAAATCAGATGATTTAAAAATCAGCGGGCAAAGGCAGGTCATCCTTTGAGGACCCCAGCAGGCTCCAGGTCACCGGCGTGATACTATTCGCGATAAACCTGACACCGCCGTCCAGCATTCCCACATTCACACCACCGGTATGCTTGCTTCTTGCAGCAAGCGCCCAATCCGCTCCCGCGGTGCAAGGCAAGCCCTGCAATGCCTGGTTGTTGCAGTAATTGGCAAACTGTATCCTGTCCTGCGTGGCACTGTTCGGGGTCGCGAAAGTGGTGAACCCCGCGCCCGGCCCGTACCATGTCATCCCCCGAAATTCAGTGGTGCCCGGCAGAATACTCACCCCCTGCAGGATCTCCGCAGCCAGCAATGTATTACTTAAACCATCCGTTATATCCTTAAAATCATAGGTGACAGGGGGAAAAGTCCCACTGTAAGTGAAGGGCGCCCCTGCAAAACTGGGCCGGATCGCTGCGGAGAACGGATCCCTGCCTGTCTTGTTCTGCGTGCGGTGGGTGTTCCCATAGTTCACCACATAATTGTGAAATTTGTAATTGTTGGCGTTTGTGCCCCGGCTGTTTGGCTCACTTGGGCAAACAAGGGCTGCTATCTGGGTTTGGGAAACCGTCAGGTTATTGCCCGCAGTGGAATAGGAGGGAGCTGCGCCACTCTGCCCCGCCAAATTCGTGTACATCTTGAAAAGTGCCTCCTGCTCCAGGTATGGCAGGAGGTAATGCAGCCAGGTGCCATTGTTCCCATTACCGGTGTCGCCTGGCGGCAGCGACATGAATGTGGTCTGGTAGTTATGCATCGCGGTTCCAATTTGTTTAAGGCTGTTGGAACATTTAGCCTTGGCGGCGGCTTCCCTTACTTTTTGAACCGCTGGCAGCAACAGGCCGATCAATATCGCTATGATCGCGATCACAACCAAAAGCTCGATGAGTGTGAATGCTTTCCGGGTAGACATCTCAATGACCCTCTTGATTAATCAAGTTCAAGCTTGAAAAAGTTTTTCTCCTGATCCTTGATGGACAGATTCATTCCTTTGACGGTATGTTTTTCCGGCAATATCTCCCTTGGGGGAATGGCTGGCAAAGTGGTGTCCGCGGGGGCGATAGCGATCCTGTCCAGCGCGCTGAAGCGGACCTTGTAGTTCCCGGGAACCAAACCGTTTTCCTTCAAGACAGTGAATTTCCCCTCCTTGATTTCAGCACTGATCGTTGTGGGGTTGTTATCATCCTCGCCTACAAAAGTCACACTGCCTATCAGTATGGGTTTACCCTTGTAAGAAACCTCACCCGAAAGCTCCTGCCGGTTAAGTGTTTTGGCACAACCTGCGATCATTATGAGAAAACAAGGTAAAAAAACCGTGATTTTATTAATTAAGCGCATGAAAAACCCATGTTTTGAAAGAGCAACAGTGAATTATTAGTTCAAAATCATTAAAAAATCAATCAAAAACCACTTTTGAGAAAATTGCCGAGATGTGTTTAAACAACAATCAACAAATGAACTGAATTAAATTCAAGTCTAAATTGAGTTTGCGCCGGGGTACGCAAGATTATACCCATTCCAAACAACCATCATAACTTCTGCATTAACAAACCACTTTTACCCTAGATTTCCGGCTGGGGTTTTGTGACCTTCTTCGCCGCGGCTTCCACGAATTAAGCAGATCTATGTTGGTTGGCAAATCATATTAAATTAGGCGAAAAGGTAATGGGTTTTATTTGGTGACAAGAAACAAAATTTGATAAATTAAATTTTTAACACCAACAATTCAACTAATGCACGAGTGGTTATGATGCCTGATGAGAATCTTCCAGAAAAACCAGATAAAAATCCTGGCCTAGCAAAGACTCTGGATTATCTCAATCAGAATCCTGCCCTAGCAAAGACTCTGGATCATCCTCTTGAAAATGAACATCAGCCTGAAAAACCTGCAACAACCGCAAAATCTCCCGCCAGCTTTCAGGCAGATGGTGTCAAAAACACAAATGCAATAGAGCTTCAGGGAAATTTCGAGGTCTTACTGGGACGTTTTTGCGTCCAAAAAACCTTGGGAGAGGGTACATTCGGCAAAGTTTACCTTGCCAAGGACCAACAGTTGAACCGATTGGTGGCCATCAAGATATCCAAGACTAAATTCCATGACAAGACATTGGTGGACTCCTTCCTAAACGAGGCAAGAATGCTCGCAAGGCTTGACCACCCAAACATTGTCCCAGTTCATGATGTTGGAAACTCGGAATCCGAGGGATTTTTCATCGTATCCAAGTACCTGGAAGGTGGCAGCCTTTCCCAGGCGATGAACAGGCAATTTGCTGATGTGTTTTGGATATGTAACACCATAGCCTTGATTGCGGACGGGTTGCATCATGCCCATGTCCGGAAACTAGTGCATCGTGATATCAAACCGGATAATATTTTGCTTGATAACTCCGGCAACCCCTGCATTGTGGATTTCGGCCTGGCGTTAAGGGAGGAATCATTCGGCCAGGGGAAGGGCTGGTGTGGAACCCCTTTGTACATGAGTCCCGAACAAGCGAGTGGAGAAGGCCATCTCGTGGATGGGCGCTCTGATATTTTCAGCCTGGGTGTCATTCTTTACGAGATGCTTGCGGGGAAAAAACCATTTGAGCACAAGAACCAAATGGTTCTTTTGCAAATGATCAAAAATGTTGACGCTAAACCACTCAGGCAAATCAACCCGAAAATAAACAAGGAATTGGAAAGGATTTGTCTCAAGGCGTTAAGCCGCAAACGGCATGACCGTTACGCCACCGCGGCGGATTTGGCTGCTGACTTGCGATCCTTCATTGCCACGGGTACTGTTTCATCCACTAGCGGCATTAATTCCGGACCCATGATAAATTCCGGAAACGAGAAAAACGGTTCAAAATCCAATAATCCATCTGCTTCCGATTCGACCACCAGCATCAAGGTGGTTTACAAGGGTTTAAGGTCTTTCGACCATGGGGACAAGGATTTCTTTTTGGAGCTGCTACCGGGTTCACGAGACAGGATGGGACTGCCCGCCAGTATCAGGTTTTGGAAAACACAGATTGAAAACCCCTCTTCCGCATTTACCGTGGGAGTTATCTACGGCCCATCAGGCTGCGGCAAGTCATCCCTTATGAAAGCGGGGATCATCCCAAATCTGGACGATAGGATCATTCCTATTTACCTTGAGGCCACCGCAACCACAACCGAGGAAGCCATAATTAGACAGTTGCGCAAACATCTTCCGGATATTCCCCAGGAACTTACTTTGGTCGAGGCATTCAACCTTATACGGGTTAAAAAACCCAAGGGACTGAACAAAAAAATATTATTGGTTCTGGACCAGTTTGAACAATGGCTTTATGCCAATCCAAGGCTAGAAGAAAGCATGCTTTCGAGGGCATTGCGCCAGTTAGACGGGGATTATTTCCAGGTCATCCTTATGATCAGGGATGATTTCGTACTTGCGATGAACCGAATGCTATCGGTGCTCGAAATCCCCATATTGGAGGGCGTGAATTTCAGCTTGGTGGACTTGTTCGACCAGAAGCATGCCCAAAAGGTATTGACATTGTTTGGCAGAGCCTTGGAATGCCTGCCCGAAGGGGAACTTTCAGGCCCTCAGGAACAATTCATTCAGAAAAGCATCGGGGCACTCTCTGTGGATGAAAAGGTAGTCCCGGTAAGGCTATCCGTTTTTGCAGACATGATGAAAAGCAGGCAATGGTTAGTTTCATCATTGAATTCCATCGGTGGCGTCGAGGGAGTTGGCGTGCAGTTTTTAGAGGAAACATTTTATTCAAGTTCCGCGCCCGCCCTTTGCAAGATACACCAAAAGGCGGCGCGTAAAGTTCTTAAAGCTTTGCTTCCCACCCCCGGCCTAAGTATCAAAGGCAGCATGCTTTCGCTGGAGGACTTGAAAAAGCTTTCTTCCTACGCGGATAAGCCACGTGACTTTGATCAACTTCTTCAATTGCTTGATGGTGATTTGCGCCTGATAACCCCCATGATCCAAGAGGATGACACGGATTCAAAAAAATCATACCAACTTGCCCACGATTATCTGGTGCAATCATTGCAAGAATGGCTTTTGAAAAAACAAAGAGAAACCTGGAAAGGTCGTGCGGAGCTGGCCCTGGAAAACCGTGCCAATGCCTGGGATCGAACTCCTGAAAACAGGCAACTGCCGTCACTTCCCCAGTGGTTCAGCATCATGTGGAATGTAAAGCCCAGGAATTTCTCCCAAGCCCAGCGGAAAATGATGAGAACCGCGACCAGTTACTACCTTTCAAGGACATTTTTAAGCATTGCGGCTATGATGATCCTAGTTTTTTTCCTTTGGGATGGGTATTCACGGGTCAAGGCAAAGGGCCTTGTTGAAAGGTTGTTGGACTCAAACTCCGAGGATGTGCCGTTCATTGTCAATGAGATTTCCGGTTATCGACGCTGGGCGGACCCGTTGCTTATGGAAGCGAACATCAAGGCCGGGCAGCAAAAGGATGAACGCAAAAAAATGCATGCCAGCCTGGCATTGCTTCCCGTGGATGAGCGCCAGGTTGATTATCTCTATCCCAGGCTGCTTATGGCAAAGCCCAATGAGGTTGAAATCCTTGTGAATTTCCTAAGAAAACACAATGGTGGGCTCATACAGAAACTCTGGGGTGAAATTCTCAACCCGGAAAAAGGAAGGGAAGAGCGGATACTTCGGGTGGCGAGCGCCCTGGCCGCCTATGACGCCGGGGGGGATGATAAGAACTGGGAAAAAACCAGCCCCTTGATAGTAAGCCAGTTGGTCAGGGAAAACCCGGCCTTCATTGGTGTTTGGATCGACACATTAAGGCCCGTTAAAAAGTTTCTTATCAATCCGTTAATTGGTATTTACAATAACCGCGCTCCGGAAAAGACGGTTGAGGCGTTGTTGGCAACTAACCTGCTCGCTGATTATGCAGCCGATCAACCGGGTATCATTGCCAATCTGATCCTCGATGCCGACCCTAGACAGTTTTCAATATTATTTCCCGCTGTAAAGGAACATAGTTTGACCTGTACCGGTATTTTCAACTCCGAGATCAATAAAAAAACGACAATGAATGTGATCAATTTGCTCAGGGAAAATGAGGACAAGAGAAAATCAAACGCCGCTATCACCCTTGCCAGGCTGGATCAGCCCGAGGCAGTCTGGCCCATGCTGAAACACAGTCCTAAGCCCCAGACAAGGAGCTATTTGATAGACAAAATCGCACCCTACAACATGGATTTCAAGTTGATTATGAACCGGTTAAACGATGAAAAAGAAATCTCCATCAGAAGGGCCTTGATCCAAAGCCTGGGGGAATTCCGGGAGGATCAAATGCCCAATAAAGAGCGATTGGCTTTAATACCTTCACTCAAGGAAATTTACCTCACCGACCCCGACTCCGGCCTGCATTCATCCACGGAATGGTTGCTGAAAATCTGGGGCCAACAATCCCTCATCAACCAGGTCAACAACACCTGGAAGGACGAAAGGGAACCAAGCATGAAGCGCCAAAGGGAAATCAAAAATCTTTTGGAGGAAGGAAAATCAAAGCCCTCTCCACAATGGTATGTCAATAGCCAGGGCCAGACAATGGTTGTAATCCCGGGGCCGGTAGAATTCATGATGGGTTCACAACTTGGTGAAGCCGGTGGAAACAATACGGAAATTCAACACAAAAGGCTGATTGAAAGATCTTTTGAGGTATCAAATAAAGCGGTAACTTTGGCACAGTATAAAAAGTTCGACCCGAAGCATGAATTTGACATAAAATACCGTTTTTTGCCGGATGTTCCAGCCCTTGGAATCGACTGGTACATGGCCGCAGAATATTGCAACTGGTTGAGCGAACAGGAGGGTATTCCAAAAGAGGAGTGGTGCTTTGAGATTAACAGGGACACCAATCTGATTCGATTGAGACAGGATTGTTTGAACCTGAAGGGATATCGATTACCAACAGAGGCGGAAATGGAATATGCGACCCGCGCAGGATCTGTTTCAGCGCGGTATTATGGTGATACCGCCGAGTTGCTGCCAAAATACGCCTGGCATGTAAAAAATTCCACCGAGCAACCCTGGCCTGTTGGATTTTTGAAACCTAATGACTTCGGGCTTTTTGATTCTTTGGGCAATTGCTCCACTTGGTGCATGGATGAGTTTGCTGATTACCCAGGGCTTAATGTGGTGGATGATCTTAAGCAAACAAGGATATTAGGCACAGTCAGACGGGCCTTGAGAGGCTTCTCCTATGATTCCGGCGCATTCCGTATCAGATCTGCAAGCCGGACTGGTTACCAACCGGCAACCAACCTCCTTTCATTCGGATTCCGCATCGCCAAGACAAATTAACACCCGCCTATATTTCAAGTAATCGGACTGCCTTTTTAAAATTATCAACTTAAAATAATAAATTTTTGAACATGAGAAAAATAATCAATGATAATGAGTTACCCCTAAATCATATGAAGCTCAAAATTCAAACTTATAAAGTTCAAAATCAAAAAAATGAACTTCAAAACGAAGAATTATTTGTTGAATTAGAACATCGAGAGGATAGAATTGAGGGTTTATTTTCACAACATTATTTATTACACAGTGAATATCATGAAATTTACTTGTCACTTTCTCGCGTTAATTTTGGTTTTTATAATTGGCTGTGGCTCCACTGAAATCCAGCCCGTTTCCATAGATGGAACTGTTGATTTAGATGGCAAACTGATGCCTGAAGGGCAAATTGAATTTTCCATGCCTGGATTTCCACCCGTCCAAATGCCCGTAAAGGATGGTAAATTTTCTGGAAAAGCTATGCCGGGAATCAACAATGTGAAATTCGCAGTCTGGGTGGCCAACACATGGAATCCCTCCATCCCGGAAAACATGAAAGCAGTGAGTGACCCAGGAAAGAAAAATATATTGCCCCCAAAGTTTGGTGTTAACAGCATAATCACGGCGGATATCAAAGCTGGGGAAAAATTCAACTTCCAAATCACCTCTAAATAATTACAAGGTCTAACAGGCAGGGGCTTTATATGTCAATCCGGAAACAAGGTTTCACACTGATCGAGTTGCTTGTGGTGATAGCTATTATTGCGATTCTAATCGGGTTACTTTTGCCCGCCGTCCAGAAAGTGCGTGAAGCTGCAGCCCGACTTAGATGTACTAACAATATCAAGCAGATCGTTCTTGGATTGAGCAATTACCATGATAATTTCTCCCAGTTTCCCTCGGGGGGAAAAAATAGCTCAACCCAGTCTAATGGATTTCCAAACGGATATGGACTATCCTGGCGCTTCTATCTACTACCCTTTCTCGAGCAACGAAGCCTCAATGAATTGGTCAACACCAATGTCGCAAGTCCTGGTTGGACTGGGAACACTTATGTGCAGACAGATTCCAAGGCAATTCCTGTGTTACGATGCCCATCATCCCCATTACCGGAATGGTTGACTTGGGCTAACACGACATCCAATTTTAGTGTCAATAATAATTTTTGGGTCACCTATGCCGGTATTGCTGGTGCCACCAACGATGGCTTTGTTGGTTCAGGCTACACCGAATCACGAATTTCAAATGGTGCCACAGGCACCGGTTGCTGCGGAGGAGGTCCCATGTCTGCTGGTGGCGTTCTTCCAGTAAACAAAAGCGTAAAAATCTCCGAAATTACGGACGGCACTAGCAATACCATGGTTGTTAGTGAAACATCTGATTTTCTTCAACAGGCGGATGGCACCAAGGTTTCATGGTCCACAGGCTGGCATGGATGGCTTATCGGCACGGGATTTAATGGTACACCACCCGGAGGAACTAATCTTACTGATTGTCGACATTTTGCCTGCACTTCGATTCGTTACAAGATTAACCAGAAAAAAGGCTGGCCCAACGGCGGAGACTGCAACATTGGGGTATGCCCCAACTTTGGCAACAACCTACCCATTAACTCAACCCATACGGGGGGCGTGAATGCAGGCTTTGTGGATGGCACTGTGCGATTTCTTAGAGAGAACATGTCGCTTTTAACCTTGGCCCAAATGGCTACCAGGGATGATGGCCAGGTTGTAAGCCTCGATTAAGCGAACCACTTCAAATGCATGCTTAATAAACCATTCACATTATTAAGGTGATCTTGCTTAAATTTCCGGCTGGGGTTTTGTGACCTTCTTCGCAGCGGCTTCCTTCGGCACCTTGATATCATATTTCCCATCCGCCCTTGGAAGATCCACGCTCCATTCGTATTCGCAAATCAACCTGCCCCCTTGGGCGCTCAAGCCACGCACATGGATCACCGTCGGCCCGCCCGCGATCCCCTTCCCCTCGGGGCCTTTCGTGTCGAACTTCCCATTATTGATGTAAGCAACCCCCTGCGGCCCGGAATTGCTCTTGGAACCATCGGGTGTGAAGATCACATCGCCGTAGACTATCGGCTGCCCATCGAACTGGGCATCGCCTGAAAGCTTATAACGCCTTGGCCCATCCTCCCCGCACGCGGGTATGAGCAAAAGCAGAAGGATTAATAAAGAGAAAAGTCTGGTTCGCATGATGTTGTTGTTTTCTGGTTAGTAATCGGAAACCACTTCGCCGCCGTTGCGGCTGGCGAGCGGCAGGAGAACCTTGTTCAAGTCGATGCTTTCCTTGAGGAAGCGGGTGCTGCCATCGCCAAACGCTACATTGCAACCCCCGGTGTGGTTGCTGCCTATGCTGGTTTCATTGTGGTTGGTGTTGGTGATGTAGCGGACGGTGCGCATGGAATTGGCGATGTTCTTGGAAGCTGGGAAATCATTGTCCCACAAGCCGCCACGCTGCCATGCACGGAAGGCCCCCTGGTTGGTGACCAACCCTTGCCAGGACCACTCCGCGATCATCATGGTGTTGCTGGTGCCATCGGAGACATCCTGGATGCGAACAGCCGAGGTCACGGTGGGGGCTGCGTTGGCGAAAACACTATGGTAGGGAAGGATACCATCGGCGGCAAAACCACCCTGCACAGTGCCAGGGCCGTTCAGCGTGTAAGCCGTTCCAGTTGTTGGGTTGGTTCCCTTGGGGCCTGCAACCCCGACATAATGAATGGTGTAGGCAAGGTCACCATTGGGCATGTTATCAATCGCGCTGGATGATTGAATCTGATCCTGGCTTGGGCAAAGGAAGGTGTTGATCTTGTTTCCCCCCAGAAGCCTGTTCACGTTTCCCGCAACAGCGTACGAGGGAAGGGAGAGATCCACCCTGGCAGCCAGCGCTCCCTGCTCGATAAAAGTTAGAATCATGGCATGCCAACCAACCGAGGTGGAGGTGCCCAGTGCCTTGTACGAGGGGAAAGTTCGGAAGGTATCATGGTAGCCATGAAGCCCGAGCGCCATCTGCTTTAAATTATTGGAGCACTTCATGCGGGCTGCAGCTTCGCGCACTTTCTGCACCGCGGGCAAAAGTAACCCGATTAGAATCGCAATGATGGCTATCACCACCAACAATTCAATAAGTGTGAAACCCATCCGACTTTTATTTTTCATAGCCATGCCCAAACAGAATATAGATTTGATAACTATATTTTTACCATAAGCGAAATGGTGAGGGCAACCATAAAGAACCTGATTCAAAGCAATCATGTCCTACGCAAAAGCGCAATCACTTTGAAATCCGCACAGTAAAATCTGATTTATGGGCGTTCCACAACCCAGATGTTGCGGTAGAGAACCCGCCTGCCGAAGGCTTCGAACCAGATCGGGCCATCAACGGTTTCCGGCCCCTTGAACCCGTGCGGCGTCGGGCCATTAACTTCCAGCTTATCCACCGTCTGGTGGCCGTTCAGCCTAACCGAGATGATTGCTTTTGAGGTCTTCTTGCCTTTGTCATCAAAGCGGGGCGCCTTGAAATCGATGTCAAGAGTCTGCCAGACGAGCGGGGGAAGACACGCATTGGGAACCTTGCTCGGATAGGTGAACACGCTGCCACAAACTCGGGGCGCGTTGTTACTCTTTGGGATCGGGAACTTCGAGGCCTTGGCCTTTTCCTCGATCAACTTGGGTCGTTGGGGGCTGGTGGCGCCGGAAAGATCGTAATCAAAACCAAAGCTGTCGCCGATCGCGACCTCGTAACGGGAAAGCATGTAAATGCCGGCATCGGCCCTGCGCCATGGAATGTTCTGGGGTTCCCAGCCTGTAAGGAATTCCACATGCAAAGTGTAGTCGCGGAACTTGCGCTTGGTGACTGCTCCCGCCATCATGCTTCCCTCAAACATGGTCGGTTCGGTCATCCCCTCGATGTCTTTTCGTTGCTCGAAGGCATCCATGTTGGGCTTGGTCCCACCGAAAAGAACGACCGCGCCCGCGGGGGGTTGCTGGCCCAAAGTCTCGCTCTTGCGCTCAATTCGTTTGAGAATGATTTTTTTACCGCCACGATTGAGGGCCAGGCCGTTGTCATCAAGCACGGCGCTGGTTCCCTCTTCACTGGGGGAGATGAACTCGACGCGCCCCGCTGACATAGGACCGCTTTCCAGCAAACCATACTTGCCGCCATCCCAACCATCGCCTGGCAAGCCGCCCTCAAGCACCAGCGCATGAAACGATTTGCCGCCTCTTGCGACCACTTGAACCCCAAGGCGTTTCTCGCCATCCTTGCCGACATATTCCCCCTGCATCTTGAGTTCGACACCGATCAAATCGGGATGGAAAAGATTTTTAGCGGCAGCCTCCGCAGCTTTGTCAGGCGATTGCGCCGATGTTTTTCCAGTCAGCATCACCAGGCCCAGCGCCAAACCGAACAACAACTTTCTCATCGTGGTTTTCCCCAGGTGTTTTATGATCACATTCAAACTTACTTCGGATGATTCTATCTTATTAAATGCAGCGCGACGATTAAAAAGAACCTTCCACCAAATGTATGTTCGGGAAGTGCGAACTCATGCGTGAAGTGTTAGTATGAACTGCCTGAATGGAACAGCGGTGATGAAAGAAATGTTTCAAGGGTTGCGCGAAGTGGAAAAAGCATGAAGCAGCAAGGCGGGGATTCAACAGACCGGTATTACGAGGAGCGCGCGGGGGAATATCTCGCGCGAACCGCGAACCTCGAGATGGAACCGTTGTACGGGCCATTCCTCGCGCTGGTCCCCAAGGGCGGAAAGATACTTGATGCGGGCTGCGGCCCGGGGCGCGATGTCATCGCTTTTTCAAGGCGGGGCTACCAAGTCACCGCGTTTGATGCATCCGCCAAAATGGTCGAGCTTGCAACCAGCCAGACCGGCATCGTCATCAACCAGATGCGTTTTCAGGATCTCAATCATGACCAAGAGTATGATGGGATATGGGCCTGCGCCTCGCTGCTGCATGTGCCCGCGGGCGAGATTGAAGATGTGCTGAAAAGATTCAGCCGCGCGTTGAAACCGGGTGGAGTATGCTTCATGTCGTTCAAGCAGGGTGATGGGGAAAGGATCGAGGAAGGCAGGCGGTTCATTGATTTCACGGAAGCAACCCTGCGGGAAAAACTCACGCAAATCCCGGGAATCACCATCAGGCGGATATGGGGCTGCGAGGACCAGGCGGGCAGGCCCGAAGTCCGCTGGGTCAACGCATTGGTGATGGGCGTGCTGGATAGGCAATGAACAATCTGTCAACTGTCTCCTAAATTTTTCCCATCATGCAAGTGCCCTTAAGAACTTTTTACTTGGAGAGAAACACATGTAAAATAATTCATCATATCCATCAGATTATTCATTAGACTCATAGATCACTTTGATTAAATTTGATTTTTATGACGATCAAGCTAGTGAATTTACGATATATTTCAAAGTGCCTCAAAAACACAAAGCCAAATGGAGGATAATATGCCAACATTGGATCGCGCCATCAAGATTGCCGCTGCAGCGCATATTGGCCAAAAAGACAAATCAGGGCAACCTTATATTCTTCATCCGCTAAGGGTGATGTTCACCGTGCAAACCGAGGAAGAAAAGAATGTCGCGGTTTTACATGACACCGTGGAAGACACTGAGGTGACATTTGAAGAGCTCAAAACAAATGGTTTCTCGGATGTAATCATTGAGGCCCTCAGGTCGGTGACCAAGAATCCGGGAGAAACCAGGATGGATGCTGCCAGGCGTGCCAAGGCAAACCCCATAGGCAGGCAAGTCAAGTTGGCTGATCTCAAAGACAATATGAACATTGACAGGATCGCGGAACCCAGCCAGAAGGACTGGGACAGGCTGAAGGAATACCACCAGGTGAAAACATTCCTGCTGTCTGACTAGGTTTTTAATATTGTTTCAGCGGGGGTGTTTTGTCATTGGCCTTGAATTTGGCCGTTCAGCGGAACGGCAGGGTGCCGCGCCAACCTACAAGGATGGCGGCATCGGCTTTCGCATGACACGGACAAATTAATCAACCCGCTTTTTATTTTGCAAGAACTTCAGACTTGATTGATAAAGATCCAAGGATTGTTTAAATAATTTGTTACTGGGATTTTTTAATACAAGTAATTCCATAATGCTGATGGCTTGCTGGTAAGATTTTTCTGCTTCTTTAAAATGACCCGTATTATCCTGCAAAAAACCCATGCTATTATATGAAGCAGCCAAATTGTTTTGATACATTGCGTTATTGGGATTTTCATTTGCGACTTTTTGATTGATTCTCAATGCTTTCTTAAAAAAATCCTCCACCTCTTTCACCCGATTAACGTCAAGGTATAAGATATGACCAAATGACTGATAAAAACTCGCCAATGTAATTTGATAAAGTGAGTTAGTGGGATTGGTTCTGGCGATTTCCTCCTCGATTTCCAAAGCCTTTTTAAAAGCCTGCTGCCCCTCCCTCGTCTGTTTGGTGCTTAGGTAAAAGGAACCAAGGTTGGTGTATGAAATCGCCAGAAAGTTTTGATATTCGGGATTAGATGGATAAGCATTAACAATCTCCTCATTGGTTTTCAGGGCTTTTTTAAAAAACTGCAATGCCTCATTTTCCCGTTTTGTATTTTTGTAAACATTTCCAAGATTATTGAATGCTGTGGCCAAATTATTTTGATGACCAATATTTTTAGGATTAGCTGCCACTAGATTTTCCCAAATTTTTAATGCCCTTAGAAATGACTCCTCCGCGTCCCTCAGACGATTCCTATTTTGGTATAAATATCCAAGGTGGGTGTTTGAAGTTGCCAAGCCATCCTGGTTATAAAAACTACCTTTAACGACCCGAGCAATATCATCCCAAATTTTCAATGCCCTTAAAAATGATTCCTCCGCCTCACTTTCTCGATTTAATTTTTCATATATTCGGCCCAAGTTGTTATGCGCCATTGCCAGATCATTCTGAGTTTGAATGTTTTCAGGATTATTAATGACGAATTTTTCCTGAATTTTCAAAATTCTCTTAAACAATTCCTCCGCCTCACTTTCTCGATTCGTATTCTCACACAAAAATCCAAGAGTATGGTAGGAGGTTAGCAAATTTTCCTGATACCGAAAATTAGATGGGTTTGCTGAAACTAATTCCTCACGAATTTTTACTGCACGCTGATAAACCTCGATTGCATTCTCTTGATTACCGATAGCTTCGACAAGGTATCCCAGTTCAAATAATCCTAATGCCAGCGCATCCTTTGACTCACTGGATGCATTGGCTTCCGTGCGCAATTGCTGTTCAAGTTCCTTGAAAAAACGAATTGGTTCCTTGAGCAGTTCCTTACGCAGCGAATCAAATTCTGGCCGGTTCTTAAGTTCCGGGTTCTCATTCACGGACTTCGCATATAGCTTCACCGCCTCAATGGCGGATGCTTCCCTTTTTTTTGCCAGAGCCTCATTTTTAATTGCAAGCTCCGCGTTCTCCCTCGCTTCCCTTTCACTTATCCGCAACTTCTCATTAAATCCCTGAAGTTCCCGGTTGAACCCTTTTGTAATGAACCCGAACAGGGTCCCACCCAAAGCAAGGCAAAGCAACAATGCCGCCGCCACTCCGACCGCGGTCCGGTTCTTTCTGGCAAACCGCAGAGTTTTCTCCGCCAAACCCTCCCGATGGGCATTTACCGGTTCATCCGCCAAGTACCGCTTCACATCCTCAGCCAGCTCCCTGGCGGAACCATACCTATTCTTGGGATCCAGGCTCAATGCTTTCAAAGCGATCGCTTCCAGGGCTCTTGGAGTCTCCGGTTTTAATTCGGATGGCCTCGGGAAATCACCATTGAGACTTCGTTTGTTGAAATCCTCGATGGTTTCTTTGGAATTCTTCCTTGAAAGGTGCGGGGCCTTGCCAGCAAGGATTTGAAACAATGTCCCACCCAGTGCGTAGATATCTGATGCAGGGCCTATCAGGGAAATATCATCATCCCGGGTTGCCATTAACTGTTCTGGCGCCATGTATGCGGGAGTGCCGCCTATCCCCCTGCGGCTTCCACCCTGGTTCTTATGCAGGCCACTGGATGCGGCTTCTGAGGGCCTGTAGGGCGGAACCTGCCCGACCTCCAAAGTTTCAAATGCGTCACTATTTTCAACTGGTGATGATAGCGATTGACCATGAATCACCACCAAGCCCCAATCCACCACAAAGACTTCGCCATAATCCCCGATCATGATGTTATCCGGCTTGATGTCGCAATGAAGAACGCCCTTTTTGTGGGCATATTCAATCGCAAGGCACGCGGCTTGGAAGTTTTGGAGCAAATCAACCAAGGCCTCGCGCTTCTTGCCGGATTCAGAATTTAAAATCCCCTGGTACTCTGAGATCACCCGTGAAAGCTTTCTGCCGCGGATATACCTCATGGCATAAAAAAGCCTATCCCGGGTATCTTTTCCCAGGCCATAGACGGGAACAATACCCGGGTGCTCCAGGCATCCAGTCACCTCGCCCTCGAGATGAAACAAAGCCTGGGTCAGGTTCTCGTTTGCCCTTTCGGGCTTGATATACTTGGCGACCACGGTCCGGTTGAGTTCCGTATCCCTTGCGAAATAGAGTTCGCCCAGGTTGCCCGCGTCAAAAAACCCTTCTCTTACAAAACGATCCTTGACCTGGATTTCATGCTCCCCGGGTTTGGAAGGGTTGACCAGTGGAGATTCATTCGAAAGATGCGATTTGGAAAAGTGGTCTTCCAAGCCCAGTTTTTTTCGTTGAGTCAGGGCGCTATCCAGGGTTTGTTGCAGGTCATTGTCGCCCAGGTGGTCAAGGTCACTTTCCAGGTCCTTGGCGATGTGCAGTGAGGCAAGGGCCTTCCCCGAGTCTCCTTCCTGCTCTATATGGGCATGTACCGCGACCTGGAGGCCGTTTGCCTGCTCCACAGTAAGGGCTTTCTGCTGGATTAATATCTCCGCCAACGGCTTTGACTTGTCAAACAACCACTCTGTGAACGCCCTTATCACCTTTTCCTTGGATAAAATTCCCAACTGAAGGCCAAGGCCCGCAAAGATAAGGTTATGCTCCGCAAGGTTGATAGGTTTTGAAGCCATAGGAGATACCCCTGGTTTTCATGGAAACAGATCCCTTCCTATCAGTATAAATCAAGTATTCACAATGTCTAAAAAAATTGCGCATCCAACAAAGGCCCCAAGGGTACCGCTTTTTGTTTTGCAACGGGAATGCGAGTTGGTATTTTAAGCTATTATCAGGGATGGTTTATCAAGATAAAAAATATCTTCATCAGGTTCGGGTGTCACCTATTGACACATCACTCACAGGGGCAGGATGAACCAGGAACTTTGGCAAAAAATACATGAGTTCGACCTCGACAAGCCCCATGGTGAATACGGATTTTCAACCAGGCTCGCGATGGAGAACTTCTGGACCCAGGAATTCACCAGGCAGGCAATCCTGGAATACAAGAAGTTCATGTTCCTTGCGGCGATATCCGACCTCATGGTTTCACCGTCCAAAATAATCGATGTCGTCTGGCACCAGCACCTGGTCTTCACCCAGTCCTACCAGGAATTCTGCAACCTGCTGGGTAAACAGGTTCAGCACCTCCCTTCAACCCGAAACAGGGAGGAATTTGAAAAGTTCAGGCAGGCAAAGGAGCGCACCGCCAAATCCTATGAGATGAACTTCGGGAAACAACCAGAAATCCTCTGGGCCCATCATGACATGTTCGAAAGCCTAAACCTAGAAAAAGCGAAATACAAGCTACGGTCCATCATCATCTTCGGGATCCTGGCCTTGATTTGCATGTCGATTCCCGCGTACTTCCTGCTGCAACCGCTATACATCCACATCGACAACCCGGATTTCATCTCGGGTTTCTTCATGATCACCGTTTTCGCGATAGCCGCGCTTGAGTTTTACAACAGAGGCGAGCTGGAAAATATCGTCGATTACTTCGACAAGAACTCCTTCATCCACAACCTTCAACCCATGGAACTGGTCTATCTAAAATCACAAAAAATCTCCGAGGTGATCCACGGCACGGTCAATCAACTTGTCGTGAATGGCGCGATCAAAATAAACACGAACCACTCCATCGAGGTCGACAAAACCAAACCCGTGGCCTGCATCACCCAAAAACAAACCGTTTTCACTCTGGGAGAACTTGGAAACACATTCTACCCCAACCTCCTGAGGGAACTAGCCGCCAAGCCAATCTTCTCCATGATCCCAAACTGCATGGATGCCTTTGTTAAATACTTCAACAAATCCAAGAAGTTCCAATCCATCTTCCTTGTGAACTTCATCACCCTCGGATTGTTCATACTCCTGGCATT
>SYCV01000238.1 GCA_005786805.1 Planctomycetia bacterium | reverse complement strand
GATTGCCCTGGGGGTCGCAAAAAACCCGCTTGGGTGCAAGCAGGATTCTTTTACCATCCTTCATTCTCCGCTCAAAAAAAGCGAGGTAACCCTCGGTGTCCAGCATGCATAAATCTGGCAGGCCATCCTTGTTCAAGTCGAAAACAAATGGCGTGGTACGCCACTGGGTGACCAATTGCTTTCCATCAGGTTTCCACCAAGTCCATGCTGGTTTTGGAGTATCGCCTTCCCATAGCACTTCAATTGGTTGTGGGGGAAATAATCGGGGCGACTTTTTGGTGCCGATGTTTTTAAGCCATTCCACTTTCCCCAGAATGGAATTAAAGATGATGTCTGGTAATCCATCGCCATCCCAATCAGCAATGGAAAGGGTGGTATAACCCCATTTTGCTTCCGCGGGGCCCTGGATGCTGCCATTGGGGCCAGCCATCACCCTGAATATTTTGCCATCAACTTTTAATTTCACAGGAGCTGCCCACTTGGGGGATGAAACCCCGGGACCGGACAGGTTTTCAAAAAACTCGATATACCCAGCGGTGTTACCTGAGAGGATGTCGATATCGCCATCACCGTCCCAGTCGAAACCAACAGGGGTGGCGAGAGCCCCGGATTTTAAAGTGTCCGCCTGCTGCTGAAAATATCTAGGTTCCAGAAAAACAGGAACGATGCTTTTATTTAGGGAGCTGTTTTTCTCGGTGACATTTTCGATAAAAGCTACTCTGCCATCCTCATCGCCGACGATGAGGTCCAAATCGCCATCATTATCCCAATCTAAGGCGATGGGGACAATCATTTGCAAATCCATGACCAGGGGTTTTCCTGAGGGAGTGAGGATCTTTTTGCCTGCAGCATAAACAGGTTTGGTGCGGGTACCGATGTTTTCAAAGTAAGTGAAGCCGTCGAGGAATTCGCCACAGACAAGATCCAGGTCACCATCGCCATCAAAGTCATGGAAGTTTGGTGAAGGGCAGCCAAACACATCAATCGGCTTGTTTGCAGCGTTGATTTTTACTGGCTTTTCGTAGGAGGGGGAATCGTTGGTTCCATTATTTCGGTGGAGATAGACAAAACCATGAAGCGGGCCGTTGATCCATTCGCCTTTGTTATTGTAAGCGTCATCCCATCCATAGAAGGACCAGTCTTCGATACCTGAAACGATGTCGAGTTTGCCATCACCATCGAAGTCGACATAGCGCCATTGGTTATGGCGGACCTTGGGCCCCTTGGATTGTTTACCCTCGTATTCATGGAATTTTGCAGCAATGGGAAGGGTCAAACGCTCTGATAGGCCAAGTTTGGTGAAGTTTTTGTACTCGTAGCCTGGGGATAAAACCCTTAGCTTGCCATCCACATAACTGGGCATCACATAGTGCACGGTCGGACTAAGTTTTCGAGCTGGTTTGAACAAAGGGAGTTTGTGCTTGGTGGTGCTACCAGAGATATTTTCAAAGAACCATACCCCATTGGAGGGTTTGTCGGGGCATGAAACAATGAGGTCGTAATCGCCATCGCCATCCGCATCGCAGGGGACAGGCCATGCCCAGAGTCCCACACCCAGATCGACCACCAAGCCCGGGTGATTGTATGAAAGTTTTTCCAAGCCCTGCGCCTGGGAATCAAGGGCTATAACTAGAAATAGAAACAGGGTCATACTGAATCGCATGATTGGATTTCCTGACTGGATGATGGTCCAGCAAATTATGATCGCTCATTTTCTGCAGGGAAGAATAATCCGGGAAGCCATGTTTTGCTGATGGTGAACTTTCTCTGTCGCGATCACGGTTGTTTTAGAGAACGGGCCTTCCGCGGTGTTCGTGTTGCGATCAAACAACGGGAAATAAGACCCACAGATATCAACCCGAAGACTGTGTCCCTTGGGAAGTTCCGCGGCGATGGGCCCGAGGTCCACGGTTATCTTGTAAACCTCCCCCGGTTTCATTTCTTTGGGCATGAGTTCTGAATCCCGGAAACTTCCACGAAGTATTCCAACCACAAGATTGTGGGAAAAACCATCCGGTGCGACATCAACCAATTTCACAACCCAGTCGGCATCCTTGGTGTCGGTGGAGACAAATAACTCCGCTTTGGGATTTCCCGCGAATCGCAAGGGTTTATCAAGGGGTTTTGAAGTGTATACCAGAACATCGTTTCGTTCCTCAATCGGCCTTTGATCAACGGGGGCCCAATGGGCAAGATGTGATGGTCTTTTTTCTGTTATTGGCAGTGCGGGTACAGGGTTTGCCGGGTCCGCTTTGAAACTGTCTGGTTTTTCAGCGCCTGCAGGTGGATTTAAATCCACGATCCCACCACCCTTCACACCATTTGCATCACCATTAGAATGCAGGTAATAGGAAGTGTCTTCAAATCCCATGGGTGGCCAAGTGTCGGCGTCATGCCAGGTGTTGTCGCCTAGGGAAAAATAACGCACAGGTACAAAAGGCCTGGCAATCGCTTTTGCATCCTGCTTTAGGAAACGATCAAACCAATCGAGGTTGGCTTGCACGGGATCCCAGATGGCATTTGGGCCGAAATCGATATCGCCCACTTTGCTTTTCCCGATGGTTCCATGATCCCATGGGCCGAGAATCAACTGTTGCTGTTTTTGCACCACCGGGTTTGATGCCTTCTTTTGCATGATCATGAAGTTATCCACGGATTCCCTCGAAAAGAAATCGTAGTATCCAACCACATGAAGAATGGGAAGATTCAAGCTGGTGATTTGGTTGGTGAGGTTCAGGCGATTCCAGTAACCATCGGGCTTGTGATGTGTGAGCATCGCTGCCAGCCAGGGAATCGGCCAACCAATCTTCGAGTCCAAATCCGCAAGGGGAAGATGCATGAGGGTGCTATCCCATTGGTCGGTGACCTTTGCGTTTTCGGGCTTGGTGGAATTGCCCCCAGCCCATTTTGCGATGAGTGAAAGTCGAACTGCCCCGCCCAGGTAAAGATTTCGATAGAAACTGCTCCAGGTCGCGGTGGGGCTGATAGTCACCAAGCCTGGTGGTCTTTCCACGGCTGCCTGCCATTGGGTTGCGCCAACATAGGAACTGCCCCACATGCCTATTCGGCCATTGCACCAGGGCTGCCTGTATATCCATTCGATGGTGTCGAACCCATCCTGGCCCTCATTGTTGTAGGGGATGAGGTCGCCCTTGGATTTGAATGTGCCCCTGCAATCCTGCACCACCACTATGTAGCCTTCACGCGCAAAGCGTTCTGCAATGGGTGTCACCCTGCTTTTGTTGTAAGGGGTTCGCATCAAGGCGACCGGGGCTTTGGAAATATTTTCGGCTCGATAAATATCCGTCGCAAGCGCTATTCCATCGCGCATGGCCACCGAAACTGATTCCAAGCGAACAGGCAATGGTTCCGCGGCGTGGCTTTGATGTGGAGCCAATATTGATGCAAGAAACAGGCTTCCAATAATTCTGGTAATTAACATTGGGTTCATGTTTGAATTCCGATTGAGAACTTTTGATGGAAAGTAAGATAGTTGTACTCCAAAAACAACTCCCGGCAAAGTGGGAATCGCCTTTGATGTTTGGTCACGCATCCGTGAATGGCCCGGCGTTGATTTTCCTGAGCGCATCCCGGACCTTCATTCCATTGATTTCCTGCACACTTTTTCCGGATTTGATTGACATCGCGGCAGCATGACCCGCGGCTTCCCCCATTGCCATGGCGGTCACAGTTACCCGAGTTGAGGCATGGGCACCCCGCGTGGCGGAATGGCATCTTCCCGCAACCAGCAGGTTTTCCACCTTTTGGGGTAGTAATGCCCGGTAGGGAATATCATATGGCTCGGGTTGCACCTTCTTGGGGTCAAAATTATTGGCGCTTCCCACGGTTGTCTTGTTCGGATGCAAATCGAGATACCAGCAACCGGTAGCTATGGCATCATCAAACCTTTGGCTTTTCATCAGGTGCTCCTCGGAAAGCACCAACTGCCCGATGATCCTTCTGGATTCCCTCACCCCTATCCATGGATAGGCCTCCATGAAATAAGAATCTTCAAATCCGGGAACCTCCCTTTTCCAGGTGCGAAACATCGCGTGGGCATCGGCACGCCCCTGCATTTCAGCACGGCTTAGGTCTGCCGCATCGGTTGGGTTCGCGGGAACCCTCACCCCATGGATGTAAACCTCATCATCACCATAAAGGAACATCACACCCGGCCCGTAATAAAAAGGCAGATCTCCCCTGGTCACCGCTTTTGCAAGCGCCTCCCTGCAATTTCTTGTCATTTCTCCGTTCTTTTTCACATGTCCTATACGGAAATGTAGAGTCAACGGTTGCACCTCGGTGTTTTGTTCGAAGGGGGCCCCTGCCCAGGCGGCAACATCCGCATCGCCGGTGCAATCAATCACCACTCTTGGATGAATTGCAACCAGTCCATCTTTGTTGGCGACATGAACCGTCCTGATCATACCCCCCTGGGATTCAACACCACAGGCAAATGAGTTAAAAAGAATCGAGAGGGAACTTTTTTGTTCCTTGAAAAGCTTGTCGAGGAGAAGTTTGAATTCAAAGGAGTTGGGAATCGTGGGGTTGTGTTTTGAGACTGTTCGGGCATCCGGTGCGCATACTCCCGATTTTGAAAGAAGTTCAAGGGCGATACCACGAACCACGATGCGATTATCGCGTATGTTGGCGATGCCATCAAAATAGGGAAGGCCCACGCAGGTGATGATACCTCCCGCAAAAGGGGCCTTTTCAAGCACCATCACATTTGCCCCCGCCCGTGAAGCAGCAAGTGCCGCCGCTGAACCGGCACATCCTGCCCCACAAACCAGCACATCAACATCCATGTTTTTTGTGATGCCCGGCTTTTGGTGGCCAGCGGCGGTAAGATTGTCAGCTCCAGCAACTATAGAGGCTGATGCCGCCGTGGATTGGATGAAATGTCTCCGGGTGGTGGGATTGTTTTTGTTTGTATCCATGTGTTTGTCCCATGAATGAATCGGTCAGGCAAGAATATCAAGGATGGGGGAGCCATGGTCGATATCAAGGCGTTTTCTTCCGGGCACCACAAGTTTTTTGTTGTCGAGGCCCAATAGATGAAGCGTGGTCGCATGAAGATCGGTGACATAATGCCCTTCGCCCAGGGCATGATAGCCGAGTTCATCAGTCGCGCCGTGGACATGGCCTTTTTTAACACCTGCCCCGGCCATCCAGATGGTG
>SYCV01000237.1 GCA_005786805.1 Planctomycetia bacterium | reverse complement strand
TCCCTGCCGTATTCATCCTTTAATCCGCCCTGCCCGTAAACAGTGCGGCCAAATTCCCCTGCCCAGACTATGAGGGTATCATCCAGCATGCCCCGCTGTTTAAGATCCATGATCAAAGCCGCTTGGGCTTGGTCAACATCCATTGCCTGTTTTGGTATGTTCGTGGGCAAACCGCCGTGAAGATCCCAGCCACGATGATAAAGTTGCACACAACGAACGCCGGATTCAAGTAAACGGCGTGCCAGAAGACAGTTTGATGCAAAAGAACCCGGTCGTTTTGCTTCCGGGCCATAAAGTTCAAAAGTTCTGTTTGATTCAGATGCTAAGTCCGTAAGCTTCGGTACCGAAGCTTGCATTTGAAACGCCATCTCGTATTGGGCGATACGGGTTGCGATTTCCGAGTCCCCAGTTTCTTTAAATTGACCTTCGTTAAGTTTGGCTAAACCATCGAGCATGGTTCTGCGCATCGCGCGATCCATTCCTGGTGGGTCGGAAAGATATAAAACAGGGTCTCCACTACTTCGCAATTTCACACCTTGATGGTTTGAGGGAAGGAAACCACTTCCCCACAGGCGTTCCAAAAGGCCTTGATTCGCATCCCTGCCGGTTCCATGTGATATTAAGACAATAAACGCTGGCAGATCTTTTGCCTCGCTTCCCAATCCATAGCTTAACCATGCGCCCAATGCTGGTCTTCCCGGTTGCTGCGAACCGGTCTGGATAAATGTGATTGCTGGATCGTGGTTGATCGCTTCAGTATGCATGGAACGGATGAGACATAATTCATCAATCACCCTGGCGGTGTGGGGCAAAAGGTTGCTTATCCAAGTGCCTGATTTTCCCGCCTGACTAAATTCAAACTTGGGTGCGATAATAGGGAAGCTTTTCTGTCCTGAAGTCATGCCGGTCAACCGCTGGCCTTTGCGGATGGAATCTGGAAGCTCGGTGCCGTGATGTTTTTTAAGTTTTGGCTTATAGTCCAGAAGTTCCAGGTGGGATGGCCCGCCTGATTGGAATAGGTAGACCACCCGTTTTGCCCTGGGTGTGAAATGTGTCAGATGATTTGAACCAGGTGCGTCAGCTTTTGTTTCTCCGGAGAGCAAGCCTGCGATGGTTGCGGTTCCCAGAGCGGACGCTGAATGATTTAAAAATGCCCGACGGCGCATTTGCTTATGGAAGGCTGTCAACGGGTTCATTGGATGGTTCCCTATTCGCAATTTACACTTATATCCGCCTTAATCATTCAAGATTTAAGGTTTCGATATTGTCTCATCAAGGTTAAGTATCATGCTTGTGATTGTGGTCCACGCCGCAAGTGTTGATACATTTAATTTTTCATTTCGTTTTGAATGTCCCACAGATGTAAGTTTATTTGCAGAGGCATTATCCGCAGAAAAGTGTTTCTCCGCTGTTTGTAAAATCTTTGATAATATCTCCACTTCCTCGGGTTTTGGGGATCGGCAAAGTGCCGCTTGAAAGGCAAATTCGAACCTCGATTGATTATCACCTGCCATTAGCAGGATTTGTTCCGCGAACTTTCTTCCCGCCTCGACATAGGTGGGATCATTTAAAAGCACCAAAGCCTGTAATGGAGTGTTGGTGCGCGCCCTGCGTATGACACAGGTTTCCCGGTCGGGGGCATCGAATGCGGCCATTCCGGGAGGGGGGCAGGTTCGTTTCCAGAAAGTGTACATGCTTCGTCGATACAGGCCATCGCCTAAATCCGCCTTGTATTTTTCTCGTCGTTCCACCGAGACATCTTCCCATAATCCATCTGGTTGGTAAGGCTTTACACTGGGCCCGCCAAGTTGTTCCACCAGTAAGCCACTGATAGCAAGGGCGTTATCCCGGACAGTTTCAGCCGGCAACCTGTTTCGAGCGCCATGACCAAGAAGCCGATTCCGGGGATCTTTTTCCAATACCTGGGATGAAATGTTTGCCGATTGCCGATATGTCGCCGAGAGAACGATTTGTTTCAAGATCTCACGAATGTCCCAATGTTTATCGACAAGGTTCAATGCCAGCCAGTCAAGTAATTCCGGATGACTGGGTAGGGACCCTTGGATGCCAAAATCTTCAGATGTTTCCACCAAGCCGGTACCAAAAAACATTTCCCACCACCTGTTTACAGCGACACGGGATGTAAGAGGATTATTGGGATTTGTGAGCCAGCGGGCGAGCTCAAGCCGGGTGGGAACACTGGTGGGCAATCCTGCAAAAATCCCAGGAACCCCGGGTTCCACCATCTCTCCGGGTTGGTCATACTGCCCTCGTTTAAGTATATGAGTGGGGCGACGAGGTGATATCTCTCCCATAACCATGGTCACGGGCATGGCTTTTTCCAACTCCACCAATTTTTTTGGAATTTCAAGCAGCTCTGCTTTTATCTTTTTTGCCTGGATATCAACATGATCCAGATAATAGGACTTCAATTGTTCAGATTGAATTGCTGAACGATTGCGCGGTTCAATTACAAGTATTTCCTTAAGGCCTTGGATTGATTCGCCCTTGGAAAGTTTTGCCACATCGGTGCTGCTAAGAACGCTTGAAAATATACGCACATCATCGATTTTTCCTTTAAAGGGGACTGATGATTGTCGAAGACCGATATGAAATGGTTTGTCAGTTCTAAGAGAACCCTCAAGCTTGTTGTTAGTGGCGATTTCTAGTTCCTGGGATTGACCATCTGCATATATTTTTACGCCCGATGCCTTTCGTGATCCATCATAGGTCACGGTAATATGGTGCCATGCATCCTGGGTGATTGTGTTTTTAGTTACAACCTTGAAAGCCCGATCGGGCCAGTGGTTGATGAAATGGCTTACTACTTTGCCGTTTTCAACAATGATATCGTATCCGCGGTATGAATTGGCATCATCCATTTTTGACAGCACGGTGCCAGCCATTTTGTCACTTGGGTTGATCCACACGCTGAAAGAACAAGATTGGTCACTTTCAAACTCGCCTGTTCCATTTGCTGAAACATGGGTGTTCCCATCGAATTGCAAAGCTTTACCAATCTTGCCTGAAACAGAGGAGAAATTTCCCTTGATCGTGCCTGAATTATTTCCAGCTATGTTGTTGGTGATTGTCGGGCCTTTGGGATCATCCAACGGGAAATGCGCAACCATCCCAACAGGCCCAGTGGATTCAATTTGTTCCCTACTCAACGATTTTTCCCATTTGGCAATGTCGGAGTCTATTTCTGATGAGCGTTTTTTCAATTGGTTTGCAAGTTTTTCGCCACTTGCCTCCAGAATTGATTTTTCAGCCAACTGGGATTGTGTCGGCACTTTCAATAAGGGTTCTGCCATTCGGCCTTGGCTATAAGAAACCAACTTGTCTGGGATGTTATTGAAATATGCTGCGAATCGGTAATAGTCTTTCTGTGTCAGGGGGTCATATTTGTGGTCATGGCAACGCGCACATTGCATTGATAAGCCGAGAAAAACCGTTGCGGAAGTGTGGACCCTGTCTGCCACATATTCAACCCTGTATTCCTCCTCTATGATTCCGCCTTCAGTGGTGAGCACATGGTTACGATTAAATCCCGTGGCGACTTTCTGGCTTAATGTACCGTTGGGAATCAAATCACCTGCAATTTGTGCTGTTAGAAATTGATCATAGGGCATGTTCTTGTTGAAAGCTTCTATCACCCAATCCCGCCAAGGCCATAGCGTTCGCATCTCATCGTTGTTATAGCCGTTGGTGTCCGCATAACGGGCGGCATCAAGCCAGTGCATCGCCATTCGTTCAGCATGACGGTTTGATTTCAACAAACGATCTACCACGCGTTCGTAGGCATCCTCAGCTTTGTCTTTCAGGAAAGAATGCATGTCCTCTAAGGTTGGTGGAAGGCCTGTGAGATCAAGAGTCACCCTTCGAAGCCAGGTGTTGCGGTCAGCCTCGGGCGCCGGTGTGATCCCTTCAGCCTCAAGCTTTTGAAGGATAAAATAATCGATTTCATTTCTTGGCCAGGTGGATAATTTAACCTTGGGCAGTGTTGGTGATTTTTTGGGTGGCAAAAAGGCCCAGTGTTCCGCATAAGTTGCCCCTTCAGAAATCCATTGCTTTAATGTTTTTATTTGGATTTCTGTCAATGGTTTGTTGAATGATCGGGGAGGCATCTGCGATTTGTCATTTGCCTCGATGCGGGTTACAAGGGTGCTCGCTGCTGGGTCGTTTGGCACGATGGGGTGATCATTGTCCTTAGTTTTTGCGAGTGCCGCAGGGCGTTGATCCAATCTTAGTTTTGCTTTTCTTGAAGATTCATCCTGCCCGTGGCAATTCCAGCAATGATTAGCAAGGATCGGGCGGACATCCCTGTTGAAATCCACCTTGGTAACGGGTTCCTGTGCCATCAAGGCTGAACCTTGGAATGCAACGGATAGCAACCAAATCGAAAGATGAATTCTGACCCGGGGAGTTATGCTCGTTGAAATCGACATCATTCGTTTTCCAGTTTATTTTAGTAATTGAAAAACATAAAAACTGAAATCAATCCTGTTGCCAGGGATCTGATCATACGCGGGATTTTTAATTATCAACAAATCAAATCACACGATAAGACTATAATGTCCAGGGAATATTTTTTAAACTCTCAATCTTGAATTGGCGCCCTTTAAAAGCGAAATAATACTCTACAGCTTGAGATTTACCTGATTGGATGCTTTTGGAAGAACTCCCACATCAGGTCATTAGCGGAAATATTCTTGGTTGATTTGCCCAGTGATTTCAATCTGGGTTCCTGCCCCGGCCAAGTGTGCCCCCCTCCATGTATTTCAATCAATACCACTTCAGAGTTGTCTTTTCCTGATCCAAATGTTTTTCTTGTGATCGTCGTGCCATCCTTGGAATTATCGGGGATATTAAGAATCGAAGGTGTTTTGTTGCATCCGTTGGCTTTTATCCAAGCTTGAATTGAATGATCGACGGAATAAAACTCGGTGCCGGTAAAACCTTTTCCTTTTCCACCCTTGAACGGTGCGAATTCATCATCGGTGCCATGAAAGTGTATTACAGAAACCGGGCGCTTGGGGTTGCAGTAACTGGTACCCATGGGGCCGCCAACGGGTGCAATGGCTGCGATTCTTTCGGATAGTTCAGAAGCAAGAAGATAGCACATGATTCCACCATTTGAAATGCCGGTTGCATAGATTCGTTTGGGGTCAATGTTCGCGGACTTGGCAAGGTTATCCAGAATTTTTCGGGTGAATTCCACATCGTCAATCTTGTTGTTCATGGCGTAGGCGCAGCAGTTACCCCCGTTAAACGAGAGAATTTTTTCCTGTCGACCTGAGCCATTCGGGTAAACAACGATGAATCCAGATTTATCAGATTTATCATTAAGGTTGCTGAATGCAACCATGTTGGATGCGTTGGCTCCACCACCATGAAAAGCCAGTATCACGGGTGTGGGTTTTTTGGGGTCATATTTTGGTGGGATATGGACAAGGAAGTTCCGTTCCCTGCCATCAACAGTGAGTTTTCGGTTGTGGTCGCCCGGATTGAGTGTCTCAGCTCCAATTAATGCCGCAATAACAAGGGTGAAAAAAGCCATTCAGATTCTCCTGAGGTGGATTATGATTTTATTGGACCAAGTTTATCATAGTTTAGGGCAATTAATCCTCGTTAATCATTCATCCAATATATTTGAGTTGAGGTTCTCATTACAACTCCAAGGTGAAATTTTAAAAATGTTTTTTGAAATTGCCTTTTCTTTTTTCAGGGAAAAATGAGACTTGAGCAATTGATCTCTAATAACGGTGGATTGAAATTCGATTAAGCATACTCGGATCTTTAAAGACATTTGATTAGAAAACTGATGGTGTTAGATAAATAAGATTCGATACGATTACAGCTTGTTGATAGCGGCTTGTAATTTATCCAAACAGATGCAATTTCAATTTTCCAGAAAATTTAAATAGTGAATATTGTAGTTATTAGTGCCGAATTTTTATTCGAAACAATTAACTTTGGTAAAGCTGCTCTACGCTGATTGAAACTTAACTAGGAACCGGCTGCCAATTTTTATTCCATTGATTGAATAAGTCGTCAAGAAATTTATCCCAACCTTCCTTGGATTTATATCTAGGGTAAGGTTCAGGACGAATGGGGTTGTTGTTTTCAGGATTCATGATTTTAAAGGAGCCATCAGGATTGATTTTTCCAAGAAGGAACTTTCTGTAGGCGTGATTAGATTCAGGGTCAAACCAGATTTTACCCGCAGGGCCCTCAAACGATTGGATTTTTATAGTTTCTCGAACCTTTTCAATGTTTTCTGTTCCCGCGACATCCACCGCCTTTGCCCATAAATTCACGCTGTTATAAGCGGTAACCATTGGATCTGTGATTGAATGAATGGACTTTTTGTGTAGTTCGGTAACAAATCGGTTGTTTGCATCTGATTCTATATTTTGAAAATAACTGGAAGCAACATAATCATTAACCAGGCTCGCGGGATCCAAATTTCCTAATTCCTGTTTGCCAACGCTAAATGAAATGGTGGATATATTGTCAAATTTACGCTGAGCGCGTAGGACACGGAAAAAAGATGTGTTTGTGTCACCGTTAATTGTGTTAAGGATTAAATCTGGTTCATCTTTAGATATTCTTGCAAGGATCTTATCCATTTGAGTTTCCCCAAGTGGCAGGTAAACGGGGGGTTCAAGAATCTCGACCATTGAGTTTGAAATTTCATTGAGAGATTTTACATGAAGCCTGATGACTTCCGTTGCCGCGACAGGAAAAACATATTCGGAACCGATGATCAGGATTTTCTTTTTCTTCATCAAGTTAACTGCATGTGATACTGCTGGAAGGATCTGCTGGTTGGGGCATGGTCCTAGATACATGATGTTTTTTGATTCTTCCATTCCTTCATACTGCACAGGGTAAAGAAGCAAGCCATCATTTTTTTCCAAATATGGGCGGAGTGTTTTTCTGCTTGCGGAAGTCCAACATCCAAAGATCACGGAAGCTTTGTCTTCAGTCATCAGTTTATTGGCAAGTTCCGGATACAGTTCTGGTTTGGATTTGCCATCTGCGTTATGAGGCACGATTTTTCTTCCACGAATTCCACCCCGCGCATTTATTTCATCTATCGCAAATAGTGTGGCATCCTTGACTGAGGTTCCGCTTTGAGAAAGTGAGCCGGTCAAATCGCAAAGCACACCAACATGGATGGCGTCTTTTGGGAACAATGCTGGAAAAAGGAACACAAATGAACTGACTAGCAAAAGACCGATTAACACCCCTATGAATGCCAAGGATTTTCTTCCGATTGATTTTGACGCGTTAGAATTTGTTGCCAAAAAATTTGGGCTACGGTTTTCTTGGATGTCCTTTAAAATAGATTCGATTTGATGGCAATTCTTAGGCCTCAGCTTTGTTGGCTTTTCAAGCATCTGGAAAATCAGGGTGATTAATGCTGGAGGGGTTGATTTATCTATTTTTTCAATTGGTCTAGGCGAGGTGTTGGTGACTGCAGTTAAAACAGCAAGGGTTGTCTTGCCTTCAAATGGATAGGATCCGGTAACCATCTGGTAAAGAAGCACCCCGAAGCTGAAAATATCCGTGCTCAGGTCTAGGTTTAATCCGGATGCCTGCTCGGGAGACATGTAATAAGGGGTACCCATGATGATCCCGGCACCGGTCATGGAGTTATCCGAATGTTCCACCGCTCTTGCCAGGCCAAAGTCGAGGATTTTCAAGCGGGTCCACATCAGATCAGTTCCAGTTGATTCAAGCCATATGTTATCAGGTTTTATATCCCGATGAATCAGGCCATTATCATGTGCGGCGGCAAGGCCCCGGGAAATTTCAAGGCCTATCCTGATGATTTCATTCAAGGGAATCGGTCCGCGCCTTATTCGGTCCGCCAATGATTCACCCCGCAGTAATTGCATTGCGATGAAGGGGGTTTTGTCTTGTTCTCCAACCTGATAAATAGTGATGATATTTTCATGTTCAATCGCGGCGGCGGCCCTTGCTTCCTGCAAAAATCTAAGTCGGTTTTTTTCTATAAGTCCAAACTCAGGGTGCAGGATTTTTATCGCAACCCTTCGTTTAAGGATTGGATCTTCGCCCTCGAGCACCAATCCCATCCCGCCTTTCCCAAGGATTCCCAGGATGACAAAATCACCAATTTTATTCGGAAAAATGGGTGTATTACCAGATTGGAAAATTTCAGTTTGATCCGTGGGGCGGGTCTGGTTTGATGGATTCCCAGTTCCTTGTGCAGAAACCCAGGTGGCATTATCTGCCTGAAAATTTGCTTTTGTATCGTTTGGCAATTCATTGGCAAAAAACACAGTTGTGTTTGTTGGTGTCCCCGAGGCTTTTGCTTCTTCTTGACACTTTATACATTTTGAAATGTGTTCTTCCAAGACTTTCAGTCGCTCTGGGTCAGTGAATATTTTTGAATAAAAATCACTTAGTTCTTGTTTCGATGGGCAAGGAATAATGGGAGTCGATGAATTCATTAATATATATCCAATGTGTAATTTTTTTAAACCTTTGAAAAATTGGGATGATTTTAAACTCAAACCATAATCCGGATGATTTACTAATTATAAATCCGGTTAGTTTTTATTATGCCCGCTTCTACTCCTGAACTGTCAGATTTTTTAATGTTTAAAAACAAATTATTATCCTCAACGATAAATCCATCACCAACACAATATCTTAAAGTTATTATAGGTGATGTTTTAATTCCATTGCTTTAATGATTTAAAGAAACAAAAGTTTTTTAAGAATGACAGTATTTTTCAAGTTGCTAATTTTGAAAATCTAAATCAATAAGTTTGTGTCAAAGTTTAAGATTAACAACCAAAATAATAAGACCAAGGGGATTTGACTATTCTGATGATTTGGGCTCCCAAAGCTCGAAGCGGTTTCCTTCCGGGTCGGTTGCCCAGCCAAATCGACCGTAGCCATAGTCTTCAACATGGTCGTCCACTTGAGCGCCGGCAGCTCGTAGTTGTGCCAGCATCGCGTCAAGGTTTTTCACACGATAGTTGACCATGAATGAAGAAGCTATGAATGGAGAAGGGCCTGAACCAAAGTAGGATGTGTTAGAGGGAAACAATGACCAGGCGGTTTGATCTTTGGTTGAGGTTGGAGTGAAAGCCGCATAAGCTTGGCCGGTTTCAACGGGAATACCAAGATGTTCTGCATACCAAGCGGCGAGGGTTTTTGGGTCTCGCGCTTTAAAGAAAACACCACCAATTCCCAATACTTTTTCCATGTATTTTACTTTCTAAATGACTGAAAATAAAATGAGCATTGAAAAGTATATAGTTGTGCTTCACTTTAATCAATTCTCTTACAAATTAATCAGAAATAAATTTGGGTTGGTAATATGACCCTGTGTCGGTGCCGGAATTTTCACAATTCGGCAATCTATTCAAGGCTTGAATCGATTTTTAAATTTCACGCAATCAAACTACACGCTGTTTTAAAAAGTCGGGGTAACGGGATTT
>SYCV01000037.1 GCA_005786805.1 Planctomycetia bacterium | reverse complement strand
GGCATGATGTAACCCATCCCTTGGAATTTTACTATTTGATCATTAACCATAATTTTGTGTGAAGGAAAAGTAACATGGCAAAAGAAAAAGATGTTGATCTGAAAGTTCGACCCCTCGATGACAGAGTCGTGGTTCAACCATTGGAAGCTGAGGATAAAAGTGCAGGGGGCATTTTGCTTCCTGATGCTGCCAAGCAAAAACCACAGCGTGGCAGGGTTCTTGCTGTTGGGCCAGGGAATCTTCGTGACGATGGTCATAGAACCCCTGTATCCGTGAGCAAAGGTGATGAAGTCGTATATGGCCGATATGCCGGCAACGATATTGAAGTTGATGGCAAAGAAATCAAGATTCTTCGCGAAAGCGATATTCTTGCCAAGATTACCAAGTAAATTCGAACATCCGCTAAGGGAGATTTTCATAAATGGCAAAGCAACTTCTTTACACTGATGATGCCCGCAAGAAACTTCTTGAAGGCGCTGAAAAATTGGCCCATGCAGTGGGTGTAACCCTCGGGCCCACAGGAAGAAATGTGATTCTTGACAAAAGCTTTGGTGGCCCCACGGTTACCAAGGATGGTGTTACCGTCAGCAAGGAAATTGACCTTGCCGATCCTTTTGAAAACATGGGTGCAAAGCTTGTGAATGCCGTGGCGCAGAAAACAAGTGACACTGCCGGTGATGGCACAACCACAGCAACTGTTCTTGCACTTTCCATTTATCAGGAAGGCCTTCGCAATATCACCGCTGGTGCCAATCCTATGGCTATCAAGCGGGGCATTGACAAGGCTGTGGTTGCAGTAGTTGACAACCTCAGTGAAATTTCCAAGCCGATGAAATCATCCTCTGAGCTTGCCCAGGTCGCTGCCATCAGCGCCAACAATGACATGGTCATTGGAAAACTCATGGCTGATGCTTTTGAAAAGGTGGGCAAAGATGGTGTTATAACTGTAGAAGAGGGAAAAACTGCTGACACTACCCTTGATTTTGTAGAAGGGATGCAGTTTGACAAAGGCTATGTCTCTCCCTACTTCATCAATACCGAAGACATGACCTGTGAGCTTGATGACCCGATCATTCTCATCTATGAAAAGAAAGTCAATAATGTCCGTGACATGCTGCCTCTTCTTGAAAAAGCGGCATCAACCGGCAAGCAATTGCTCATAATCGCTGAAGATGTCGAATCTGAGGCCCTTGCAGCCTTGGTTATCAACAAATTACGCGGCATTTTAAATGTATGTGCTGTCAAGGCACCTGGGTTTGGTGATCGTCGAAAAGCCATGCTTGGCGACATCGCAGTCCTTACAGGTGGCCAGTTCATCAGTGAAGATCTTGGAATCACCCTTGAGAATGTTGAACTCGACATGCTCGGTAATGCCAAGACAGTTCGTATTGAGCGTGAGAGTTGCACCATCATTAGTGGCAAGGGTGACAAGGCATCGATTCAAAAGCGAATCGACCAGATCAGGGCCCAGATGGGGCAGACTGAAAGCGAGTACGACAAGGAAAAGTTCAGCGAACGCCTTGCGAAGCTTACCGGTGGTGTTGCGATAGTTCGAGTTGGTGGGACCACCGAAGCCGAGATGAAACAAACCAAAGGCCGCGTTGAAGATGCCCTTCATGCGACCCGCGCAGCAGTTGCGGATGGTATTGTTCCAGGCGGTGGCACAGCCCTCTTACGATGCAAAGCTGTTGCGGAAAAAGCATCCGAAAAGCTCAAGGGTGATGAGCGCCTTGGCGCTGAGATAATCACCCGCGCCCTTGAAAAGCCCATTCGCATCATCTCCCAGAATTCCGGCGTGGACGGCGCGGTTGTTGTGGAAGAAATTCTTTCCCGCAACGATAAGCCCAGCTTCGGCTATAATGCCAATACTGGTGATTATGTCGATATGTTCAAGGAAGGCATCATCGACCCCACCCGCGTTACGAAATCGGCCTTGCAGAATGCAGCGAGCATCGCCAGCCTGATGCTCACAACCGAAGTCATGATCACCAAGATCGACGAGGAAAGCACTGCAGGCAAAGTTTCAGGAGCCGTGAGGTAATTCATATTCCCTCATCTCCATTGGTTTTCACGCGGGTCCAGATTTTTTTGGGCCCGCGTTTGTTTGTAAATGGTATTATTGACTCGGACATTAACAATCAATCGGAACATGCATGGCCACCAAACGCTGTTATTATGAAGTTCTGGGCCTTTCCAAAAATGCTGATAATGAATCCATAAAAATATCCTATCGCAAGCTTGCGATGCAGTATCATCCTGACCGCAATGTGGGTAACGCCGAGGCAGAGGTTCTTTTCAAAGAAGCCACTGAAGCCTACGAGGTGCTCAGGGATAATGAAAAAAGGCAGCGGTACGATCGTTATGGTCATGCGGGTTTGGAAGGGATGTCCATGCCTGATTTTGGCAATGCGGACTCGGTAATGGATCTGTTTGGGGATTTGTTTGGGGGTGTATTCGGAGGCGGTGGCAAGGGAAGGCGCGGTCCACAACCGGGAAACGATTTTCATCTCGGGATCGAGATTGAATTGATCGATGCCATGAAAGGTGTTGAAAAGAAAGTCAAAATACCCAGGGATGTGACCTGTAAATCCTGCAATGGGAATGGTTGTAAGCCGGGCTCCCAGCCTGTCAAATGCAAACGCTGTGACGGGAAGGGTGTTGTGATCCAAGGTAATGGATTTTTCCGAATCCAGCAGACCTGCTCAGGTTGCGGGGGCAAGGGCGTCACAATAACAAGTCCCTGCGCTAATTGCAGGGGTGCGGGGCTAACGCAAGAGCATGAGGAATTACTGTTAAAAATTCCACCCGGAGTGGATGACGGGGTGAATATCCGCCATACCGGTGCTGGAGAAATATCCCGCAATGGTGGGCCGCCAGGCGACCTCTATGTCCAGATCAAGGTAAAAAAGCATTCATTTTTTCAGCGTAATGGCGCTGACTTGCATTGTGAGGTTCCTGTCACCTTCAGCCAGGCAGCCATGGGTGGTGAGATCGAAATACCCACGCTCGATGGCAAAAAAATAAAATTCAAGCTTCCTGCTGGCATACAAAGTGGTGAAGAAACCAAAGTTTCAGGAAAGGGAATGCCATCCTTAAGGGGCACTCGGACTGGTGACTTGATACTGCATGTTCGCCTTGAAACCCCTAAAAATCTGACCAAACGCCAGGAGGAACTGTTTCGGGAACTCGCGGAAATCGATCAAAAGAATATTTCGCCACACAGGAAAAGTTTTTTGGAAAAGCTCAAGGGCCTATTTGGAAATTCAGAATCAGAATCCTCCAAGGAAAACAATGAAGTGTAAAGCCACTTTGCATATAAGGGGAAAAATATGACTAAAAAAGAAACCAATCCCAAAGATGAAAACACCCAAGAGGGGGCTGAAACTCCAACACCCCCTGAAATCGATGTGTTGAGGGAACAACTTCTCGAGTCGGAGAAAAAAAAAGAGGAATACCTCACCTTGGTAAAATCCACCAGGGCAGACTTTGAAAATTACCAAAAACGGATATTACGAGACCAGGCAAATGAAAAACGATTTGCGCACTTCCAGTTTGCCGCTGATATCCTTCCCGCGTTGGACAATCTAGACCGGGCTTTGCAGGCTGCCAGGCAAAGTGGCGCAAATGATACCATGGTACAGGGAGTAGGCATGGTTTTAAGCCAGATGCTCGATGTATTCAAAAGGCATGGTATTCAAAGAATCCAGGCAGAGGGAACACCTTTCGACCCTAATCTTCATCAGGCTGTGATGCAGGTTCCCTCCAAGGATATTCCAGTTTCCACGGTGGTCCAGGTGCTTGAGAATGGTTACACGCTTCATGACAGGGTGATACGACCTGCCAGTGTCTCAGTTTCGTCACCTGCGGAATAATACTTGAAACAATTTGGAGCAAAGAAATGCCAACCTATGAATATGAATGTGACGGATGCCAGCATGCTTTCGAGGAGTTTCAATCATTTTCGGACAAGCCATTGAAGAAATGCCCCAAATGCAAGAAATCAAAACTTCGAAGGTTATTTGGAACGGGTTCCGCGATTCTTTTCAAGGGGTCCGGATTTTACGAGACAGATTACCGCAGTGACTCTTATAAAAATTCAGCAAAAGCTGACAAGGAGGCCTCCTCCAAGACGGATGCGGCTTCAAAAGAAACAAGCACTCCAGCAGCAAGTAAACCCTCCGGTGAAAGCGCTGGAAATTCCGCTCCTTCAAAGACACCAAATCCAAAACCTTCCCCAAAGAAGGAATAAAATGAACCAGGTGCGTTGCCCGATTTGTGATAAGCCCATGAACTTTCAAGCCAGAAGTGAATGGCCCGACTTTCCTTTTTGCAGCTTGCGATGCAAACGAATTGACCTGGGACGATGGTTTGGAGAGCAATACAAACTCCAAGGCCACAATCGTTCTGAAGACTTCCACGAGGAAACCGATGAGGAATAAGCCTTTTGTTACCCACTTAGAGAGTTTAAGATTACAGGCTTTTAAACCTTAGGCTATTTGATCCAAGAGAGATTAAAATCACAGAATGGTTACTCACATGAATCTCCTCTTCAAAACAATCATCAGTTTTTCCATTTTACTGGCGTTTGGATGCCGGCAATCCAGTGACAAAAAAATAAATCTTGGAAACCGACAAATCAAAATAATTGCCACCACCACAATGATTGCAGACCTTGTGGCTAATGCCGGAAAAAACAGGGTTTCTGTTGAATCACTCATGGGCCCCGGAGTTGATCCTCATTCCTATGAACCCAGGGAAAGTGATGTCTCAAGATTAATGAACGCCGATGTTGTTTTTTACAATGGCATTCATCTGGAGGGAAAAATGGCGGATCTTCTGGAAGAGTCCGCCAAAAAAAAGAATATTTTTGCGATTGCAGATGGACTCAAGCAGATTGATAGCCGAATTGATGCTCAAACAAACGCTCCAGACCCCCATATTTGGTTTAATGTCG
>SYCV01000236.1 GCA_005786805.1 Planctomycetia bacterium | reverse complement strand
GTTACCGCCGGTATAACAACAGCATTGTTGGGAGCGGTGGATGGAACAAGGTTGATTCTTGAAAGCCTTGAGTCCAAGCGGGGCGAGGGAGATTCTGATTCAGACTCGATCATTCGATCGCTTAATGATTGCGCCAATCCCATGGGTAAGACTGGCGACACGCCTGAGACAAAAGCACCGGTTTCCGAGGTCAAGCCGAGTCAAGCAGCGGTAATTCCGACAACTCTTGTTTTTTCCAGGGAAACTCCGGAGTCATTTTCTAATCCGGAAAGCATGACAAATAAAACCAAGCCTACTGAACCTGTGGTTGCTGAAAAGCCATTATCCGTGGTGTTAAATTCGGGTGATAAACCAGAGGAATCCTACCGTGATATGGGTTCTGTGTTGGCAGATTCCTCCGTGCGGATTCCAGTTGAAATACTGGACAAAATGATGTCTCTCGCAAGCGAATTGGTCCTTTCCCGAAACCAGTTGCTTCAATGTTCAAACAGGCTGAATGATTCCATGCTGCAGGTTGCATCCAGGCAGTTCAACCTGGTGACATCCGAGTTGCAGGAAGCATTGATGAAGACCAGGATGCAGCCAATATCGAATGTGTGGAATAAATTTCCTCGCATGGTACGGGAGGTCGCCTTCAAGTTGGGCAAGCAGATCAACCTTCTTATGCAGGGGGCGGATACCGAGCTTGATAAAACCTTGATTGAAGCCATCAAGGATCCTTTGACGCACTTGGTGCGTAATTCGATTGATCATGGAATTGAATCCCCTGATGCCAGGATAAGAGCCAATAAAAAACCTGAGGGAACCTTGTTGCTACGCGCCTACCATGAGAGCGGGCGTGTCAATATCGTGATTTCCGATGATGGCAAGGGTATTGATCTTAACCGGGTCAAGGCCAAGGCCCTTGAAAAGCAGTTGCTATCCTCGGATCAACTTTCCCAGATGGGCGACAACTCAGTGCTCCAGTTGATTTTTCTTCCCGGATTTTCAACCGCGGAAAAAGTCACCAGCGTTTCAGGCAGGGGCGTCGGAATGGATGTTGTGAAAAACAACATCGAGAAAATTGGTGGCATGATTGATATCCAGAGCGAGTTGAACAAGGGTACCACGATTCACCTCCGTATTCCCCTCACACTTGCAATTATCAAGGCTCTCAGCATAACCGCTGCCGGCCAAAGCTTTGCAATACCCCAGACTCACATCACGGAACTTCTCAGATTGAAGGACGATGGTAAATCCGAGGGTGTTGAATATGTCCATGAAACCCCTGTTTTCAGGTTTCGGGGTAAGCTCATACCATTGGTGGATCTTTCAGATTTCCTGCAATTCAAGCGACCAGATGACCAGGACAAGCCCAACCATATTGTGATTTTACAGGCGGAGGACAGGCAATTTGGCCTGTTGGTTGATTCAGTCAGGGATACCAACGAAATCGTGGTGAAACCTCTTCCATCCATGTTGAAAGGTGTTGGATGTTTTGCAGGCGTGACCATCATGGGCGATGGGATGGTGCAGCTTATTCTTGATGTTTCCGGAGTTGCAAGGCTGGGTAAAGTGATTCCCAAGATTCGAAATCTCGGAATAAAGGAAATTTCATCGCAAAGAGATGAAATGATCCAAAAGGATTCGACCGGTGAGGGACTGTTGTTGGTGAGTGCCGGCGGTGAAAGCCAGATTGCAATCGCCCTTGAACAGGTTGTCAGGTTGGAGGAATTCCGTGAGTCCCAGCTTGAAAAAACCAGCGGAATTTATCTGGTCCAATACCGGGATGGCATATTGCCTGTTTACAGACTGGGTGAACTGCTTGGCATGAAAGGCCAAGTGGGAATCGCAGGCAAGTCGGGGAAAATTCCCGTGGTTGTCCACAATTTTGGCGGAAAAAATGTCGGCCTGGCGGTCGAGAAGATTCTCGACACAGTTTATGAATCCATCACTGTGAATGGTGAAAGCACCGGTATGGGAATAAAGAAAACGGGTGTTGTCAGTGGGAAAATAACCGAGTTCATCGACCTGGGCGTTTTACTTGCCCGGATTGTCAAAAAGGTGGAGGTCTTGTCTTGAGCCAGGAACTTTCCTACGCGACTTTTCTGATTGGTGGAAAATTATTCGGCATCCTCATCGAGGATGTGCAGGAAATTCTCAAGCCATTGGAAGTTACCAGGGTTCCTCTTGCATCCATCGCTTTCAATGGGCTTATTAACCTGCGCGGAAACATAGTGCTGGCGATCAACATGCGCCAATTACTCGGGTTGCCGCTTCTGGATACTTCCAAATGCATGAATATCGTGCTTAAACGCGTGGATGAATTTTACAGCCTGCAGGTTGATTCTGTCGCTGATGTCGTGGAAGTTCATCAGCTTGATTTTGAAATTCCTCCTGAAACACTACCTGGCGAGACCAGGCGTCTTATCAGTGGAACTTACCGGCTTGGGGCCAAATTATTGCATGTTTTGGATATCGGGCAAATTCTTGAAGATAAGTCCATGGCTATCAAAGAAAAACAAAGTGAGGTTTTATCATGAGTATTCTGCAAAGGCTTCTAATAATTTCCGGTAGTTTTTTACTGCCTATCTCTGTGCTGCTTTATTTCACGATTGATGGAATACAGGATCGTATAGACTTTGCAGCGCTTGAGAAACAGGGTAATAACTTCCAGAGGCCCCTGGAAAAAATACTACGGTCCCTAATCAACCATAAAAATGCGGCACTTGTCGTCTTGGGCGGTGACAATACCGCCATTACGACCACCTCGAAGGAAGAAACCTTGCTTGATTCGGGTGTTCGCGCACTTGAAGGGAATGGAAAGGCTTTTGGCGCTTCATTGGATTTTACAGTTGAAGGGCTTGCTAAAAGAAAAAGGGAGGAAGCCAACATTGATAACTTCGCAAGGAAATGGGACCAGTTCCGTAAATCATGGCAAACCATGACTCCTGATGCCTGCAAGGCCGAGCATGACAATCTCATCAAGATTATTCGATTGATGATCACGCATCTTGGGGATACTTCCAATCTTATCTTGGACCCCGACTTGGATTCCTTTTACATGGTTGATGTGAGCCTTGTGGCTTTGCCCCAGGCGCAGGAACGAATTTCCACATTGATCTCGATTTATAATTCCATGGTGAAAAACGCTGGTAAAAACCAGGATGACAAACTAGCCATGGCTGCTCAAATCACCTTGTTCCAGCAAAATGACCTCGACAGGGTCATGTCGAGCCTTGAGACCGCGATGAATGAGGATAATAATTTTTACGGCAAATCAGAGTCACTTCATAAAAACATTCCCGGTCCCATGGAAAAATTCAAAAAGTCCGGAGATAACTTCATCAAGCTACTTGGAATCCTCAAGGATGCCAATTTATCAATGGTGAACCCCCAGGTGATTCAGGCCGGAAATGAAGCACTGGAGGATTCATTTGGATTATGGGATGTTTGCTCAAGTGAACTTGAAGTCCTGCTTGATAAAAGGATAAATAAATTCAAAAACGACAGGCTTTACTCCCTGTTGTTGTCTGCGCTCGCACTTTCATTGTCTTTCCTTCTTGTGTGGTACATAGGGAAGGGAATCACCGTGCCGATCCGAAGCAGCAGTGAACGCCTTGAAAAACTGGCCAAGGGCGATCTTGCCTCCGTGGTTGAGATCAAGGGGCAGGGTGAATTGGGAAGCATGTCTCTTTCACTTTCCAAGGCTATTTCCGGAATGAATAGCGCGATTGTTTTGATTTCAGGAAACGCCCAGAAGTTGATCCATTCCTCATCCAATCAAAGACAGGTAAGCAGAAGCATGGTTGCTAATGCGACAGAAACCTCCGCACAGGCCAATGCCATCGCAAGTGCTGCCGAGGAGGTTAGCGTGAACATAAGAACCGTGGCATCCGCAGCGGAGGAAATGGGTGCAACCATCAGGGAAATAGCAAGGCAGGCCCAGCAGGCCGCGCAGGTTGCAAATGAGGCTGTGAGCATCGCGGATATTGGAAACAAAGCGGTTCTGCGCCTTGGGGAAAACAGCAACATCATTGGTAATGTGATCAAGGTGATCACCTCGATAGCCGAGCAGACTAACCTGCTTGCATTGAACGCTAGTATTGAGGCTGCGAGGGCGGGAGAGTTTGGAAAAGGATTTGCGGTGGTGGCCAGCGAGGTCAAGGAATTGGCGAAGGAAACATCCAAGGCAACTGAGGATATCCGCACCAAGATTGAGGGGATTCAATCTGACACCAGGGAGGCGGTGGCTTCGAATGAAAAGACCCGCAATATCATCACAAAAATCCATGAGATCCAAAATACCATAGCAGGAGCAGTGGAGGAGCAGGCTGCGACAACGCGTGAAATCACCAAGAATGTGGCGGATGCAGCGACGGGAAGTTCCGAGATTGCAAAAAATATCACCGGATTGGCTGAAGCAGCCCAAAGCACTTCCAAGGGTGCGACTGATCTGGAGAAGGCCGCCCTCGGATTGGATTCAATGGCATCAGAACTGGAACAGTTGGTGAAAACTTTTCAAATAAAAGGAGCTTAAATTCCAAAAGGTTTTATCATTATAAAGGATTGATGAATTTTTGGATGATTGCAATGATCAGTCATATAATTTCTTCTTGGGATTATTTCCTGAATCAGTGATGGAATAATTTATGGCTGTGATTAATGTCCTTATAGTTGATGATTCCTCAGTCGTGCGGAGAACATTGAAAACGGTTCTCTCATCTGATCCAGAAATTAATGTTGTGGGTTCAGCTTCTGATGGCCGGGAGGGAGTTGATCTTGGTTTGAAATTAAAGCCCGATCTGGTGATCCTTGATGTGGATATGCCAAAAATGAACGGGCTTGAAGTCCTGGCTGAACTTAAGGCCAAGAACCCAGAATTACCCATAATCATGTTCAGCTCCCTGGTTCAAAAGGGGAGCTTAATCACATTGGATGCAATTTCTCTGGGTGCGGACGATTATTATTGCAAGCCCTCCACCGGATCTGCGGAGGAAACCATTGAGCTTTTGAAAAAAGAACTGCTTCCCCGTATAAAGGCGATTTTTAAAAAGAACCAGTCAACCAGTGGATTGTTCAAATTACCTCCCGTTTTGAAGAAAGAAAACAGGGATTTATCAAAGTTGTCTCCACCAAAACTCCTTGCAATAGGTGTATCCGCGGGTGGCCCTGATGCCTTGAAAACATTATTACTGGCTTTGCCCGCTCCTCTTCCAATTCCTGCGATTATCACGCAGCATATGCCCCCGGATTTCACAAAAAGCCTTGCTGATCATCTAAACAGCCAGACTCGTCATTCCGTGATCGAGGCATCTGAGGGAGATAAACTGGTGCCCGGGAGATTTTTACTCGCACCGGGTGATTACCATATGATTGTCAAGGAATCCACTGCTGGTAATTGCGTGAGTTTAACCCAGACTCCCCCTGAGAATTATTGCAGGCCCGCGGTTGACCCGATGTTAAGGTCCGCATCAAAGGTTTATGGCTCGTCTGTTCTGGTTGTGATTTTGACCGGCATGGGGCAGGATGGCCTGCAGGGTTGCAAGGCGGTCCATGAAGCTGGTGGAAGAATAATCGTTCAAGATCAGGCCACAAGTGTTGTTTGGGGTATGCCTGGCACTATTTTCAGGGAAGGTTTGGCCGATGAGGCTCTCTCCATTCATGACCTTCCCTCCGCGATCATGATGCGATTGAACATTAAATAATTCATTTATTTTTATTTATCCGGACAATTGAATGCAATCTGACAGTGTTTCCATAACAAGGGATAGTTACCGTGTTTTTGTTGATTTTTTGAAAATCAAGCTTGGGCATGAACTGGGCGAAGGAAAGGAATATTTGCTTGAAAACAGACTGAATCCACTTTGTGAAACCTTGAATTTTGCAAATATCAACCTGCTCGCCAATGAAATCAAGTCTAATCCATATTCTCCCATCGGAAACATGATTGTTGAGCAAATGACCATCCAGGAGACCAGTTTTTTCCGGGCACCCAGGGTCTTTGATAATCTGAGGAAAAATATAATTCCAAGGTTGATCCGGGAAAATGTTTATTCTCACACCATTAAAATATGGTCCGCTTGTTGTTCCACCGGGCAGGAACCATATTCCATCGTCATGATGTTGCTTGAGGATTTTCCGGAACTTGAACATTGGAACATATCCTTTCTGGCCACGGATGTTTCTGAGAATGCGTTGGCCAAGGCTAAAAGCGGGATGTATTCAAGATTTGAAACAATCCGTGGATTACCAACCCCGCTCAAGGAGAAATATTTTTCCGAGACCGCTGATGGCCAATACCAGGTTGATTCACGATTACGAGCGAAAGTCAATTTTCAACAGGTGAATTTGCTGGATGGGTTTTATTCCCTTGGAGGTCCTTTTGATATTATTTTGATTCGCAATGCCCTGATTTATTTTGCTCCCGAGGTCGTGACAGGCATATTTCAGAAACTTCGCGGGGTGATCAAGGAAAATGGCTGCCTGATTTTGGGTGAATCTGAATCCATCCTGGGTAAAACAACCATGTTTAATCTTCCAGTTGGGGGAACTGATTATTTCTCCCCGGCACCACTTCCTTGAACAACAGGTTGAGAGCAATGGCAATTCCAAACGGATTTTGGAAACCTACCAAAGAACAGATCGCCCTTTCCGTCAACAAGCGGATTTCCGATGTGATAGCCCCGGGTATCAAGCTTTTGTTTTGTGGAATTAATCCCGGATTGTATACCGCAGCTATAGAAAAACATTTTGGCAGGCCCGGGAACAGATTTTGGCCCGCGCTTTTTGCGGGAGGTTTCACTCCCAGGCTTTATTCCCCCTTTGAACAAAACCTTCTTCTCAATGAAAAGATCGGTATCACAAACCTTGTGAACAGGGCGACTGCGCGCGCAGATGAGGTCAATCAGGAGGAGCTTGAAAATGGGGCCCAATTGCTCGCTGAAAAAATCGCAAAGTACAAGCCGGAAGCTGTTGCAATTCTGGGTATTTCAACCTACCGAGCCGCATTCAGGAAGCCCCTGGCTAAAATTGGCGAGCAGACTGAAAAAATCGCTGGAGCAAGGGTTTGGGTGCTGCCAAATCCAAGTGGACTAAATGCCCATTTTCAAATAAAGGATCTAGGGTTGTTATTTGCCCAATTAAAATCTGGTGTTTTTGGTTCATAGATGTAAGATTAAACCCAAGGAGTATCAATATGAACGAAAATAAAATCGCTGAAGAATTGATTTCATTGAACCAGAAGCTGTTGGATAGTATCGCTGGTGCTGATTGGAAAACCTACAAGAGTCTTTGTGATGCGAAGATAACCGCGATTGAACCCGAAGCGCCCGGCCAGGTAGTTGAGGGGCTGGATTTTCACAAATATTACTTTGACTTGGGATCATCCAAGACCAAGGTTCAGACGACCATGTGCCATCCGGTCGTGCATCAAAAGGGAGACATGGCTGTTATAGCCTATGTTCGTCTGGTGCAGAAATTAAATGCAAGTGGCGCGCCAATAACTGTCGCATCAGCGGAAACAAGGGTATGGGAATGCAGGGATGGGAAGTGGTTGCATGTGCATTTTCACAGGACCCCGCTTGCCTGATAAAAAGCCCACGGGCCTTTAAAAATTCAAAGTGATTCCGACATGTTCAAAATCCAGATAAAAAACGCCAGTCAGAATCTTTCTTATGAGCATTTTGAGGGCAAGTTATTTGGAGGAAGGGCCCCTTCAGGTGTGGGAAATGCCCTGATCATAAAAGATCCATCGGTTTCCAGGACTCATTTTTGCATTGAGGCGGGTGTGGGCGACAATTTCCTGCTTAGCAATATAAGCTCGGGGAATTTCATTTTATTTGAGGATGGAAAGACACTTGCTCCAGGTACTTCCGCTGAGTTTTCCACTCCTAATCATTTCACCATAGGTTCCACAAGTATATTCATCCAGTTTGGATCCAATGGGAATCCCGAGGATTTTTTCAACAAGGAAAACAAGGACACCACGGTTTTTAATTCCCCCAAAAGACCGGAAAAGCTTAAGCCACCATCCGTCCCAACGATAAATTTCGAGTTCCCATCCAATTCCAAATTCCTTGATGCCCAATCGCATCCTGTAAATTTTGACAATCAAAATGCCTCTTCAGCCATAGGAAAGATTTTGAAGTCATTGGAGAAGATCAATCAACTGCAGGCCGAGCTTTCCGTGGGAGAGGCTTATAACAACCAGATTGCAAGGCAGCTTGTTGAAATCGCAGACCTTGACATTGGCATGGTCTTGTTGTTGATGAATGACCAATGGGTTATTTCCGGTTGTCACACCGCCAATGAAAATATTTCAGTTCAATACAGCACCACCCTTGTGAAAAATGTGGTTGCCCGTCGGAAAACATTTTATCAGGACCTGTCCAACCTGGATGAAAAAGGGCAATCATTGTTAAATATTGAAGCTGCTGTTATTTCTCCCATTCTGGATGTCAGTGGAAATATCATCGGGGCGCTATACGGGGCCCGTAGTAGAAATATCATTTCCAAGGGAGGCATAACCAGCTTGGATGCGCAACTGGTTCAAATGCTGGCGAACACCGTTGGCGCGGGAATAGTCCATGATAGGGCACTTAAATCCAAGGCCCAATTTGAACAATTCTTTTCCCCGGAATTGGCTAATGAGTTGGATAGAAACCCTGATTTGCTCTCCGGAAGAGAGCAGGAAATAACAGTGATGTTTTCCGACCTCAGGGGATTCACCGCGCTTTCCAATATTCTCAAACCAGCAGATATATGCATGCTTCTCCAAGACATCATGGAGCACCTCAGTGAGCAGATTCAACTTCAAGGTGGTGTCATAGTTGATTATGCGGGGGATGGTATCCTGGCGATGTGGAACGCCCCGATCCAACAACCTGACCATGTTGAACGCGCATGCAAGGCGGCCCTTGTAATGCTTGATGGTTTCCCAGCGGTTTGTCAAAGGTGGAGTCATTTGCTTGGAGATTTCCCGATTGGCTTGGGAATAGGAGTCAACACGGGAATCGCATTGGTGGGCAACACCGGTAGCAAAAGAAAGTTCAAGTATGGCCCAATGGGACTTACGGTCAACCTTGCCAGCAGGTTGGAATCCTCAACCAAGATCCTTGGGATACCAATTGTCATCAGTGCCGCTACACAGGCCAAACTTCCCCCTCATTATCCAACCCGCAGGCTGGGTTTGGCAAGGTTTCCCGGTGTGGCTTTGCCAATTGATATTTTTGAATTTAATCATTCATTATCAGACAACGAGTGGCACGAAAATAAAATCATATATGAAAAAGCACTGAATTATTTTGAAACCAAATCTTATGGTAATGCCATAAAGACCCTGGCACCATTGATAGAAAAACATGGGCAAGGCCAGTTGGTGGATAACCCCTCACTGAAGTTGATTCGAAAATGCCTGGAGGAAATGGAATCATCTTCAGGAGAATTTTCAAATGTTTTGTGGTCCATGACTAAATAACCTTAGACCCCATCTTGCCTATATTTCTGCCTAATCTTACCATCTTTAACCAAATTTTTTATTTGTGGTGGGAACTCAGTATTTCTCCCGCTTTAACCGATAAATCTTATGTATCTTTTCCATGGATTGTTTTTCGGTTTTGGAAGCTCATGCTGAAACTTGTCGTTTTAATTCGAAACATTTTTCTTTTGTTTATTTTGATGGCAGTCACAGGTTGCCTGCATAATGTCAATGAATTGATGGACCATTCGATCTGTGAGCGTTCGAGGGAAATAATTGATTTGGAACCATTGACTTACTTCGACAAAAAAACAGAAGCATCAAAAACGGATTCAGAGACAAAGAACAACAATCCAAAAATAATCACAAATAAAATCGATGAGAGTTTGGAATTCAGTAAAAATCAATCTGATTTGAGTTCCGCCAAAAATCGTTTGCTGGTTCCCCCAGACCTTCCCGGCTCAAAAGATCCTCCGATCAAACTGCCGATATTCACCAAGGAAAACATGGAATTGAGAAAAGAGGCGCTTGCAAAGTTGTATCCGCCTTTGCCCGTGCTTACCCCTGAACCAGAGTTGGCGATGGGACCAGATGGCAAGCCTTACTCGCTTTCCGACCTTCAAAAAATTGCCCTTACCTCAAGTCCAAAAATAAAACAGGCGGTGGCCGCGGTCGCCGCCGCAAGGGGTGGTGCAATCCAAGCAGGACTCTATCCAAACCCTGACATTGGCTATGAAGGTGACACCATGCAGACGATGGGAACCGCAGGTTACCAGGGTGGTTACATACAGCAGACAATCGTGACAGCAAGCAAGTTGCCAACTGCCAGGCAGGCTGCCTTGATGGATGTTCGCATCAGTGAGATGGCACTTAGGAAAGCTGAAACCGATCTCGCCAGGGAGGTGCGCAATGGATACTTCGCGGTATTGGTCGCAGACCAGAATATCAAGGTATCCAGGGCGTTGGCTAGTCTTTCATCGGAAGTATACGACAACATAATTGAACAAGTAAAAAAAGGGGGCTTTGCCGCGCCTTATGAACCATTTCAAATCCGTGTGCTTGCGTTGCAGGCGTATGGCCAGCTAGTGCAGGCGAAAAATCGCCATACAAGTGCGTGGAAACAGTTGACTGCCGCTATGGGTGTTCCAGGTTTGCCCCTTTCCCAACTTGCAGGCGACATAAACATATCCATTCCTATCTACAAGTATGATGAGTGTGTGAAGCGGGTCACTTTGCTGCATACGAATGTTGGAACCGCCGAATTCGAATTGTTAAAAGCACAGTCCTTGTTAAAGCTTGCCCAGGTGACTCCCATACCTGATGTGACCGTCCGTGTCTTGTTGCAAAGAGACTATACTTTCGCGCCAAATGCATTGTCTCCCTCCGTCCAGGTTGGCATGCCTGTTCCCATCTGGAACCGCAACCAGGGTAATATCCTGCAGGCGGAGAGCCTTTTGGTTTCCGCTTCGGAAGCAAAGAATAAAGCCCGCAATCAGTTGACCGCGGACCTTGCTGAAGCCTTTGAACGCTATGAAAATAACAGGGTTTTACTTGGCTATTACCGTGATCAAATACTTCCGGACCAGATCCGAACCTATCGGGGCTTATTTGAAAGATTCAATTCCGAGATCAAAGTTGGTGAGGGCGACACCCTGACTTTTGCGGATGTTGTGAACGCCCAGAATATTCTCTCGGCAAGCGTGGTGCAGTATCTCCAAGTGCTTGGCGCAATGTGGACCTCGGTGGTTGACATTGCAAATCTTCTTCAAACAGACGACTTGTTTCAGATCGCGGGCGAAAAGGTTCCCACGGAATGGGTCAATAGTTCTGAGGCGTTGGAACAATTGATCAAGCTTCCAAGCAACTATCCATGTTCACCACTAAATGATCCAAAATATCGTGGTGTTGACGGGAAATGGATGCCAGCAGTCAAGTCTGAATTGGAAAAAAGTAAATCCACAACGGATGGACAATCAGTCCAGCCCTTGACTCCAAAAGTGTTGCCTGTCCCGAATCCCAATCAGCCTTTGAAATGACGGTTGAAGCAATCAATGGTGTGTCTGGCTGCCATTGAAGAATCTGGAAGTGGCAGCGCCTCCGCGGATACATATCCCCTGTAACCAATTTGTTTCAAAGCCAGGCTTATGGGTCCAAAGTCAGTATGGCCAAGCCCCGCAGGCTTACGGTTGGAATCCGCCAGGTGAACATGCCCGACCATTGTTCCGCATTTTATAAGCGATGCCGCGATGTCCGCTTCTTCAATATTCATGTGAAACAAATCACACAAAAGCTTTAGATGGTCCTTTTGCCCAATCTTGTTGACCAGGGCCATTCCCTCATCAATGGTCCGCACCAAGTTGGATTCGTACCGGTTGAGAGGTTCAAAAAGTAAAAATGTGCCAGCGTTTTTGGCTTTTGCAGAGAGAAAATCCAGTGCCTCTTCCAGATAAGAATGGGCTAGCAATGGATCAACGGTTTCACTGTGTCGTCCCTGTAGAGACCCGATGATCGCGGGTGCGCCAAAGGGTGCGCCTGCTTCGATCATGCTGGCGATAAAATTCCGGGCATTGACCCGGACTTTTTCCTCCGGTGAGGTCAGTGTCCATTTATGAAGCACCCATCCACCGCCTGTGCCTAATGCTGAAATTTGAAGGCCATGATCCGCTACGATCTTGGCGGCTTCTGATTTTGCGAGAACCTCAGGCCCCGGGGCGAAGATTTCTATTCCTGTAAACCCAAGTTCCTTTGCTTCTTTGCACGCTGCACGGATATCATCCCAGAAGACAAACGGCCCACCACGGGCTTCATTAACAAGGCTGATGGTGATGCTTGATTTAATCACTTTGTTTAATCCCCAAATTGATCTACAATCCCACGCATGTATTATGCTAGATTTTCATCATACTGATGTGTTTAAGAATACCCAAATGAAAGAAAGAAACCATGTTTAATTCAAAGATCGCAGTGACTGTTGTTTTTTCGATGACAATGATTTTTAATTCCACCGGGATAGCGCAACAGGAAGCCCAGGAGACCATAAAAAAAGCAATCGAGGCGCATGGTGGAAAAGATGCTCTGGTCAAGGCGCAGCAATACAAACGAATCAGCGCTGGAACCATTTTTTTCGGCCAGACCCAGAACTTCACTGATGAATTGATTGTTGCACTCCCCGATAAAATCAAGCTTAATATCAAGCTTGATACCAAGGAAAACCTTCTCATGTGCATGGAAGCTGACAAGGGTTGGAGCATTGCAAGTGGTTTTCCGATCGACTTGTCGAAGGATAAAATCCTAGAACTCAAGGAGGAGTGCTATTTTTTAAAGATTGTGAACCTGGTATCGCTCCTGGATGCTGACACAAAATTAATCTCACTTGGGGAATCCAAGGTTGCCAACAGGCCGGTTTTGGGTGTCAAGGCATCGGTGGCGGGGGGACCTGAGGTCTCACTCTTCTTCGACAAGGAAACCAGTTTTCTTGCCAAGGCTGAGAGAAAGGGCAAGCAGTCGGGAGTTGAGATACTCAAGGGGGTTCAGTTCTCTGACTACCAGTCCTTTGGCCCTGTCAAATTAGCATCCCGGGAAACTCATTACCTGGGGGGCAATAAATTTGTCGAAAACAAAAACATCACTTATTCCATCCTTGAAAAGGTGGACGGTTCCCAGTTCAAAAAGCCTGTCAAGTGACTTATCGGTTGGGTGGTAGGATCAATGGATTGCTTATGGGCGGGTTGTCTTTCAATCCGCTTCCAGGCCTAACGACACCACCCAATCCAATGGATTCCGGATGCCTTGCGATCTTGTCGGTGAAAATCTCGACATCCTTTAGAATCCGCTCAATCTTGGGTGTAAGCCTTGCCACTGTTCCGATTGCGTTATCCAGGTTGTTGTAAATTCCAGGATCGGTTAGGAATCTCTTGAAAGTTCCATCCGCCATGCCGATCACCTTCACCAATTCCCTTATATCTGAAATCGTGAACACGCTTTTTTCCAGAATGGCATCAAGATTTTTCGCGAGTGACTCGCTTCGATTTGAAAAAGGCTTGATCAAAACGGATATGTCATTGATCATTTCCTCCACCACGGAGAATTGATCATTGACCTTTTTGACCAGGGATTTCAATTCCTTCATCATTTCATCAGTGTTCTTTGCTAATTGATCAATATCCTCCGTTCCTTTTCTCACATTCTTGAGGATGGAATTAACCTGTTTTTGGTTTTCATCATTAAGCAGATTTCCCAGCCTGTTCAAATCTTCCGAGGCCAGATCGATCAATTTCACGACCTTTTCCTGGTTTGTTTGGATCAACAAGTCGACTCTTTCCCCAATGCGGTTGTACTGCCTTGCCACGGCACTGTATTCATCCAGTGTTTTCTTAACCTCGGGAACCACATCCTGGATTTTCTTGGCGGTGTTGGTGAATTCCTTGAGAGCCTCCTCGACCTTGGGCGCGATTTTCTCAAGCTTTTGAATCGACTTGCTCATCTCATTGAGGGTTTCCTGGGTGCTGGGCACAATATCCGAGGCACGATTCAAGAGGCTTGCAACATTCGCGGCGCGCACGCCCTCTATCGTGGTGCCTAGAGCAACTTCCTCTCGGTTGGGATCTATTTTGTCATCATCCTTTGGAATCAGGTCGATGCTGCTGTCGTTTCCCAGCAATCCGGTCACCAGTGTTGGTTGTTCATATTTCCGGATTTTATAGGAGCGCTCGATGGTCAAATAGACGATAACTTGCCCGGTTTTATCATCAAGGTTAATGTGCGAAACCTGCCCGATCCTCACACCCGATCTCCTTACAGGTGCGCCCGCTGAGATACCGGGGGCATCATTGAAACTAACCTGATATTGGTTGGCAGATTTGAAAAGTCCGGGAATACTTCCAAACATGATGACGAGTGTTCCCAGCAACAGGAATCCACCCAGTACCAAGATCCCGATCTGTACCTTCATTGTTTGGTTGCTCATATTGGTTCATCCGTGTTTAAATGATTTTCAGATTCCTGGGTGCGTTCCTTGGCTTCTCCATTGATGAACTGTTGCACGCGTTGGTCCTGGGATTTGAACAATTCATCCGTGGTGCCATCAAAAATTTTCTGGGGTTCCTTTTGGTTCAAACGGGACAGCGGGTAAAACATGATGACCCTGTCGGCTACCTTTGTCACAGTGCGCATCTCATGGGTAACGACAATGCTTGTGACGGGGGAATTTTTGCGGGTCTGCAGGATCAACTCATTGATGACATCGGTCATGATGGGATCAAGTCCCGTGGTTGGTTCATCATAAAGCATGACTTCAGGGTTGAGTATGAGCGCCCTTGCAAGGCCGATTCTTTTTTTCATGCCACCTGATAGTTCAGCAGGTTTTTTACCAAGGACACTTTCCTTGAGTCCCACCTCGTTGATGCGCTTGAGCACAAGCTTTTCAATTTCATCCTCCCTGCATCTGGAGTGGGCCCTGAGGCCGAAAGCGACATTATCAAAGACATTGAGGCTGTCAAAGAGAGCGGCTCCCTGGAATAAAAATCCGAATCGCAGCCTTTGCTCATTAACGCGCTTTTCATCAAGAGTGTTCCAGTCCTGCCCGTCGAAAAGGACTTTTCCGGAAGTTGTCCCAAGCAGATGAATCAACAGTTTCAGTAAGACTGTTTTTCCGCAACCGCTTTCCCCGATCACCACCAGTGTCTGCCCTTTTGGAATATCAAAGGTGATGTCGCGAAGAATAGCGACGCCATTGAACCCAATGCAGGCGTTCTGCAAGGCTAGGAAATTCGGTTGGGAAGGTTGGGAATCCATGCGTGGTAAGATCCTTATTTTGGGCCGAAACTTTTGATGGAATTATCGGGCCATAAGAATTGATGAAGATTGTTGAAGAAAAGCGAAAGGAAAAAGTCCAGCACGAGTATGGACATGAAAGACCAGACAAACGCGGAGGTGGCGGCTTTTCCAACGCCTTCCGCGCCGGCACGCGAATTCATCCCACGATGGCATGAGATCAGCGCGATGGCGGCACCAAAGAAAATTGGCTTTATCAAGCCTATTGCGAGGTCCCAAATCTGTATATGCCCCCGGGAATTCTGCCAATAGTGGTAGGGATCCACTTTGAAAATTTCCGTGCATACCATGCTGCCCCCAAATACCCCCATGAAATTCGCCAATATTGTGAGAATCGGTATGAGTAATACACACGCCAGAACCCTTGGTAAAACAAGGTAATGCAGCGGATTAATACCAAGGCATATCAAGGCGTCAACCTGTTCCGTGACCTTCATGGTGGCAAGTTCGGCGGACATTGAGCTACCAATCCTTCCCGCAAGCATGGTTGCCGCAAGGACAGGGCCCAATTCCTTGATGACAGAAACATTGATGATCTGCCCGAGTTGCGTCGCAAGCCCAAGGGATTGAAACTGCGAATAAACCTGGATTGCCATCACCATTCCAATGAACATCCCGGTGATTGAAACCACTGGAACGCTTTGCACTCCAACCCTGAAACAAATCGGTATCATGGTCCCGACAGTGGGTTTTTTAATGATCGTGGAAAGGGAACTAAATGAAAAAAGAGCGAAATCTCCCAAGGCATCAAATGCTTGCGAAACTTTGTTCAGCGCAGATTTTACTTCCCGTGTCAAAGCTACAGACATCCTGCCCCCCAGACCCCGGCATTCCATGCCGAAATATCATCGTATCCTAAAGATCGGCATTGAATCGCGTCGAAGTGGCTTTGAATATGCTTGCTGGTAAAAATGCTGGTTCAGTAAGGTACGGGTTGTAACGATTATGACGGTCACTCGGGACCATTGGGAAAGTTAGTGGGCTTTTTGGAACTCCAATTCACCCAGATATTTCGCTCGGCGTCCCAGACCAGTCCAGTGAAACTGGATGGGTTCTGAAATTGTGTTTCAGGGTGGAAAAACCCTTGGGAACCCTGATTGTTACGCTTTAATTTCAACAGTAATAGTTCCTGTCTCCCAGCGATAAAAACACAGAATGCCAGAAAAATAAGCACAAAATGGGTTGAGAATAAACCAATGAAAAAGAGGATGATGGCGCCTAGATTACCCAGCGTCACTGAAATCACCGTTGCATTGGAAAACCCAACAGAAAGATTCAGCAAGGCTCGCAAAACCCTGCCACCATCCATGGGAAAAATAGGCAGGAGATTGAAAATCAAAAGCCCGGCGTTGGACAAGACTAGCATCTTAAGGTAATGGTTCAAACTACCTGAAAAAGAATTCGGGGGAGTGAGGTTTTCAAAATCAAATGGGGTCGGTGAAAAATGAATGCAAATGGGCAGGAGTAGTATGACAATCAAGAAATTTACCGCTGGCCCGGCTAAAGCTATCACCAGTTCCTCGAATGGATCCTCGCTCATTCTTTCAAGTCGTGCTATGCCCCCGATTGGGTATATGGTTATGTCGCGGGTTTGTATCCCAAATATCCGGGCTGCCAGGGCATGTCCAAATTCATGAAGGATGACACAAAAAAACACACCAAACAGAATTAATAATTCCAGTGTGCTTTGAAATAAGGAGATCTCCCTAAGATTGGATAAAAGGTAGAAAAAAGCCAGCAACCAAAAGGTTGGATGGATGTAAACACCTATGCCAAATGGAGATCCGAGTTTAAGTGTCTTGAACATATTTCCATTATTGCAAGCTTGTCCCTAACAAGTGGAAAAATTTTTATAAAAACATGAATAATTATGGTTTTTAAATGAACTTTTCCTTTTGTCAGACTAATAAAATATAGGTGGCAGAGATGCAAAGCTTGTGCAGGACCGGATCCTTGCCAGGCGCCTTTGTCCTCAAAAGTTTATCTTGGTTTTTGAGGGCACATCAATGCAACATGCGTGAAATCTAGGAGACGGTACCCAAATGGGAAGATTCGGCCGTTTCTCTTCCTTTACTCTTAGGGAGGGCCTAGTCATGAAGCGCAATCCGGGTAAAAAACAAAAGCAGAAGTATCTTCAAGTTTGGTCTTATAATCAGGCGGTAAAAGCACTTCCTTATCTCTTGGATGTGCTGAGGTCCCTGCGGGAAAACTACCTTTCCATGCGGTTTGCCAAACACAGATCCCAAAAGATTGATAAGCGATCTGGGCGGCCGGACCGGTCGGCTTTCATCGCAAAGCAGGAAGCTCTGATTGATACCGATCTTGCGACTTCCAAATACGCGCAGGATGTTGCTGAGTTGGAAAGCATGGGGATCTTTGTGGTTTCTCCAGCAAACGGTATCATAGCGATACCCTTCATCGAGGAAGATCAGCTTGCGTGGTTTATATTGGATTTGTTTGAAAAGGATAGCATTGTGGGTTGGCGGTACCAATCTGACCCCTTGGAGACTCGAAGGGTGATTTTGCCAAAGCACAAAGAGCAAAGTTGAGCTGTATCATACCGGATTTAACGATTCACCCTCGCAAGGGAATTAACTTGCGGGGGTGTTTCTTTCCCGGGATCAAACCATTAGGTTTCCAAGAAAAACGCCAGCGATGGAAAAGTATATTACAATTCCGGTCACATCGACGAAAGTAGCGACAAACGGACTCGAGGCGATGCCCGGATCTATTCCAAACCTGTCGAAAACCAAAGGAAGCATGGATCCAACCACCGTTCCCCAAAGGCAGATGCCCGCCACCGAGCAACCAATGACCAAGGCTAGTTGCCAGCGATCGACTGAAGGGGTGATCAAAGAGCAACCTTTGGGAAATTCGTAGACAAGGCTGTCATTTTCAACCACGGGTTCCTTTATGTCTTGGGATTCCGGGAGGCGGATTTTTTCAGATTTCTCGCTGCGGATCATTTGTTCCGTCAATGGTTTGATCTCATACACGCCATCCTGGGTGGAAACCAACGGTGAGCTTTGATCAACCCTGACCTTGAAACTTTCATGCCTGGGATGCGAGCTTCCCCTGATATGATCGGGAGTCAATGCGGCGCGGAGGAATCCGATGCCACCCAGTGTCAGCCCAAGTGCAAGTCCCATCAATAATTCGTGCTTGAAAATCCTAAACCAGTTTTTACGGTTAACCTCATTCAGTGCCATCGCCCTGGTGATCAGGGTGGCTGCCTGGGATCCAGAATTGCCCCCGGTGGAAATACACAAGGGCACAAAGAGACTTAACACCACCACCTGGGCGATCGCGTCTTCAAAATAAGCCAGTGCTGTGAAGGTGAATAATTCCGCAAGGAACAAGCAGGAAAGCCATACCGATCTTTTTCTCCATACCAATGTGAAACTGGCATCCAGATAGCTGTCCTTCATGGGTTCCATACCACCCATGCGATGGACATCCTCGGTTGCGGCAGAAACCACGGCATCCATCGCATCATCATGGGTCACAATTCCGACCAATTTCGCATCCTTGTCGACCACCGGGATTGCGAGAAGGTCATATCGGGCCATGGATTGGGCAACCCTGTCCTTGGGGTCGGTCACATTAACGGTGACAATCTGGGTTTCCATGATATCCGCGAGAATATCTTTCCTGGGCGCGAGTATCAGGCTTCGCAATGAAACAACACCTTGCAATCTGCGGTTTTCATCAACGAGGTAGACATAATAAATGGTCTCACGATCCGGAGCCTGAAGCCTTAGTCTTTCAAGGGCATCTTCCACGGTGATGTTCGCGGGAAGCCAGGCGTAATCCGTGGTCATGATTGCGCCAGCGGTGTTTTCCGGGAAGTTTACCAGCGAAGCAATGTCCCTTCGCTCAGCGTCATCGATCAACCTCAAAATGGCCTCGGTGACAGTGGGGTCAAGATGCCTTAAAAGAGCAGCCCGGTCATCGTGCGACATGCGCTCGATAAGCCTTGCCATATGGGGCCTTCCCACGCCTTTCACCAGGCGTACTTGCTCCTCGGTGGGAAGGTAGGAAAAAATCTCGGCCTGATTATCAATCGGCGTTTCCTGGAGAAACCGCCAGGTGTCCTCGACCTTGAAATTTCCATCCAGTGCTTCCGCGATCGTGGCAGGGTGGAGGGCTTCGGAAAATTCCCTCATGGTTTCGGGGTCATTGCTTTTGATGCAATATTCTATTTCAGGGGTGAATAGGGGGTGAGTCATATTTAAATCTCGGATATTTCGCCACCGTTTCAGGCGGAGGTGTTTACAAGTATGTTATCAATCAATCTGGTTGTGCCCAACCTTATGGCAACCGCCACCAATTTTTCCCCTCGCATTTCCGGGGTGAACTCAAGTGATCCAGCATCCACAATTTCAGCATAATCAACAACCGCCCCGGGAATCGAGCGAAGCCTGGCCAATAGTTCCTCCCGGTACGGGATGCATGAACTGTGTTTTTTTGATCTTATCTCAGACTCTATTTGACAAAGTGCCTCATATATCGCGGGTGCGTTGGATCTTTCCTCTGAAGAGAGATACCTATTTCGGGAACTCATTGCCAAGCCGTCTTTTTCCCGAAGTGTGGGGCAGATCACAATACCAAGAGGTAAATCAAGATCTGTTGCCATTTTCCTTATGACAAGCGCCTGCTGCGCGTCTTTTTGTCCAAAGAAAGCCAAATCAGGCTGAACTTGGCCAAATAGTTTCATCACCACAGTGGTGACACCCTTGAAATGCCCTGGTCTGCTTTTGCCGCATAAATGATCCGTGAGTCCATTCACTTCAACCGAGGTTGCAAAACCTGCAGGATACATCTCCTCGACAGTGGGATGAAAGACCAGGTCAACACCGGCATCAAGGCAAAGTTTCAGATCGTCCTGCAAGGGTCGGGGGTAACGGTGAAAATCCTCATTTGGCCCGAACTGCATGGGATTCACAAAAATTGATACCACGACATAATCACAATGTTTTCTGGCCTCATGCACCAGACTAATATGGCCTTGGTGCAGCGCCCCCATGGTGGGCACAAACCCAATTTTTCCTTCAACCTTCCGGGCGGTGGAAATAATCTTCCTTAATTGTGTTATCGTGCTGGTGGTCTGCATTTCAGGCATTCATTTTCTCCAGGACCAGCCGGATGTAGGACTTGGGTTGCACTTCCTTAAGTCCCAATTCCCTTGAGATTTTTTGCACCACTTCAATCGCGCGTTCGGAATCTTCCTCTTTGGAAATTATTTCCACTTCCACATGCAATCCCAAGGTCTCAACTTCATCAAGGCTAAGGGTGATGTCAAACCCTTCGCTTTTTAAAATGTAGGTTGTTCTTTTTTTATTCACCCTTGCAACAAACTTGTAACCACGGGCCAGGAATAATTTAAGGTGATCCTCGAACCCGGTTTCACCCTCGGGAATGGGAATCTCGATTTCCTCACGCATCTTTACTTTGGAATCAATCTTTGGTCCCTTGAATGTCAAAAAATTTGAATTACCTATCCTTCGGATTCGGAATGCTTCGCCGGTCTTTGCGAAATCCCGGTCTGGTGCATTTAAATAGTGATCTTCCTCGTGTTCTTCCTTTGCTGGATTCAAATTTCTTGAACGCAAGATGGTTTCAATTTCTCCAAATGATGCAACAGCAAATTTTTGTTCAATTTCAAGCATTGATTTATTTTCCATCCGCCAAGGTAATCAACCTATTTCCTTTGTACAATAAAAGTGTATTTTTATGCAACCAAGTAAAGCCAAAGGATCCAGAATAATGTCAAAACTTCACAAGGTTTGCAAAGTCAGCGAACTACCGGAAGGAAAAGTCCATACCATCGAAATCGAGGAAAAGTGTGTGGGAGTTTACCATCACGATGGAAAGTTTTTCGCCATCGATGATTTCTGCCCCCACATGGGTGCCTCGCTAAGTGGCGGTCATGTCGAGGAGGGCACGGTCACCTGTCCCTGGCATGCCTGGCGATTTCGCTTGTGTGATGGCGCATGGGCGGATAATCCAAGACTTAAAGTTGGTTGCTACAATGTTTCCGTTGTTGAGGATGAGATTTTTGTAGAAACTCCGGCAAATAACCACCCCAAATAAATGGTGATTTATCCGTGCCACATACAATTTCACAATATTATTTTTTTATCATCCATGGTGGTGCTAATAATACTTATAGTTCATTAACAGGAGATAATCATGGCAATAAAAATCGCATGGCAATATCACAGAAAAGGGTGAACAACCTGTAAAAAAGCTCAGGGGTTCCTTGAGCATACCCAACATGTGATCACTGAAACGATCGATGCCTCCAAGATAAAAATCGGAGTTAAGGAGGCACTTGCCCTTTCCCAGAAAGCTAAAAAAATCATTGCTGCAAAGGGAAGCAAAGTCACCATCTTAGATTTAAAAAAAGACAAGCCCAGTGACGATGATATTGCCGCATTGCTCATGGGCCCGACTGGTAATCTTCGTGCTCCAACTGTTCTATCGGGAGACACGCTCTATGTCGGGTTTAATGATGAGTCTTACAAAATGATGGGCTGATGCTGGTTTTTTTAACCCACCGTAACGTTTCCAATAGATTTGGATTCGACTTTTGTCATATCAAAAAGCTGGGTGGCCTGCTGGCCAAGAAACCCTTCGTACCTGACCATTTTGCCGCTTGTCGAATCCTTGTATGGATCTCTTTGAGCCAGCTCGAAATAGGCGTATGTCCAAGGTGTTGAGGACAATTTGCCTTTTTCCAGGACAGGTACATCGATCACTACAGCCTCAGTTGCAGTCTGCCTGAGTTTGCTTCCTTTGGCACCCTCGATTTCCTTTTTCATCGGGACACCGGCCTCTGAAAGGGCCTTTGAAGTTTTTTCTATGTCATCCAGTTCAGGAACCTTGTGTGAATTGATCAAGGAGGTGAAATGATTGACATTGTAACCATGCACCAACACCCATGCGGCATATTGTGATTCCGTATTCAGTTGAATCAAGTCGGATTTTTCGGGCAGATTCCAGGGGAGTTCATGGAGGAAATCCACGGCTTCCTCCAAAAGAGACAATCTTGAAGGCTCAGATTTGCTTTCAAGATGATGGATATCAGCAAGAAAAGACTCTGGAAGATTGGTACGGTGCGTTTTTAATGCTGAATGGATGATGTGCCTGGAAGCAGGCTTTAGCTGCCAGGTGCGTAATTCAGATATGAATATCTTTGGGAACATCGGCTGGGGGTGCTGGAAATAAATGGCATTGAGATGCTTATCATCAAAGTCATAACAATCCGCGGCGCGATACCCAAGTGCTTCAAAAAGCCTGGAGATGGAAGAGATGCCCGCAAGGGGATTTTGGCTGCAGAAAGTCCTGAACGCTACATGATCGTTGAAAAAACAGGCCCCTGACTCCCTGGTTAATTTCTCGTAACTTCCCACATAGCTGACCCGAGAACGATATTTCTCCCATAATTGATCAAATAATTGCAATATAAAGCGCTCTTTGGGGGTATTGGATGGCAAAGCATGATGTGGACCAAGAATGGGTGTGCTCATGGCTTTCTCCCTGCAATTTGGTTATCGAGCATGTGACAGGAACCCTCGTATTTATTTTATACATTTGAAGACTGGAAAGGTTCAACCAAGTATAGAATATGGAAGATAAGCATCCAGGTTTTGAAATGCGTGTCCTTAAAATCAAGGAGAATCGCAATGACCTATCAAGAGTTGCTTCAAGTTCCATTAATTAAAACAAGTCTTCCTGGTCCCAAAGCTTCAAGGCTCATCGCCCAGGATGAGGAATTCACCTCCCCTTCTTACACAAGATTTTACCCCCTTGTTGTTAACCGTGCCTGGGGTGCCACCATCGAGGATGTTGATGGTAACCTGTTCCTGGATTTCACCTCCGGAATAGCGGTCTGTTCCACCGGGCATTGTCATCCCAGGATTGTTGAAGTGATTAAAAAGCAGGCCGAGATGCTTTTGCACATGTCCGGGACGGATTTTTATTATGAGCCCCAGGCCAATCTTGCAAAAAAGCTCGCAACACTTGCTCCCGGAATATCCGCTAAAAAAGTGTTTTTTTCAAATTCAGGCACTGAAAGTGTCGAGGCGGCGTTTAAACTTGCCCGCTATCATACAGGGCGGAAACAAATCATCTCTTTCTTTGGTGGTTTTCATGGGAGGACCATGGGATCTCTCTCGCTTACCGCGAGTAAAAACATCCAGCGAAGGGGTTTTGATCCCTTGATACCCGGGGTTAGCCATGCCCCGTTTGGTAATTGCTACCGCTGCCCGGTGAACAAGGTTTATGGCACTTGCCAGACAGCTTGTGTTGAGAGCATTGAAAAACAATTATTCAGGCACACGGTTTCCCCGGATGAAGTGGCTGCATTTATCGTGGAACCCATTCAGGGCGAGGGTGGTTATGTGGTTCCTCCAATCGAGTTTCATCGCAATTTGAAGACGCTGGCGGAGAAGCATGGAATTCTTTACATCGCTGATGAGGTGCAGTCGGGCATGGGTCGCACGGGAAAAATGTTTGCTATTGAACACTTTGGAATTGAACCAGACATCATTTGCCTTGCCAAGGGTATAGCTTCGGGAATGCCTTTGGGCGCGATGATAGCAAAGTCGGAAATCATGGATTGGCCCAAGGGATCCCATGCCAGCACCTTTGGGGGTAATCCCGTGGCATGTGTCGCGGCATTGGAAACCATAACCCTTTTGGAAGAGGGATTGATGGATAATGCTCGAAAGGTCGGCCAATTCATGTTTGATCTTCTTGATGCGTTGAAAGATAAACATAGCCTGATAGGCGATGTGAGGGGAAAAGGATTGATGCTTGCAATCGACCTGGTCAAGGATCGTGATGGTCGGGAACCAGCATCGAGGGAACGGGATGCAGTTGTGCAGGCTTGTTTTAAAAAAGGCCTGCTCCTGCTGGGATGCGGGGTTAGTGGGATTCGTTTCTGCCCGCCCTTGGTGATCAGGGAGCGGGATGCAAAAACAGCGGTTCGGATTTTGGATGAGGTTTTATCGGAAATAACAGGGTGGATCGATGATAAATGAGCTGTTGGAAAAGTTTGGTATCCATCATACCCACAGTGGTGTTTATGCGGGTGATTGGATCACCAGGCCAGAGGGGATGGAGATTGAATCAATAAATCCCTCGGATAAAAAACCGATTGCGTCGGTGATGAGCGCTTCCCGGAAGAACTATGAACAAGTGGTTGCAAGCGCGGTTGAGGGATTCGAAAAATGGCGCAAGGTTCCCGCTCCAAAACGGGGGGATATCATCAGGCAGATCGGCGCGGCTCTGCGAAAAAACAAAAAAGACCTTGGTCTGCTCATCACCTTGGAGACCGGGAAAATCCTGAGTGAGGGGCAGGGAGAGGTTCAGGAAATGATTGACATGTGCGATTTCGCACTGGGTCTTTCCAGGCAATTGCACGGGTTGACCATGGCAAGTGAAAGAAAGGATCACCGGCTTTTTGAACAATGGCATCCGTTGGGCATCGTGGGGATAATTAGTGCGTTCAATTTTCCCGCCGCTGTTTGGGCCTGGAATTCCATACTCGCTGCTATCTGTGGTGATAGTTCAATTTGGAAACCTTCAACACACACGCCTGTCACTTCCGTTGCCATTCTAGGAATTGTTTCCTCAATCATGAGGGAAAATGGCCATGCGGATGTTTTTTCCCTGTGCATAAGTGAAATGCATCTTGCAGCGGAATGGATCGCGGAAGACAGGAGAATTCCCCTTGTTAGCGCGACGGGTAGTTGTGAAATGGGAAAAGTCCTTGGATCAAAAGTGAGCCAGAGACTTGGAAGAAGCCTGCTGGAGCTTGGTGGTAATAACGCCGCGATAATATCGCACAGTGCGAACATGGAACAGGCTTTACGCGCGGTATTATTTTCGGCTGCGGGCACTGCGGGGCAGCGCTGCACCACGCTGAGAAGATTATTTTTGCATGATTCCATTGAGATAATGTTTTTGGAAAAATTACGCGAAGCCTATCGCGGTATAAAAGTGGGCGATCCATGGGAGGAGGGAGTCCTGATGGGGCCGTTAATTTCCGAAAACGCAGTCGATAAAATGATGTGGGCTATTCAAGAGGCAAAAAAGCAGGGCGGTAAAGTTCTGACGGGCGGGAATAGGATTCTTGATAAAGGTTATTTTGTCGAACCCACCATCATACTTGCAAATCCTGAAATGCAAATCATTCAGCAGGAAACCTTCGCACCGATTTTGTATGTGATGCCTTATCATAATCTTGAGGATGCCATCAGGTATAACAACGGGGTTCATCAGGGTTTATCATCCGCTATTTTCACGGATAGCTTGCGTGAGGCGGAAGAGTTCCTCAGTTACCGCGGGAGTGATTGTGGACTTGCAAATGTGAATATAGGAACATCCGGTGCGGAAATTGGCGGGGCGTTCGGTGGTGAAAAAGACACCGGAGGTGGAAGGGAATCAGGAAGCGACTGCTGGAAAAACTACATGCGCAGGCAGACTTGCACCATCAACGGGGGAAACCAATTGCAATTGGCGCAAGGGGTTCGGTTTGATTTATAAATTCAAGGTCATGAAATCCTTTCATTCTTCCCTTGGATGAGATTATCAATTCTTAATCGTTTTAAATTGATTTGTGAATAAATGTGCTATTGGCGATTTATTACCAGCTTTAAAGTTGATATACTTGAGTAGCATTTAGAAGGGATCTTTAACTTATTTTGAATAAAGTTAAAAGTTTTTTTAAAATATCTCAAAAAACAGCCCCCTATTTTGCCTATATTTCTTATACTTTGATAAAGTTGAAAATGTTCCTCTGTATTTTGTAAATATATTACTGTATGGTCCCGCCCCATTGAGGCGCAGGATGCTCCTTGAATTAGTAAAGATTTGAGCAAGTGAACGGAAGGGAATCTGTATGGTAGTTGGAAACAAATGGCACATCGCTTCTGCAATGCTGGGTGTTTTATTTGTTAGTGGTTGTGGCCAAATGATGGCGCAACGAAATAATGTTGGAAACAATGTTGCCATGCAGCGGCCTGCGATGCGAACCAGGGCGGTGAGCGCCGAACCTGGTCCTGAACTACGAATTCCCGCAGCATCCAATACAAACCCTAGCACCCCAAGGCCTGCAGAAGTGTCTCTTGTGCCTCTTCCGCCCATACCTAAAAATAATCAAAATTCCAATGATTTGGTCCGCACCAATGCAGCGCTGAATAATTCCAACAACATTCCTGAAAAATCTCCCGCGGATATTGCAAACCAAACAACCGCTGTACCCGGGAATTTGGCCAATAATAATGTCTCTCCATTTGGCGTGCTGGGTGTAACCCCAAACAATAACACAACCCCAAAGCCAATCGAAGTTTCCAATGATCCAGCCCGTAATCTTTATCATAAGACCATGGCGAGGCTTGCAACTTTGGATTCTTACATTGTTCGATTGGTGCGCAAGGAAGTCATCAATGGAAAGAACAAGCCACAGGAAACTTTGCTTCTCAAATATCGAAAAGCACCCTTGAGCATTTATTTTAAATGGCTTGATAGCGAAGGGGTTGGCAGGGAGGTTGTTTATGTTGAGGGAATGTATGAGAACAAAATTCATACATTGCTTGCGGCTGGTGATGTACCGTTCATGCCAGCAGGTAAACGGATGGCTTTTGCCCCAGACAGCATATTGGTAAGAAGCGCAAGCAGGCACAACATCAAGGATGCAGGTTTTGTTCCCCTGGTGGAAGGCCTTGGTCGTGCGATCATCGGTCAGTCCAAGGGTGATATGCGTTATGGATCGGTCAAATACACCGCCGCCAACAAGAGACCGGAGTTTGGATTTCCCGTTGAGTCGCTGGAACACTTTATTCCCGCAGGTGTTGAGAATGAATTACCAAAAGGTGGGCGAAGGATTGTCTGTTTTGATCCTCAATCCTCACTTCCCATGCTGATTATCACCTTCGATGAAACAAACCATGAAGTTGAATATTACAAGTATGATCGATTCCAATTCCCGACGCGATTGGATGAAAATGATTTTAATCCTGATTATTTGTGGACTAAACCAAAGTTGGCAAGTGGTAATAAATCATAGTTGTTTTTAATGAATTTGTTGAAAAAGGCGCTTTTTTTAAGCGCCTTTTTTATTGCCTTTTAGTTAAGTATCATTACTGCCAATATGACATAAATCTTCATTGTTGGCAGACTTATGGCGAGCACCTAATTTTACATGTAAATTGGGCTATCCATTTACAATATAACGAGTTATGATTTATTTATTATGCTACTGCCATATGCGGTACATAATTTGCTCATATTGACTGCTGGAAATGCGGATTTCCAGCTTGCCATCCTTGTGAATAGGGTGGGGGTCTTACCAACTTTTTTTCCAATGGGGTCAGTGGCATGGCTGTTGCCACGAACCAAAATTATTCGATCCTGATAGCAGATGATGATACTCCGGCCCGTGAGGCCTTGAGGGAAATTGTCGAGCAGGAGGGTTATCGTACACTTTTAGCGTCATCGGGCGTTGAAGCCGTTGATCTCATTCAGGAAAAACAAGTTCATCTGGTGCTTCTTGACATGCATATGCCAAATCTAACCGGTTTGGAAACACTGCATCTTGTTCGCCAGGTTCATACAATGTTACCAGCGATCCTTGTTACCGGTGACCCTACAGAAACCGTCATGAGGCAGGCTCATCAGGCATCGGTCTACAGTGTGATACCAAAACCTGTGAACCGTGGCATGGTGCTTTACACGGTAATGAAGGCCCTGACCCGTTTCTACGGGCGTTTAAAAAGTGGTGATTAAGCCTTCATTTAAGTCACCTTACTAGATAATTGGCATTTGAGGAGTTATGTTGCAATGGCTTTGAAACCCCTGAATGATAAAATTGTTGTCAAAAGACTTGAAGCAGATGATAAATCTGCCGGTGGAATTCTTCTTCCGGATAGCGCCAGGGAAAAACCCAGGCAGGGCAAAGTTCTTTCCGTGGGTGAAGGTTCTGTTTTGGACAATGGCAAGCGCGCTCCCTTTCAAATCAAGGAGGGTGACCGTGTTCTATTCTCTTCCTATGCTGGAAATGAAATTACCGTTGATGGGAATGAATACCTCATCATGACAGAGGATGATATTCTTGCGATTGTTGGTTGATCGCATTATCAGGATTTCAAGGGCGCAAACTGTTAAAACGGTTTGCGCCTTTTTTATTTCATTTTTTCGATTGTTGTCTACAATAAACATGTGGGAAATTCCAAGCGTGATTATCATTGAAGGGATTGCCATGAAAGCCAGATATTTTTCCTCAATTTTAATAATGGCCATTGTTTTCGTGGGCTTTTCAGGAGCTCAAACTGACCCAAATGATGCTTGGAATTCCTCTGTTGAAAAGGCGATCAACTATCTCCGAAAAAACCAGGCGGAAGATGGTTCCTGGAGTTCAAAGTCCAGCCCCGGAATCACCGGGATTATTATCACTGGCCTGATCAAAACAGGGAAAATTTCCGTCGATGACCCAATGATTGCCAAGGGGCTTAAATACATTGAAAGCCTGATCAATACCAAGTCTGGGCATATTGCCGGAATTGATCCGCGTGTTCAGTTGCAAAATTATGTCACATCAGTGAATGTGATGGCGCTAAGTTCCGCCAACAAGGATTCCTACAAGGCCGTGGTGGGTAATGCCGCAAAATTTCTCAAGCAATTGCAGTGGGATGAAACCGAGGGAAAAAACCCCAAGGATGATTATTATGGGGGTGCGGGATACGACAGTAAGTCACGCCCGGATCTTTCGAACACAGCTTTTTATCTCGATGCCTTGGTTGCTGCCGGGGTTCCAAAGGATGATCCCGCATTCAAGAAAGCCATTGTTTTTGTAAGTAGATGTCAAAATCTAAAAAGTGAAAACAATGATCAACCCTGGGCTGGAAAAATAAATGATGGTAGTTTTATTTATTCTGCTGCTGAAGGTGGTGGTGTTCGAAATGCCGATGGCCCTGCAAAGGATGGATCCATGCCCGGTTATGCAAGCATGACTTATGCCGGAATTAAAAGCATGATTTATTGCGGAGTTTCCAAAGATGATCCCAGGGTAAAAAAAGCTTATGAATGGGTCAGCAATAATTACAGCCTCGAATCCAACCCCGGTATGCCTCCCCAGCGTGCCGCATGGGGAATTTTTTATTACTACAACACCATGGCAAAGGCCCTGGATGCCCTGGAAGTCACCGAGGTTAAAGATTCCAAGGGTGTTTCCCACAAATGGAAAGATGAATTGGCTGTTACCCTTGCTAAAAAACAATCCCCTGATGGTTCCTGGTCCAATCCGCAGGATCGTTGGATGGAGGGTGATCCCAATCTGGTCACAGGTTTCGCACTGATGGCTCTTAGTCATGCCAAGCCGAAGAAATAGTCTGCTATATCTTTTTGTTTTTTTTGGTTTGTTAGCCCAAGCCAGATGCCTTTGCGCACATCCCCTGCTTTCGGAAAATCATGACCGTACAATTATAATTCGAATCTTAAACAATTCCGTCCAATTGGATTATCTTTTGGAAGTTGATGAGTTAAGGGCCGCACGGGATATAGGTTCGCTGCCTGAGGAAGTTCGGCAGAAAATCCGCACTCGTGAACAACTACACGATACCTTTGCGAGTTACATGGCGGATGTTTTGGGGTTAAATTTAATCGCCAGTGTCGATGGCAAAATGCTTTCATTTTCCTGCACTCAAAGATCACTGAAATTCAATAATCATCTGCAATGTTTTTTTCGATTCGAGGCCCCTTTTGAATCTGCATCTGCTGTTTCACACGCTTTTAAATTTCGTGAGGGTAATTACGCGGAGGATGATTTTTCAAAGTTGGAAATTCTCACCGCTCCAACGGATGTCGCGATTTTAACTGATCTTCATCTGCCTGACCCTGAGTTAGTTGCAAAACATCCCCTTGACCGCGGACCCAAAGAAGCGGAGTCATTAAGGCACGCGAGTTTTAGTTTCAAGTTTGAGGGAAATGATTCCCCAGCGCAATCTCCTATTTTGCCAAACACCGATTCAAATATTCAGAAAAACCATGAGGATTCCCTCCTTGATCTTTTATTGGATGGGAAGCGAAATTATTGGTTGCTTTTTTTATTCGCCTCGCTTTTTGGTGCGGCTCATGCCCTTACACCCGGCCATGGAAAAACCCTTGCCGCCGCTTATCTTGTTGGTGAAAAGGGAACACTTGCCCATGCGGTTCTCCTGGGTGTGGTTACGACCGTTTCCCATACGGGTGCTGTTATATTAGTCGCAATATTGCTGCCGGTTTTTTTTCCGAAGGCGGCTCCCGCGGATGTCCAGACGATATTGGGTTTTGTCGGTGGAATCACGATAGTTGCTCTTGGTGCATGGCTATTTTTAAGGCGCATCCTAGGGCAAGCGGATCATTTTCATGGTCCTGGGGCTTCCCATCAGCATCATTCGGATGGAACGGTGTCTTTTAAAACTCCCGATGCAGGCTGGAAAGGAATCGTGGTACTGGGAATTGTTGGGGGTATTGTTCCTTGCTGGGACGCAGTTGCAATGCTTCTTTTTGCATTAAGCTCCGGTTTGATAGCCATAGCTTTGCCTTTGCTCCTGGCCTTTAGCGCTGGTTTGGCGGGAGTATTGGTGGTGGTTGGATTTATAGTGGTTAAAACAAGGGATGTGTTGACTAAATCTGGCACAACAGGGAAGTGGCTTGAATATATCTCAAGGTTTCTTCCCTTGGTCAGTGCGGTTTTCGTGATACTAATTGGAATATGGCTTTGTTCCCAAAGCTTAAAAACAGGGACACCTCATTAGCAACCAAAACATTGGTTAATGCTGAAAATGTTTGAGATTATTTATCGAATACTTTTAATCTCGTCATCAGGACCGACTTCGACGAAGTAACTTGATTCGATAAAACCCGCATTGGGCAGAAAAGGATTATTGGAACTTTTCCACACATTGATTCGCCATTTGTTGGTGTAAACATTGACTGCGGATATTTTCAAAGGATCCACTGGTTCACCAATTCGGGCAAATAACTTTGCAAGTAAGCTGGATTCAGGTTGGATTTTTATTTTTGGGATTTCAACTTCGGTCATTTTTGAACTCCTAGCTGTATAATTTTTTAAAAGTTTGTTTGTTCCAACTAACCCTACTAGACATCATAGATGAATAACAAGGAATTAGTTCCAATCCTATACCAATTTTTGCATAAAAAGTTCTCTTGTTTTGTGTCACAAAATAACCACATTTAATTATTCGACTGTAGTTGTTAAATATTTCAACTATTTGGGCAAATTTTAAAAATATGCTCTGAACTAAACTTTACATTCTTTGTTTTAATTGCCCAAAGTTCCATTTTTTACAACTTGACAATAATTAAGCCATTAAATTTGGAAATGAACATAGTTGGATATGACAAGGAAAATATGAACTTTAGTAGTGTATATATTGCATTTTTTAGAACTTGTATCATTTTAAAAATGATTTTTTCTGTCTCTGAGATTTGAAGAATATTTTAATTGGTGAAAATTATTTGGATTAATAGCTTATGTCTTTGCTTCTTGTCTCTTCCTTGAATCCTTCAAATCTTTTGGATCGATGTTTTGCTATTTGATTATGCATTAAAAATTAAAACTATGGGAATATATTGACTTAACGATGACCAAGTTTGAAAATGTGGTTGCCTGTGATTAATCAACAACCATATTCCCACTTATGTTTTTTGATGAAATTATTGGAACTTACATCGGATTTTTGAATTAGCTTTTTCAAGGAATGAAATGTCACAAATAACAGATTCAGATAACCCAATACGACCTCCGTTGGGCCTTCCATTGGGAAGTGTGCGTGCCCTGCTTACGCTTTTGATTCTCGCTGTTGTGATCAATGAAATGATGGCAGGTCGTGAAGTTGATATCTTGTGGAATGAAACCCTCTTGATCGCCTTGGCTCATTACTTTTCAAGGCGCAGATTTTTAAATATTCCCCCCGAAGCTGTTCCAAGGTTGCAAAAAGAAGGTATCCTCCCTCCTGAAACCAGGCCTCTTTATTTGCCTACCGGTGTGATAAGGGCCTTGATCCTCCTGGCATTTGGAGCTTCAGGTTTTTTTCTTTATAAGCAGGGAAGACTTTTTGATCCAAATGTTGTTCCGATTTTTGGCGCGGTGGGAGCTTACATCTCCGGTATGATCATTGCCTATTTTGCCAAATCATTCATGAAGGCTGGTACGAATTCCCTACTGTCCCGTTGGCAGGATATGCAAGCGATGTTGGTGCTTATAACCGTTGCAAGCACGGCTGCGATATTCTTTATCCATGGTCCTTCAGGGTTGCCTGGTTGGTTAAGGCATGCGGCCCTCTTTCTTAGTCTTTATTACTTTGGAGCCCGTTGATCTAAATACCATCAGTATCAGTGTTTCGTAGCACCGATGCAGCCTGTTCCGGTGGTATGTGGTTGATATAAAAACCAGTGCCCCATTCAAAACCCGCCACCTTTGTTAATCTTGGTATTATTTCAATGTGCCAGTGATAATGAGTCGTTGGCGGGGAATTCAACGCGCCTGTATGAATCATGTAATTGTATGCCGGGCCATCCAATGCGATCTCAAGTTTTAATAAAACTGTTTTCAGAACAACCGCCAACTCTTCAAGCTCACTTTTTGATGTGTTTTCGTAGTTGCTGCCGTGGTGCTTGGGTATGATCCAGGTTTCAAAAGGAAATCTGCTGGCATAAGGAGCGATGACCAAGTATCCAGGGGAATCCATGATTACTCTGCAGTCCGCCTTTAGTTCCTGGGAAATGATATCACAATAAATGCATCTTCCCCTGTAATTGTAAAATTCCAGGGCCCCGTTCATTTCCTCAAGGACATTCACTGGAAGAATCGGGGTGACAATAATCTGGCTGTGGGAATGTTCCATGGAGGCTCCCGCGGCAATACCCACATTCTTGAATATCATTCCATAGACCATTCTTGGGTCTTTTTTAAGGTCGTTGAGTCGTTCGTGGTATACCCAAAGAATTTCCCTGATGTAGGATTCGGGAAGCTGGGCCATACTTTTTTCGTGAAATGGGCATTCAAGCACGACCTCGTGTGCCCCGATGCCATTCATGTGATCATATATTCCATCGCCTTTTTTTTGGAGATTACCTTCAATTTTCAAAGCGGGAAATTTGTTGGGAACCACCCTGACACGCCAACCCGGTTGGTCCACGAGTGTATCTTGTTGCCTGAAGGCAAAGATTTCATTAGGAGTGTGGTCCTCGTTGCCCTCGCAAAAAGGGCAGAAGCCACCTGGTGCCAGCATGGGTTCCGTGGATTCCGGCATTGGCCTGCGGGCCCGTTCAGTCGCGATGATCACCCATCGCCCGACAATCGGATCCTTGCGAAGTTCTGGCATTACTAAAAATTCCTCCGGTCCATTTGTCATTCATTTTCATGGGCTTGGATCAAATCATACATCCCACATGATTTGTTCAAAATCCCGCCCCGGTCTCTTAAAGGTGATTAATCCTTCCCTGGGTGCGCGATCCCTTCCAAGTTCATTTTCCAAAATTTCCACATAAAAGGAAACGGTGGCGTTTTCCATAACACCCAGATCGTCAAAAGGAATTGATAATTCAACCACTTTCTGGATGGCTATTTCAAGTGTTGTTTTTAACTGGGCGTTTTCAAAAAGGTGGGTTATTGATGGACTTTCGATGTTTGAAATATCGATCTGGATTTGATGCTCCTTCGGCTCCAAAAAAACAATCTTTATTTTGTGATATTGCCCAAGGGTTTGTCTTGCATCTGAGATGCAATCTATCCGGATGAATAATTTTTGAAGATTAAATCCGAAGTAAACATCCCTCAGCGGGCCCTTGGTTGTCATGGCCATTGTGCCCCGCTCACCCTGGCAGGCATAATGGCCGGCGGTAAGCCATTCAAAAAATCTGGGAAGGCCATCGATCCGTATCTCGAGAAACGACCTTGGGAGGGTGTGAATGTTTCGGGCACCTTTCTTTCGGATGGGCCTGTCAAGCTCCACAGGCGGCATTTCACCAAGGAATGAATACGCGTTCTTGAGATGTCTTCGGAATAATTCATCAAAAAGGGCATCCTGGGCGCATGAATGATCATCACCATACCACCAAAACCAGTCACTTCCCTGGGCGATGTATATTTCCCGCCAGGCTTTCCGCAATGTTTCCGCAGGACAGGAATCCTGCTTGGTTTTCAGATATTCCCTGGCCTTATGAAGTAGATCCCAGGCGGTGTTGTCTTCCTCATGTCCAACCCAGATGGCAAAATTGTGGTTGATCCAGGATCCTGCAAAAAGATGATCAAGGTTGTTTGATGGAGGGTTGCTTTCAAGGTAATCTCCGATCCTGACGGACTGCAAGCCGGGGGTTGATGTGCATTTTTGAAAAAGCGTCCTGATAAAATCAACTCCGCCACCGGGATAATGTTCCCAGCAATTTTCCCCATCGAGAATGACAGTGACCAAGGCCGGTTTATCAGAATTGATGGACTTCCCGATTTCCTGGAGGGTGTGGATGAAATCCTGCGCCGCGGCCTGGGGTTCGCTATGTTGATACCTGAAGCCAATTAGGTCACTGAGGGCGTGGTCCCGGAATACGATGTTGATGCTTTTGCCTGAATCATGGACCCTGTATGGGGCGTAAAGTTTTTGCGGATTACGCACATATCCTTGGGAATCCCTGCTGACCTCGCCATGGGTGCTGGCGGATAATATCTCCTCATCGGTTGCAATCCAGCGAAACCCATAGCTTTCCGCGAGGGAAATAAACGACTGGCAAACACTTCCCTCCGAAGGCCACATTCCCAAAGGTTGAGTTCCAAAAATGGATTTGTACTGGTCAACCGCATATTGAAAATGAACTTTGGCATCCTCGATGTAACCACCCTGATATGGGGGAAGTTGGATTTGAGGAAGGGCTTCGCGGGCGAATTTCTTATCCAGCAACAAGGGTACAATCGGATGAAAATAGGGCGTTGTGGTAATCTCCACCTGTCGATCATCCTGGAGTTTTTTGTGGAGGGGTAGAACTTTGCGCAAAATTTCCAGGTGCTTGTCCAACAGCAGGTTTTTCTCTTCCTCTGTAAAATTCCTTCCCTTGGTTGCAAGGCTGGAAAGAAAGGGATCCTGGGAAACCGCGATTGGATGCACCCATGCGAGGTTAAACCATACTTGTAGATCCCTCAGGTCCCGGGAGTTGAATCTGCGCAAAGCCTCCTGTGCCGAACACCTCCCGGCTCCCCTTCGATTGTATAACTCCGCATACCTTGAAAAGGGAAGAATCATCTGGTGAGGGTTGGCCATGAAAAAATTATCAAGCAAAAAAACAGCTTCAGCTTCCCCGAGGTTGTCCGCGTTCATTCTGGACACATCAAGAAATCGGTCAGAACGGCCTTGCTCGGTGTATTGGAGCAATTGTTCAACCAGGCTGGGAACCAGGTTGATTGTGCAGCGCATGGTGGGGAATTCCATGAGATGCAATAGCATGCCATAGTAATCCTTTACGCCATGCAATCTCACCCAAGGCATGGGATTTTCGCCTGTGAAATCATCAGGGTAATAAGGTTGGTGTTGATGCCATAAAAAAGCCAGGGAAATATCAGCCATTATGAATCATGCCCTCTTTCAGGGAGGAATTAAGCTTGGCTGGATACTATTGTACGGTAGAGTTGCTGGTAATTTCCAGCACTGCGGTTCCATGACCAATCCTGCATCATGGCATTGCGCTGGATTTTAATCCAATCCTGCTGGTGATTTCGGTAACAATCAATGGCCCTGTGCATACAGTCAAAAAGTGCGGCTGAGCTGTAGGCATTGAAGCTGAATCCAGTGGCGGAATTATTCGCAAGTGTGGCGGGGTTGGCATCGGTGACCGTGTCCGCGAGGCCGCCCGTGGCCCGTACCACAGGCAGGGTTCCATAGCGCATGCTGTAAAGCTGGTTCAGCCCCGAAGGTTCGTAAAGGCTTGGCATGAGGAAGCAATCAACCCCCGCCTCGATCTTGTGGGCCATGGATTCACTGAAGGAAAAATTAAGGGCGACTTTTCCAGCAAAGGTTGCCTGCAGTTGCACCAGGGCGTTTTGATAGTATGAATCACCCTCACCCAAAACAACAAACTGGATGCCTAATTCCATCATGCGCCATGCACTCTCGATGACAAGGTCCAGCCCCTTTTGCTGAACAAGCCTTGCAACCAAGCCGACCATAGGTATGGAAGGATTGACCTCAAGCCCGAGCTCATGCTGGAGTGCCTTCTTGCAGGTGGATTTTCCGGGCTGGATATTTCGGGCATCAAATTTACCGGCAATCAATGGGTCCCTTGAGGGGTCCCACACTTTGTAATCGATGCCATTCACAATTCCTGTGAGTTTGCCTGCCAAAGCAGTCAGCACGCCTTGCAAGCCATAGCCATAGTAAGGTGTTTGGATTTCCCTGGCATAAGTCGGGCTAACGGTGTTGATCTGGTCGGAGAAAACAATTCCAGCCTTGAGAAAACTAAGATTATCATGGAATTCGAGCTGGTTTAAATTAAACAAATGCCACCCCAGGTGGATCATGTTCATGTCTTCCTTCCAGAAATTGCCCTGATAGGCAATATTGTGGATGGTCATGAGGCTTCTGACTTTTTGGTACTTTTCAGCAAGGGGCTTGTTTTCAGTCCGGTCATATTTTTCCCTGAGTAGAACGGGGCCTAGGCCACATTGCCAATCGTTCCAATGCACCACATCAGGCCAGAATCCGAGTTGGGGAAAAGAAGCCAGGACAGCCTGGGTGAAAAAATAAAACCTGGCGGAATTATCCGGGTAATCTTTCTTGGCCCCTTCAGATCCCAGGAACTGGTAGATACCCCTGCCAAATGAGGGGTTATCCCTTTCGAACAAGTCTTGGTTTTCAACAAGGTAAACAGTGACATTTGAGCCGGGTATTTTTGACTTGGCAAGGGACCCTTGGACCAGATGGGGGCCGAGGGGTATCTGAAATCGGATATTGGTGGATTCAAAGTTGCCAGTTTGCCTTATGCAATGATACATCGGCAAAAAAACTATGATTTCCTCTCCGAGGGATTCCAAAGCTGGGGGAAGAGCACCTGCAACATCGGCTAACCCGCCAGTCTTTGCAAAACCAACCACTTCTGAGGAAACTAGTGCGATTCGCATCGCTTGGCCCTTAATTTTGCTTTAATGGTAAGAATTATTTTTATTCTTGCCTATAGTTGAGCTTACGGTACAAAGCTTCCCTTCAGAAGTGATTGTTCCAACAAGAAACAGGGAATTTGATTATAGTAACAGTTAATCCGGAACTTTCGTTATAGGCGGAATATTTATCCCTTAAATCAACCCTTCTATTTTTACCCACTCGAAATTTCATATATCTAACTCCGTTTGTTCTATGATTGCTAAGATAATGATAGGACTGATTTGAAATTATTTTCGAGGTATTCATGCCAAAAAAAGTCCTCCTTGCAATGTCAGGGGGGGTTGATAGTTCCGTGTGTGCCCAATTACTTGTTAACCAAGGTTATCAGGTCATTGGGGTATTCATGAGAACGGGTGTGCATGGTGGAGAGGATGCCCGAACGGAAAGAAAAAAAGGTTGTTGCAGCGCCTTGGATGCGGGAGATGCGCGGCGAGTCGCGGATAAGTTTGATATTCCATTTTATGCCTTGGATTTTGAGGCTGAGTTCGGCAAAATCATGGATTATTTTGCAAATGAATACCTCATTGGTAGGACTCCAAATCCTTGTATAGTTTGTAATAATTGGCTTAAATTCGGTCAATTATGGTCCTATGGCGAAATGCTTGGAGTCGATCATATCGCAACCGGGCATTATGCGAAAATAGTACATGGCACTGATGGGGCACAATTGCATCGGGCAGTTGATCCTGATAAGGACCAGTCTTATGTGCTTCATGGGTTGAAGAAAAAGATCTTGGAAAAAATCATATTCCCCCTTGGAGAAATGAAAAAGGAGCAGGTTCGTGAGCTTGCTTTTGCCTCGGGTTTGAGTGTTGCTGATAAGCCTGATAGTGTTGAGATTTGTTTTGTGCCAGATGGCGACCATGCCAAAATGATTAAAAACCGCATGCCCGAATCGAACAGGCCAGGAACGATTGTCGATGAATCTGGAAAATCACTTGCTAAACATGATGGTATTGAGCGATTCACCATAGGGCAGAGGAAAGGTCTTGGGTTCGCTGCTGGCCAGCGTAAATATGTTCTTAAAATTGTTCCTGAAGAAAACAAAGTTGTGGTGGGCGAGATGGAAGGTCTTTTATCTAAAGGACTTATATCGAAAGGCGTGAACTGGCTGGCAAATATACCATTGAATGAGAAAATTGCCTGCCAAGCTCAAATTCGTTATCGTCACAAAGCCTCTCAGGCTTTGGTTATAAGATCAGGGGATGAAACTGCGGAAGTGGAATTTGAATCAAGCCAAAGTGCGATCACACCCGGGCAGGCGGTTGTTTTTTACGATGGGAACAGGGTCCTTGGCGGGGGGTGGATTGAGAAGGCCGTTTGATAAAATTTCTCACAATTCAAGTCTTCTATTGCAAGATTTTTCCATTTTTACTCTAATTTACTTTCAGTTTTTCAAGTTTTCAAGGATGGAGACCATTTCCTTCAAGATTGCTTTTCTTAGTTAAGTTTCTGTTAAGAATCATCAAGTGCAATTGTTGGAGGATGCCAAGAAACTACAATTAGCTGTAGCTTTGAAAATATTTTCGCATCGGGTACGAATTATATTGGGAAGGCTGTATGCCAATAACGGCAAGGTCCCGAACTTTTCAAGGCAAAGTGGAGTCATGGTGGAAAACATTAAGCGGAGAATGAAAATTGTCTTCGTTTGCACGGGAAACACCTGTAGGAGTCCGATGGCCCAGATTGTTTTCAAAAAGTTGCTTGCGGAAAAAATTGGGTGTCCGATAAATGAGCTTGAAAACAGGGGATATGAAATTCTTTCCGGAGGGTTGGCTGCCAGCGATGGAATGACTGCCTCCTCAAACGCAACACTTGTGGTTCAAAAACTCGGGGTAAGCCTTGAGGATCATCAGAGCAGGTATGTCAATCTTGATTTGCTCCAGCATGCTGACGCGGTTTTAGTCATGACCAAAAACCATCTCGACACTATAAAAAATCGTTTTCATGACCAAAAACTACCAGTTCAATTGTTGAGTTTTTCCGGTGCGGATATCAGTGATCCATTCGGGGGTGATGAGATCACTTACAGTCGATGTTTGGCCGAAATTCAGGAAAATCTCCAGCATTTGGTTTTTAAATTACTCTCCTAGTCGAATAAGGTGATAATATGATTGAACCAGATCTATTTGGAAATCAAGGGTACCATACCATGGTAATCGCAATCGGAAGTGACCATCGTGGTTATAATGTCAAACAACGCATCATTAATTTTCTCTCGGGCATGGGGCACGAGGTTCTGGACATGGGACCTGCCAACGAAGATTGTGTTGATTACCCTGACTTCGCTTTTGAAGTTGCCAATTCTGTAAGTAAAAAACAGGCGCATAGGGGAATATTGATTTGTGGCACCGGCATAGGGATGTGCATCGCAGCCAACAAGGTTTCCGGAGTTCGTGCCGCTCCATGCCACGACAGCATCACCGCTGAAATGAGCAGAAGGCATAACGATGCCAATGTTCTTTGTCTTTCCGCTGATTTGCTTGGCGAGGAATTGATTGAGCGCATGGTTAGAATTTGGTTGGAAACGCCATTTGAAAAGGGACGTCATTCAAGGCGCATTGAAAAGATCGAGCAATTTGAAAGTGACACCAAGGTGATGTTCAAGCCACCTGTCCAAGTCAAAGCCAAAAAGTAGCTCATGTCATATTCAAACAAAAAGCCTTCCTTACCTGGGTGTAAGGAAGGCTTTTTGTTTTAACAGTTGAATCATGGTTGGGGAAGAATTGGTTGACGATTGAACTTCTGGTAAGGCAGGCGAACGCCACGCACAAATTGGAAATCCGCCCTGAGTGAATCGGGTGCATTGAACCCGGCCTGACCACCAAATGTAACCACATCATCCTGGTCAACCCCGTCACCGCTGATTCCAAAACCTGAAATAAGCTGGCCACCCACATAAATTCCCGAGGAACCAGGGAAGTAAATGACACCATTCTGGTTTTGAATCGGAGTCGTTGCGGTTGCAGGTTGCCTGAAGTTACTTCCAGGATGGAATGAAGAGAACCCAAACACGCTTTGGAAGGCTGATGCGGGCAGGGGAATCCCAACCGTCTGGGCGGTGTTGAGGTTGGTGCCCCCGTCATTGATTTGTGAGAATGGCCCTGGAGGATAATCAATACCTTCGGGAAATCTTGGTAATGCGAGATACCTGATTGTGCGATTCGTGAATGCTGTTCCCGCGGGCACACCTGGCACCTGGTCAATCGCCTGTAATTGTGTGGGGTCGTTGTAGTAACGAAGGTTGCGCGCCTTGCCAACCGCGACATCAAGTGAGAATGTCGTTCCATCCGGCATGCGGAATAAACCCAGTACTTCACCAGTCACATCGGTTACCGCAATTGTCATCTTGGCATTCTGGTTTAAAGGCAGTCGGATCGCAGATCTTGTTTGCAATGCCTGGTTCACCGATTGCATGATGATGGTATTTACCTGTGCAGCGGTGAAATTGACACCGTCATGTGGTGTCACCAAATAACCTTCAGGTGCGAAAAGACCGGCAAAAACTTGCTGGGTCGCCACGCCAACAGGAATCAAATTGGGTGGTGAACCTGTGTATTGGACATAATTTGTCATCCCATCCCTTGGAAGCAGGTTGGCAAGGAAACTATTGGTTGCTGTTCCTTCTCCCAAAGATTGTCCGAATTGCAGGAGTTGAGTGGTTCCATTTTGACCGGGAGGACCAAAGATGGGAAGGGTTATTCCCACCAGGTCGATTCGAGTGGTGCTTAAGGCTGCATTAAGGCCAAAAGTTCCATCCGATGGTAATGGTATGCCTCCAACTGGTTGGTTTTGTGCTGCTCCCCCGGATGGGAAACCACCCGAGGCCACAAAGGCGCAATACTCAGCTTCCATTGACCGATCAAGTTTATTTGGGTCATAGGTTGAGGAGAGGATGGAATTTTCCTCAGTCGCAAACCCAGTTGCGCCGGGGTAGAAAACACCAATTCCACCAACAATCACATTATTTTTGACAATTGGAATACCGCCTGGCAATGTTGCAATGCCCCTGCTTTGTGCATTTGGCGCATAACCGGACATGTATCCGTAGGAGTCAGGTGCCGTGTAAAAGGTATCCAATATATTTGCGGGTATGTAAGTTGGATCTATGTTGAACCGGTAGGGCACAAAAACATCATCCGCAGTACCCTTGATTCGGTCCAATCCTGGGTTATAGGTCCCATCACGGTTGGTTTGTTCGATGCCGAAAAGATCAACCTGGGGCGTGAAAGCAATACCGTTGGGTCCGCCATTGGTTGAAGGTTGTGGTGGGAAGTGGTTACCAATACCAACGGCAGCAACATACCCAGGGCCGCGGAAGATTGAATTTTCATCAGTGATACTTGGGTAGGAATCGACTTCCCGCTGGGTCACGGTGGTTTGGCTGATGTAACCGATGGTCCTTGAAGTCAAGGGTGCCTGATTATTACCAAACATTCCCCCGGTTCGCGCCTTGGCAACTGCGCCATCGACGGCGAACACAAAAAGATTCGGATCAAAATCCGGGCTGTTTGGGTTCATCTTGGAATTAACACCGCCTTCCACCTGGACACCCAATATCCTGCCCTGCCTGTCAACAATCGCAATGATACCATCCTCACTTTTTGTGGCGGCTGCAGCCCGTTGCAAGAGGGTGGTTACATCCGTCGTGCTCAAGGTCACATTCGGGCTTGGTTGTAAATTTAAGGTGTAGGAAAGATCCGGGGGCGCCTGTGCAAGAAGATAATTCAAGTCTAATGAGGAAAGGTTAGTAATGGTGGCTTGTGGACCGCCACTTGAACTCAGTGCGTATCCAAAAAATTTATTGATCCCCGGCCCGCCTGTGAACAAGTCGACTCCCGAGGGACTGCCGATGATATTATAATTTCCCTGGCCTACTATATTGTCATCTCCCGTACCACCGGCCAACCTATTGGCACCAATTCCCCCGGTTATGGTGGAGCTTCCACCACCACCAAAAACCCGGTCATCACCCAAACCGCCATCTATGACGGCGGGCTGGAAAATCGCTGACGAAACCTGGAGCGAATCATTTCCAGCACCGCCAAAAAGATAAATGGAATTGACATCTGCGGAATTAAAACGACCTGCTTCACGGTTACCATTGATCACAACTATCTGGTTGGTGATTGAATCCAAGTTGATCGCGATTCGATCCGGGGCATTGGTTCCAATAACTGAAAGCACCCCGCCATCCAATACTGCCGTTGCGGGTACCGACCTGTCCTCGAGGGTTTCCATGCGAGGCAAAGCATAACCTTTATTGATGTTATTTTTAGTCTTTTTAAATAATGATTTAAAAATGTTCATTTTTCATGATTCTCCAAAAGGATAGCTAACCTTCACAACAAATAGATTTCAAAACTATCCCTTGATGTAAGAATCGACATAATCGGAAAAGTTTTTCAGTCTTTTTTTGAAAAATTCGTAAAAATTGTAAAGTTTTAAAATTGTGATGCATTCTGGTGCTGGGAACCCTTCCGGATAATCATTGCAACCCCAAAAATACAAATAAACCTCAAAATTGTTAATCTTTATCAAGCTTAGCAAGTTCAAGGCCGATAAATACCCATGTGATTTTGTGGGAATTAGGATTTCTTGTGATTGAAGCAGGATAAATTCCCAGGATAAAGAATTGAGGTAATTCCCATGAGGTTGCGAAGCATCCTTTGGGCTCTTGCACTATGCGGAGCAGGGTGGACACCCGAAAGCGTTTTCTCCGAAGAACCAATAAAATCAACGCTTACCAGTCAGGCTGAAAAAAGTAATGTAAAGAATGAAGAGATTCCCTCAGCTTTGCCTAATTTGATCCCGGCCCCGGATTTTAAATCTCCCGATAAACCATTCGAGCCATCCAGGCCTGCCGATAGTTCCAAGCCATTGGATAGGCCTCTTGTGACCCCGCCCTCATTGGAAAAACCCCCAACCATTGAAGAAATTGTTTCCACGCCGGTTCTTCCACCTCTTGGTTTTACTGGGAAGTCGTCCATACTTACAGATATTGTTGGCGATAATGATTACATACCAATGCCTGACCGCTGGCGTCTGGGATTTCCCGCCTTGGATAGGTATGGGCTTGGCCATCCTCCTGTAAAGGATTATCCATTTCAGCTCGGCCATTGGTGGGATCCTTACAATCAAAATGTGTTGAAAGGCGATTTTCCAGTTTATGGCCAGCATACTTTTTTTAATTTCACCGGTTCGGTTACTCAACTAACCCAGGCAATACAAAGTCCAATCGGAACGACCCCTTTTGAAAGCACTGCCAGGCCGTTTCAGGAACAATTTTTTGGAAATCCCAATCAACTTGCAAACCAGACATTTGTTTCATTTGCATTTGATCTTTTCCATGGAGATGCGGCATACAAGCCGGTTGACTGGCGTTTAAAGGTAAATCCTATCTTGAATGTAAACACATTGAATGTCAATGAGCTTGCGGTGGTGAATCCTAATGTCTTAAAAAGAACCCAGCGTGACAGGGATTACCTGGCCCTCCAGGAATGGTTTGCTGAGACCAAGCTGGTGGATCTCAGCGCCTATTATGATTTCATGTCAACAAGGGTGGGTTCCCAGCCATTCAACGCGGATTTCCGCGGGTTTCTTTTCAATGATATCAACCGTGCTGTGCGTATATTTGGCACACGAAATGATAACCGTGACCAGTTTAACCTTGCTTATTTCAGACAGGCTGAAAAAGATACCAATAGCGGTTTGAACACTTTCCGCGACCGGCAAACCAATCTTGTTTTCGCCAATTACTACAGGCAGGATTTTATCTGGCCGGGATACACCGCACAGGTTAGCACCAACTACTATCACGATTCAGCGGATCTTCTTTTTGATCGAAATAGTTTTCTTGTTCGTCCTGATCCTGTGGGTGTTTTCACACCCCATAACATTGACGCGGTATATTTTGGCTGGGCGGGCGATGGCCATATTGAAAGGTTCAATGTCTCCCACCAGATGTATTATGTGATGGGGTACGATGCCTATAATCCCCTTGCTGGACAGGCTCAGGATATCCGGGCAGCGATGGCTGCTTGTGAACTTTCCTATGACCGGGATTACGCGAGGTTCAGGACTTCCTTTTTCTGGTCTTCGGGTGACAGGGATATAACAAACAGCCATGCCTCGGGTTTTGACACCATCTTTGAGAATTCCAATTTCGCGGGTGGGCCATTCAGTTATTGGCAAAGACAATCCGTGAAGTTGTTTGGCGTGAACCTGGTGAATGGCGGCAGCCTTATTCCTGACTTGCGAAGTAGCAGAATCCAAGGGCAGGCGAATTTCGTAAACCCAGGCTTGCTTCTTTATAACCTTGGTTTTGACCTGGATATTAATCCCAAGTTGAAAATGATCAATAACTGTAATTTTTTATGGTTTGAAAGTAGTGCTGTGATCGAGCAGTATGTGTTTGCTGGCGGTATCAATAACTTTATTGGAAATGACTTGAGTTCTGGTTTTGAATACAGGCCGTTTTTGAATAATAATGCCATTATGACTGTGGGTGTTTCCACTCTGATTCCCGGTTCAGGTTTTAAAGCATTATATAATAATCCTTTTGGAACAGTTGATCCTTTGGTGGCCGGTTTTGCCCAGCTTACCCTTACTTACTAAGTTTTGTTTTGCCAACTTGCTTTGCCCTTTACCCGTCTTGACCTCATTTAGCCAAAAAGTTTATTAAAGACCAATGCGTATTCTTACGCATTGGTATTTTTCGTGGCTTAAGTGCAGGAGGCGCATAGCCATGTCTGTGTATGTTTCTCGTGATAAAATTATCAGCACCCTTGTATTTCTTGGCCTTGGCTTGGGTGTTTTTTTTGGATTGGGCGGGCTGTTTCGCAGTTCAATGCCTTTGGCTGCAGCTCCACCGATTGTCCCCATAGTCGCGCCTTCCAATGTCCCTTTCCCATTGCCTCCCGAATTGGAGGGATTGGACCTTAACAAACAATCAGATGAGGAAATCAAGGCTAAGTCCGATAATTGCATTTCCTGCCATGAAAATTCAAAAGACCCCCATTGCAAGCCGACAGTGAGAATAGGATGCACCGATTGCCATGGTGGTAATCCGAATCACACCAGAAGCGTTGATGGTCCGGGCTATCCTGAAAGGCCAGCAAATACTCCAAGGAGTTGCCCGGCTGCGCCTCCCGCCAAGAAACCTGGCGCATGGCGTAACTCGGCCAACCCGGTTCGCAGTTATACGCTTCTTAACCAAGAATCTCCCGATTACATCCGCTTTGTGAATCCCGGTGATTCAAGGGTGAGCCATATCAGTTGTGGAACCGTTAATTGCCATTCCAACATTGTTACTCAGGTTCGAAAAAGCATGATGACCCATGGATGCATGCTTTGGGGAGCGGCTTTATACAACAATGGTTCCATTCCGTACAAGGTTCCCCGTCATGGTGAGCTTTACAGCATGAACGGTACCCCGTTGCGTATCCAGACAAACCCGCCTCCGACGGAATTTGAAAAAACCAGGGGAGTTATTCCCTACCTTGATCCGCTTCCAAGGTATGAAATGACCCAACCCGGAAACATCCTTCGTATTTTTGAGCGAGGGGGCAAAATCCGATCTGAAGTTGGAATCCCAGAAATTTTTGAGGATACCGGCAGGCCTTTTCTCTCACGCCTGAGTAATCGCGGTCTGGGTACCGAAAATCGCACTGATCCTGTTTTTGTCAGTCTTAACAAAACTAGACTTTTTGACCCGACTCTAAATTTCCTGGGCACCAATGATCAAGCTGGTGATTTTCGAAACAGTGGTTGCACTGGTTGCCATGTCATTTACGCCAATGATCGCTCCCCGATACACTCCGGGCCATATGCGAAATTTGGGAACAAAGGATTCGCCACCGACAAGGAATTCGATGGTATAAAACCGGATCCCACCATACCCAAGAATGAGGCAGGCCACCCAATCCAGCATCGTTTTGCCAAGGGTAACTCCATTCCCACCAGCCAATGTATGACCTGCCATGTGCATCCTGGCACCACTGTTATGAATAGCTTCATCGGATACATGTGGTGGGATTTGGAATCTGATGCCGAGTTGATGTATCCCAAAAAGCAAAGGTATCCCAGCAGTGAGGAATTCATCCGGGCCCAGATGGCGAATCCCGAGGAGGCAGGTGCCAGGGGTAACTGGTCTGATCCGGAATTTCTCAACAATGTCACGGATCTCAACACACAGACCAAGCACAGTCAGTTTGGGGATTTTCATAGCCATGGCTGGGTCTTCAGGGCGGTTTTCCGAAGAGATCAAAAAGGCACCATCCTTGATTACAATGGTGATCCTGTCAAAGATCTCTCCTCAGCAAACATGAAAAAGGGCGTGGATATAGTCAAGGAATTGCACAGCCGTTACAAGGAACCCACCGATCCCTCGAAAAAACCGATAAGTCCAGCCGAAATCAAGAACATCGAGGCCCACCAACGCGCGGGTATACCCATGCACTTGGTGGATATCCATGTTGAAAAAGGTATGCATTGCGTTGATTGTCATTTCATCCAGGATATGCATGGCAATAGCAGGTTGCAAATGGAGGTCAGGGGTGCGATCGAGATAGCGTGCATCGATTGCCATGGCACTTCAACGGACATCGCTAAGCTTCGTACCTCGGGGCCTGCATCCTATACTTCAAACCCGGATGTGAAACCTGAGGACACAAAGAACCCACTTTATGGCAGGGACCTCACCTCCTTGAGAACACCATCGGGGAAACCCCGATTTGAACGCAGGGGCGATAAGCTTTACCAGCGCAGCATGGTTGAGAATGACTTGATTTGGGAAATCGTGCAGACCCGGGACACAATCAATCCCTCCAGCGAGCATTTCAATGCCAAGTCCGCCATCGCAAAGACTGTTCGTCATGAGGGCGACAAGATAGTCTGGGGTAATGTGAAGGGAGTTGACGCGCATGATGATTCAGGCTGCGCGCATTCCAATAAAACCATGTCATGCATCTCTTGCCATTCATCCTGGAACCCTAGTTGCTATGGTTGCCATATTCCCCAGAAGGCCAATAGCAAGATGCCCCAACTTCATAACGAGGGTGATGTCACGAGGAATTATAGTTCCTACAACTGGCAGACCCTTCGCGATGATGTTTTCATGCTTGCTCGGGATGGTAATGTCACCAACAACAAGATCAACCCATCAAGGTCATCTTGTGCGATCCATGTGACCTCCTACAATCAAAACCGCGAGTCGATATACCAGCAACAGCAGACTCACTCCGGCGAGGGCCTTAGTGGAATCGCGTTCAGCACCAATGTGCCCCATACTTTCAGCAGCAAGGCGACCAAGCAATGCGCGGATTGCCATCTTTCCAAGGATGACAACAACAACGCCTTGATCACCCAGCTTTCAATGCAGGGGACAAATTACCTGAATTTCATAGGCCGTTACGCCTGGGTTGGCGCAGGCAGTCATGGGCTTTGGAGTGTTGTCTCCACGGAACGCGATGAACCACAGGCGGTGATTGGCAGTTACCTGCACAGGCTTGCCTACCCTGATTTCTTCAAGGAGCATGTGGGCAAGAACAAAGGCATGCTGAAAAGGGCGCATGAACATGTGGGCCGCGATATCAGTGATCCCTTGTTTCATCCGTTCATGAAGTCTGAGATCCAAAGCATCCAGCATCGTGGTGAGTATCTTTATGCCGCGTGTGGCGAGGCGGGTTTCAGGATCTTTGACATAGCTTTCATCGACCACAAGGGTTTTTCCGAGCGTATGTCAACAGCTCCGGTTTCCCCGTTGGGCCAGAAGTTTTATATCCGCAGCAAATACGCGACATGCGTTGCAGCCCCTTCAACCATCGCCCCTGATCCAACACGGAAGCACTTTGCTGAAAATGATGAACCACGAATCGCAGGGATTTATGGCCTCATTTTCTTCACCGATAAATACGAGGGCCTGGTGGCTGTCGGTGCGGGAACATTGCTCGATGGCGATCCGTTAAACAACTTCATCAAGCGTGCCTGGACATTCAACCCCGACAATATTCTCGCGGGGGCCAGCCATGTGATCACTGTTGGTAATTATGTTTATGTCACCTGCGACAAGGGGTTGGTTGTGATCTCATGCGAGGACTCCACCAAGCCTGTGATCACCTCGGTCATTGACAAAAAATGGCTCAAGAAGCCAAAGGCGGTCGCGGTCCAGTTCCGATATGCATTTGTCGCGGATGAGGAGGGTGTGAAAGTGCTGGATGTCACGGATCTGGCGAACCCTAAACCCGTCAGCCAGATCAACATTCCGGATGTGCATAGCATCTACCTTGCGCGAACCTACGCCTACCTTGCCGCGGGTAAACTTGGCCTGGTCATCCTTGACATCCAGAATCCCGAGAAACCCAAGGTGGACCAGGTTTTCAATGCCAATGGCGAGATCAATGACACGCATGATGTCAAACTTGGCATCACCTACACCAGTGAATTCGCGTACCTGGCGGATGGAAAAAATGGCATGCGAATCCTGCAGCTAACGACACCTGATTCACCAGGCAGCGGGGGATTCAGTCCCAAGCCCACCCCTGAATTGATCGCTACCTTCAAGCTGCCCATCGGCGGGCATGCCCTTACCATCAGCAAGGGCATGGATCGTGACAGGGCGGTTGATGAGAGTGGCAACCAGCTATCTGTTTTCGGGCGAATAGGGGCCCGACCCTTCACCAAGGAGGAAACCCAGAAACTTTACATGCATAATGGAAAGATCTGGAAAGTCAGCAATGATCCAATGTGGGAAGGCTACACTCGTGAAGCTGCGTCTCCTAAAAAGAAATAGCCCTTCTTTCAAATCTCAACCTTTTAAAGGATGCCTTCATATGGGCATCCTTTTTAATTTCACACATCAATCCTAGCGTGGTTATTACTTCACACCTGAGGATATTTAGTCTAACATGGATGGGGTTGGTTTTAATTTGGCCCCTGAGCTTACCATGAGAAAATCATACGCCATTTTTATTCTTTTATTTTTATCCCTGGCCTTATCCCTGGATCTGAAGGCGCAACCTGCAGGAACCAAGAAAGCCCTGGTGAAACCCGATTCCATTCCCGGGTACAAGACCATGAAGATTGATGGTTTTACCCTTTTGGTGCACGACAAGGTTCTTGATCCTAGGAACTCTGAAATGTTCAAGATTAAACCCCTTGAAGTGCTTGAAATGGAACTCAAAATGATTTCCGGGGTTCTCTCGCCAAAACCTCTCGCACTTTTAAGGAACATTCTTATCTGGGTTGAGTGGGATCAAAAATTAGCCATGGGCAACGGAAGACAGGGTAACGCCCTCGCGGTTTATTATGGTGGCACCCAAAGGCAGTTGCTTGAGGAGGGCACTCATCCGCTAAAGGCGAATTCTGTAGTTGTCCTGCAAATGAAATCACTCACCAAGGAGCATCAACCTGATTTTGACACCAAGCGTTGTGTGTTGCTCCACGAGATGGCTCACGCGGTTCACTATCAGCTTATTGGTTATGAAAATCCCACGATAAAACAGGCTTACAAACTGGCGATGGAAAGGAACCTTTATGATCGGACTTCCTATGCTGCGACCAATGAACATGAATACTTTGCGGAAATTAGTTGCGCCTATTTGAATCGCATAGATTATTTTCCACACACCCGCGAGGATCTGAAGAAACATGACAAGGCGGGCTTCACCCTCATGGAAAATCTTTGGGGCAAGGCGACAAAGCCGATCCTTGCAAAAAGCAAAAGTGTTGTCTCGCCAATTCCTTCAACTTCAACTTTTAATCTTGATATAAACATCGAGGGAATTCGCCTTGGTGATCAAATTGGTGGTTCCGCCTTAAGTCTGAAATCCCTTAAGAACAAAGTTGTTGCGGCAATTTTACATAGGGCGGGTAGTGGTGAAGACCTTGCCCAGGTTCTCAAGGTCCAAAGCTGGCATAAAGAACTTTCAGATTTTGGACTGGTTACTTTTGTTTCTGGTACCAACTCCTCCAAAGAAGAGAATCTTTTGAAAGATTGGAGCACCTCAAGCCTTACCCTCCCTTTGTTCTCCAAAGCTGCCTTTAATTTCAAGGTTTCAGAATCATTTATCCCGCCCCATGCGATTCTTTTTGATTACGGGGGCAATGCTGTTTACCGTGGTGAAGCCACTTCCATCGAAAAGCCACTTCGATACCTTGTGGGACAGTCGCTTGTGGAAAAACTTTCTGAAAAATCAACCAGGGACTCCTATACAAAATTGATTCTTCCCTTGGTGGATTCCCTGGGGATGGGTACTCCACCAAGCCAAGTGCTCCCAAAAGCCATGGCATTGCTTTCCAATCCGCAAAAAGAAGTAGCTGAGGAGGCAAAACTTATGGTGGATACCCTGTGCGAAGGGGCGACTGCTTCCTTGGAAGATGCAATTCAGCTTGTTGAATCCGATCCCCTGCAGGCCTTCATCCAGCTTGAAAGGATCACGCTTAATTACAAAAACACAGCTCTTGCCAATAAGGCCCGGAGCATCCTTCCCAAGGTTGACAAGAGCAAGAAGGTGGTGATGGAAAAGCAGGCCAGGCTAAAACTTGAAACAATCAAAAAACTGGACTCTGTCTTAAATGGCAAGGCGGGATCAATAAACCCTGAATCTCCATCCTTCAAAAATGCAAATTCCGCATTGTTGACACAACTTGGGGAAGCGCTCAGGCAGATTGAGAAAACATACCCGGATGTGCCCGCGACCATGGAGGCCAAAATCCTGGGAAAACGCTGGTTCAACACGAATTCTGATTGATCAAAAAGAGAGCGCTTCTTCATTGCCCCTGCGATAAGATCAATTAAACTGGTATTATCTTTTCATCTGGCCATGCAGGAATTGTCAAATGCATTTTCACGAATATCTCCCCTCCATTGTTTTGTTTTCATTCACGCTTGCGGGAAGCATTCAGGCTGCGGATTATTCTCTTTCCCTCAGGCAACAAAAAGAGAATTTGGAGGCAGGTCAAAAACCGGAGCGCTCCATTATAAAGCGATCTTGGAAAGTTGAAGAGACCGCCTTCATCGTTTGTGATGTCTGGGATTACCATCACAGCATCAATGCGGTTCGCAGGCTGGAAGAATTCGCGCCAACGCTTAACAAGGTTTTGATCACAGCCCGGAAACAGGGTTCATTGATCATTCATTCCCCAAGTGACTGCATGGAAACCTACAAGGACCATCCTGCAAGACTAAGGGCTGCCAAATCGCCCAGAGCCAAGAATTTGCCCCAAGGAATAGAATCCTGGTGTTCGCGTATTCCCCAGGAGGAAAAAGCATTTTATCCAATCGATCAATCCGATGGTGGCGAGGATGATGACCCGGAAGAGCACAAGGTCTGGGCGGCGAAGTTGAAAGGCATTGGCCGCAACCCCGGCATGCCATGGAAAGCCCAATCTCCACTCATTGAGATAGACCCTTCAAAGGATTACATCAGCGACAAGGGTGATGAAGTCTGGAATATTCTGGAACAAAAGGGCATCAAGAATATTGTCCTGCTCGGTGTGCACACGAATATGTGTGTCTTGGGAAGGCCCTTTGGTCTAAGGCAGTTGGTGCGCAATGGAAAGAATGTTGCTCTCATGCGGGATATGACTGACAGCATGTACAATCCCAGGCAATGGCCTTTTGTCGATCATTTCACAGGCCATGACCTTGTGATTTCCCATGTCGAGAGATTTGTATGCCCCACCATCACCAGCGATCAGATACTTGGAGGCAAGCCTTTTGAATTTAAGAATGATTCCCGGAAAATCAAAGATGTCCAAACCTTGGCTGGTATCAAAAAGGTTGATGCTGATTCATTGCGAAAACATTGGAATACAATCGCTATGCCTCCCTCGCCTGATTCGGTTTCATTGCTTAAGCAGGAAAAAACCCAGTGGTACCGTTGCTGTGTTCGAATCCCTGCATCATGGATACCCCAGACTGGTGTTCACTTGGTGCTTCAATCTTCCGGGTCAATAAAGGCATGGATGAATGGAAATGAGCTTGCTGTTTCAACCAAGCCAGATGGAGGATCTTCTTTTGGAATCAAGTCGGATTTCATCAACAAGGATGATGCGAATCTTCTTGTTATCCGGGTCAATGAAAAAGAATCCGGGGACCATCAACTCTCCAGGATAAATCTTTACGGTATGACCGTGCTTTCGTTGGATGGGCGATGGGAAGCCAGGCTTGGGGATGATTCCTCCTGGTCAAACATTCCGCTTCCCGCGAAGTTTGGCGCAAGCCCCAATGTGTTTTTTGAACCTGCCAGATAACAGGGGACCAGATGAATTCAAAGCCCAATATCAAGCAGGAAGTAAAGGATTTGAATGTCAGGATACGGGGTCTGCTGCCCCTTGCGTATCATTCCTGCCTGGATTCGATTTCCCCCAACTCCATGGGTTCCGCTGGGTTGAAATATGATGCCGAGGGCCGTGTGGCCTGGGATGAAATCTGGACAACTTTTTGCGATCTTGCAATGGCTGGAGGGCCACCCCATCGGGGGAAGTTACTTGGCCCTGTCAATGCCGATGATGTCTTGAAGGATATTGAAAGGTCCAAGGCCGCAGCCCTTGAAATCCAAAGGGGCATAGCCTTGACCACGGGCATGAAGGCATTGGTTGATGACCAGTCAAACTGGGTGTTGCTTGAGTGTGAATCTGAAAACATGGCTGCATGGATGCATCGTGCGATAGTTGCTGAAAATGTTTTCGCTGATCATGACGGAATAGTTGTCCGCCTTCCGTCCGGGCCAGGTTTCCGGATAGAGAAGGAAGTCAAGAATGTCATAGTTTGCGTTGCAAAAACATGGCATTACTGGGATGGACACATGTCGGATAATGAGAAATCCAAGGCGGCGAAGGTGATGAATGACGCGACTCTCATAGCGCCCCCATTGGCATTCTCTGATAAATTACAGTCTGAATCGTATGAAAAATTCGCAACGGAAACCATCTCGGTGATCGAGGGCGCCCTGGGATTGAAAAACAAAGCCAGCTCTGATTTTGGCTGGGTTGGATTTGAAAGCCCCGATGAAAAATCAGCGGCATGGATGGTTCGCGCCCTCATCGCGGTCAACATTCTTGCGCGGCGGGAAAACTCCACATTGCTTATCCCGGTTTTTATTCCCCGATTTTCCGATGATCATTTTGAAAAATTATCCCCCGTTCTGGGTGCAATCCGCAATGTTTACGAGTATCAACTTGAAACTGGTGATGTTTGATTTTTGATCACGCTTTCGTTTTATCCAATGATTTTTCTGGAATTATTCATGCACTTAAGAAACCAAATCGCAGGGCTCATCCTATTGTTTTCATGGTTGCCAACAGGGTTCCAGCACGCCTTTGCAGTTGAACAACCGGGAAAGGGCGGTTCGCCCAATATTGTGATTTTTCTTGCTGATGACCAGGGTTGGGGTGACTTATCCTGCAATGGCAACAAAATGTTGAAAACTCCCAATATTGATTCTCTTGCGAAAAATGGACTCAGGCTGGACCGCTTTTATGTCTGCCCGGTTTGTTCGCCTACTCGGGCGGAATTTCTCACGGGAAGGTATCATCCCCGCACTGGCGTTCGGGGAGTTTCCACCGGACTTGAAAGACTGAACCTTGATGAAAAGACAATCGCTGATTCATTCAAAAGCGCGGGATATGCGACTGCTGCTTTTGGTAAATGGCATAATGGTAGTCAATGGCCTTATCACCCCAACGCCCGCGGTTTTGATGAGTATTACGGTTTTACCTCAGGCCATTGGGGTGAATACATGAACCCTCCCCTGGAACATAACGGACATCCGGTGAGGGGAAAGGGATTCACCGTTGATGATTTCACCGACCACGCGATCGACTTCATTGAAAAGAATTCCCGGAAGCCTTTTCTTGTTTATCTGCCTTACAACACCCCGCACTCGCCCTTCATAGTGCCCAAGACTTTTTGGAATAACTTCAAGGACAGGGTCATCACCCAGAGAGGACAGGAAGGTGACCGGGAGGATGTTGATGTCACCCGCGCCGTTCTTGCGATGTGTGAAAATATTGACGCGAATGTGGGAAGGGTCCTTTCCAAGATTGAAAAACTTGGACTCAAGGAAAACACCATCGTGCTTTATTTTTCTGATAACGGGCCTAATAGTTTTCGGTTTAACGGCGGAATGAAGGGGCGCAAGGGCAGTACGGATGAGGGCGGCGTGCGATCCCCATGTTTTATCTCATGGCCGGGAAAACTGCCTTCTGGGAAAACCATTTCCCAAATTTCAGGCGCGATCGACCTTCATCCAACTCTGGTTTCTTTGGCGGGTGTCAAACGGATCGGTGATAAACCGATGGATGGGAAAGACCTCTCAAGATTATTTTACAATCCTGAGATGGATTGGCCTGATCGCATGATTTTCTCGAATTGGGGTGGTAAGACGAGTGTGCGAACACAGCAATATCGGCTAGATGATAAAGGGGCGCTGTTTGATATGGGGAGTGACCCGGGGCAGACAAAAAACATCGCTGCCAATGAGCCACGGATTTCAAAACAGTTGGTTGATGCTGTTCAGATTTGGCGCAGGGAGGTGATCCCAAAAAAATCGGATGAACGGCCTATTCCCGTGGGTTTTGCTGAAATGCCCAGAACACCATTGCCCGCAAGGGATGCCACTTTTTCAGGTGGGATCAAGCGAAGTGCGAATGCCCCGAATTGTTCCTATTTTGTAAATTGGAAAAGCAGGGAAGATCGAATCCAATGGGATATTGAAGTGCATACGAATGGTGAATATCGGGTTGAGATTTTGTATGCGTGCCCCGAAAAGGACACAGGTTCAACCATTGAAGTGGGATTTAATGAAACGAAATTGGTTGCAAAGATTGTGCAAGGTTGGGATCCACCCTTGATCACGGACCAGGATGTGATACCAAGGCCGCCTGCCGAATCAATAATGAAAGATTTCAAGGTCCTTGATTTGGGAAAAATCAAGCTCGCCAAGGGTAAGGGAGATCTTGTGTTGAGGGCGATTGACATCCCCGGGAAGGAAGTCATGCAGGTCCGGGCTGTCAACCTTCACCTGATTACAGACCAATAAGGTTTTATGGTATCATGAAATTAATGATTTGAGTCTTCGTGACATGAAAGGTCATGAAAGGAAAAGGTGCAAATGTTTATAGTTCGAATAATGGTCCTTGCATTTTGCTTGGTTTTAGCCAATGTTTTGTGCGCTGGTGAAAAAAGCCTTAATGTAGCTCTTTACCATGGTGCTGGCGCAAGCAAGGGCGTAAGTATTTTGGAAAAAGCGCTTAATAAATACAAGGATCTGAAAATTCAATTGGTGACCGCGGAGGATATTGCCAACGGGTGCCTTAAAAATTTTGATGTTGTCATTCATCCGGGTGGCAGTGGCGGTGGCCAGGGCAAGGCTCTTGGGGAGAAAGGGCGTGAAGAGGAGAGAAAATTTGTCCGGAATGGTGGAGGATTTGTTGGTATTTGCGCTGGTGCCTATCTTGCTACCTGCGATTACGAATGGTCCTTGAACATCCTCGATGCAAAGGTCGTTGATAAAAAGCACTGGGCCAGGGGTTTTGGCCCTGTTGAGGTTGATATCACCAAGGAAGGTAAAAAGATCCTCGGGGTGATGGCGGACAAAGAGATTATTTATTACCATCAGGGGCCATTGCTAGCCCCCGCGGAAAATCCAGCAATCGATGATTATAAAATTCTCGGGACATTTGCAGGCGAAATCGCCAGGAACGGAGCGCCTGAGGGGGTGATGAAAGGCACCACCGCAATTGCCGCTGCACCCTTTCAAAAAGGGAGAGTCCTATGTTTCAGCCCACATCCGGAAAGAACGGATGAGCTTGTTGACCAGGTTTACAGGGCTATTTTCTGGGCTTCAGGGAAGTGATCACTTCCCTTTGCTTCCCAAGGCCCCGCTGATTTCAACAAGTTTTTTACGAAACATATCCGGGTCGTAATCTGAAATACTTTTCAGGGTGATCACTTCCTCATCGTCATCAAATTTCTGCAGTTTTTCAATTACCCCGGCCTTGTTTATCTCGCTGTTGAACTTTGCGTTATCCAATGTGATCATGGTCACCAGGAAGTTGGGGTTTTTCACAAGCTTCACAAGGTTGTTGGCGTTGGAAATATCCGCAAGGTAACTGATGAAATCATCCTTGAAGTCGGACTTGTCTGAGCGCGATGCCCTTACAGTGACATCAAGAACCTCCTTGACCCTTGATGTGCGATTTTGATAGGGATGAATGTTAAGCAATGTTGATAATTCAGTTATTGAGGCAACTGCACCAGTCCTGCCACCGTTAAGCTCCTCTCCCGCCACTTCAAGCAATGATGCCAACTGCCTTGCTGATTCATAATCGGGAGTGATCAATTTTCCATCGGGGCCGGGTTTGGTGTAAAGCTTAAGAAGCTCCAGGATTGTCCGTTCGACATTCTTTTTGTCGAGCTTTTTAGCCTTGAGTTTCGCAAGCGCCGCATCACATGCCTTCACAAGTTGTTCGCTGGCGGACTTGATCGTTTCCGGGTTTCCAAATGGCCGTTCATTATTGGAGGCAAGTATGGCGTTTAGCCCTTTCTCAATCTCGTCGATGGGTGTTTCGGAGGCGATGAGTGCTGCCTCAACCAGGGAGGTGGGCCATGACCTGAGAAGTGGCCTTCCGGGAGAAACACGGAGCAATGGCCTTTGTGCCAGGTGAAATCCATAACCCCTGACCTGCCTGAATCCGGGATATTTCAAGTCGTGATGGCATGCAAAACAATCACTGTGCGCCATGGCTATCTCAGGCCATGCTGCCTTTGCCTGTTCCTGTTGAGCTTTAATTTCCTTTGGGGCGTTCATTCCCATCATGATTTCCGGCCAAAGCAATCCGGGATTTTTATTTGAGAAATCAGCCCTGTCAGCGGCAAGCTTGACTGTTTCCCTCAGGGAAACCAATGCCCCCACAAGGGCAAGCCTGGTTCGGAAGAAATCAACCTCCTCAAGATGATAGTTTTTCTTCTTTTCTGCATCCGCATTCTTGAAAAAAGGGACATTCCCCGGGTCTCGCCAATGCTGCGGCTCATTCTTTGAAAAGGTGGCTATCTCGATGGGGGGAAGTGGCGGGTGACCAGCGGCAAACATCGCATGGGTTACAACTTTGCCTTCGCCCGCGTTGCCAATGTGGCATGATACACAAAGGGTCGAACGCACTTCCGGGTCGCGTAAATCCCTCATGCCCAGTTCGTGCTTTTGGGCCGCGGTTTTTTTGCGCCAGCTAAATTCAGCATGGTCACCAAGCCATTTGGAACTGGGACCATGGCATCCCGCGCAGCTAACCCCATCAAGTTTGTCCAATCCGCCAATGTCAGCCTTGGCAGCAAGATTTCCCATGGCATGACAATTCAAGCAACCAGTTTCCTGTTTGGTGACATCCTGGCCAAGTATCTCGCCCATTCTTTTGCCACGGGGACCCACCAGCACCGCATAAGCCTGCGCGTGTTTGTCGTGGGTTTTCCAGATCGAGTATTCAGTCATCAAAACAACATCCCATGCCCGCAAATCCTTGTTTGCAGCGTCATCGCTGGGCAGTTGGTTGCCTTTGGGCAAAGCATGGCATTCCCCACATTTCGCAGCGGACTGGTATTTGAAGTCTGCCCAGGCATCTTTTTTTTCCTGCGCTTTTGCAGTCATCGGGAATGCAAGATAAACCACGGACGCTATCACTAATCCGTGAAGGGAATTGAACTTGATGCGGGACATGGCTTATCTCCTGCTGGATTCCATACTATTCTGCAAGGATCGAAACACGGATGAAAATGTTTCGCTTGATTTTTCGTTTCTTGTATTCATTCCGAACTTGTCTTCGAACAGTCTCGGGCTGTCAAAGCCATCAGGAAACACATCTTTCAATAAATTTCGCAAGTTGACAAGTTCTTTTGTTAATTCCCCCGGCACCCCCATGGGATCGAGGTCTGCCCACGAATTGTGGATGGCAGCAAGGCCAAGGTATATTTGCGCAAACTCATCCCATGAACCTTTTTCAGAGTTTTGCTTGCCTGATTCTATTAGCCTTTTTGCAAGGCCTTGCAATTGTGGCTTACCCCAGGCGGGGCTTTTCTCCAAATCTTTCGCCGCCAAGTCAAGTTGATCAATCGCTTTTTTGCATGAGAGGGCGACCTTGGAAGGCTGTGCCCCGAACTGGTTCATTTGCGATGAGACTTCAACAGGGAACGCCTTCACTTTGCTGTCTTCCAGGACTATTTTCAATGCATTTCCATTGAACCATCCGCCCCAGGGCAAAGAACCGGGCTTGTTTGAATACCCACCCTGATATTTCCTGCTGTTAAGTCTCAGGTCCTTGTGGCAACTGAAACAATCGAATTCGGTAAACTCAGGCCATGGGTTATTTTTGACATCCATACCCTTTGTGCCTGATGCCCTGTCCTCAAGAAGTTGCAGTGCGATTTTTGAACTTTCCATCTGCCCCAAGGCCCAGGCTTTCGCGTGGAAATCAGGATGCCTTTTGAATTCCTCCTCCATTTTCCAATGTTTCGGGTATTGGGCAAGGTATGACGAAAGTTCAAAATTAAGCCGTGGGTGACCAGCGGCTATCAAGTCATGGTTCACTTCCATCCCTTTTCTGGCGTTACCCAGATGACAATCCGCACAAACCCTGGTTCGACTTGATAAATCTTTTGTATTGGTCAGCCCGAATTCCCTTTCTTTTTCCACAGCATTTAGTTTCTTGAATTTCTCGGTGAAGTGAACAGCGATATAGCCTGAGGATGCCCCATGGCATGATTCACAGCCAACCCCTTCAGTAAGGGTGAACCCCGGGCCCGCATGATCTGTTTTTCCCTGGTTGGAGGAATGGCAATTAAGGCAGAGCTGCGTTGAACCCGCACTTCCAGTTCCTGTGTTGTAAAGATTTTTCATAATCCTGTCAGACCTTGGGTTGAATAGCACCTCATAGGCCTTGTGATGGGGATCAAATCCAGTCCAGGTGGTGTATTCGCTAAAGGGAATTCCTTTGCCTAAATTTTGATTATGACAAGCCGCGGATGCACATGATGGCGCGCCCAATGGGGTGAATCTTTCTTTTTCAGCCCCAAATGTTGCTGGTATGCTCAAAAACAGGGAAGCTGCTCCGAGGGCCAAAAGCTTGGCAATATCAAGAGCTTTGTCTCGCAATTGGAAAAACATCGGAAGCCTGCAAATGGTAGATAGAGGAATTCTTCACTAATGTTAAAAATACCACATGGGATCATAGCTGTTATCTTTTTTTCCCCCGGCGGTTTTCCCAAAGCTGATTTTGACCGTTATTTATGGAATAATCGAAATAGAATAGGGAAAAAACAATGAAATAAATGGGATTGATGTGAATTTTTTTCGGGCGATTCATATGTGAAGAATAGATCCGGTCAGTTCACCTTTTGACATTAGCGGGATGTGCAGTATTTGGGAAACAGGGCTTTTTTTTTGCCCATCTCCTGAAAATCCCTTATGATCGTTGTCTAGGTAAAGTTATCATGATTTATTGATCACCCACCTTTGGTAAAAGAATCAAACTGAGGTAGTAATGCGCAAGATTCCGTTTTTAGTGTTGTTTGTCTTTGCTTGCATGATGATGGTTCCAATGGGTGTGAATGCCCAAAAAGCAGTGCCTTTTCCCGCAAATGCCGCTGCCCCAACCATAAAACCAATTTTTCCCGCGGGTGCCAAGCGTGGAAGTTCGATCACCTTGAATCTCACCGGCACCAATCTTGCAGGCCCGCTTAAATTCCTTTCCTCCTTCCCTTGCAAAGCCTCGATTCCGACAGAAAACAATAATGGAAAAGACGCCACCAAACTTGCTGTGAAAGTTGAGATTGATTCCAATGCCCCGGTTGGTTTCCACACGATCAGGATTGGAACTGCAAAGGGAGTTTCAAACACCCGTATTTTCTGCATCGATGATCTTCCTGAAGTGGTCGAAGTTGATACCAACAAAAACAAGATGACACCCCAGGTGGTGACATTGCCCTGCGTTGTTTCAGGAAAGATCGATGCGGAATCAAATGACTATTACAAAATCAGCGTGAAAGCCGGGCAGGAGGTTAGCTTTGAGGCATTGGGTCGAAGGCTTGGGGGTTCTATTGACCCGCAGATCAATTTGATCGATCCAAAAACCATGCGTGAACTTCCCAAGAGCCATAGCAATGATTCTCCCGGTGCCCAGACCGATCCCCGTCTTCGTTATGTTTTTCAAAAAGAGGGAGACTACCTTGTTGAAATTCGGGATGTAAGTTACCGGGGTGGGGATGATTTCCAATACAGGTTGCGCATGGGGGATTTCCCCCTGGCCACTTCCCCTGTGCCAATGGCCATGAAAAGGGGAGCCAAGGGAAACATAAATTTTGCAGGGCCCGCAGTTGAATCTGCTTTGCCCCAGGAGGTACTTGCTCCTGCAGATCAGTTGATTGATAGCATCTGGATTGCACCCAGGGGAAAAAGCGGACTTACCGGTTGGCCGGTTTGCATGCTCCTTTCCGATATTGAAGAATCCATGGAAACAGAGCCAAATAATGAGCCATCCAAGGCTAAAAAACTTTCAATCCCCTCAGCGGTAACCGCCCGTTTACTTGAGAAAGGTGACTTGGACCATTTTTCTTTCACCGCCAAGAAAGACCAGAGGCTGATCATTGAGGCCACCAGCCAGGATCTTTATTCCCCCACCGAGGTTTACATGGCGTTGAAGGATTCCAAGGGTGCGAAAGTGGCGGAAACCAGCCCGACAGGACCAAGTCGTTTTGATTTCAAGGCACCCGCCGATGGAGATTATACGATTGCTGTTGAGCACCTGCACTTGTGGGGTGGACCAGCGGAAATCTATCGGATAAGCAT
>SYCV01000235.1 GCA_005786805.1 Planctomycetia bacterium | reverse complement strand
TTGCTTTGAAAGATCGAACCGAGCCATCGCAGTAGGCAGCGGAAAACTTGCCATCGATGTTCAACATTTTTGGCAGGGGCTTGGCTGGGTCAAAGGCAAAATCATTTGGATTGGTCCAAGTTATGGGTTCATCTGCTTCAACGACCATTATGGTATTAGAAGTTCCATCTGTAACTTGTGCCAGATTAGATAGTTTGTTGAGTTCAAAAACAGCTCCCTTGCCATAAAAAACACGATAATGGGTCTTATCATCGCCAGGCTTGTTGGTTTTAGGGTGGAAATAAACCTTTGGCATGTTCTTTGCGAGTTTTAAATTATGTTCGCTATCCCAGGGTTCATCCAGCTTGAATTGTTTATAAAGTGCGTCGTGTTCGATAAACGGAAGGATCGCAACCCGCCAGCTGAGCAAGGGCTTCCCCGTTTTCTTGTCGCAGATGGCTGCAGCGGGAAATCCATTATAAGCGTCATGATAATTATGCATCGCAAGACCGATTTGTTTTAAATTATTCATGGAAGATATTCGCTGCGCTGCTTCCCTGGTCTTGGCAATCGCAGGCAACATCATGCCAATTGCGATTGCAGTGGTTGGTACCAATGCGTTGGATGAGATCTGAGGCGTGGTGTATTCCGCTTTCATGGAATTACCCGCAATCACTATGGGAGGATTCTTCAAGAGGTTTTCAGCTTCGTTGAGAATCGCCAATCCAACCATGGCAGCCAAAAATTCCGGTAGGTCGGTCAATGGGTTGGCGCCTGCTTGATCCTTCGGAAACACCCGCTTCTCCAATTCCCTGCGGGGTTCCGCCAACTGGGCCAGTCCCATGTTTGCAAAAACCTTGATGGTTTCCAAGGCAGCCTTGGCCTGTTCTTCTTTTTCGTAGGTGTATGTCGTTGTTAGTCGTATGGTTTTTTCAACGGAAATTCCTGCTTCCATGTATTGGATGCCATTCACAAGCGCATTGAATGGTGGCGGGGCAATAGCAAAAACTTCCCGGGGTATTGGTTCAAAATTGATTGCAGCGTTGATCAGGCCCGAACCATTGCCTTTTAAAAAACTTGCAAAATCTCCCTTTGCTGGCATGGTATTCTTGCCCAGTGTGGGCAACAGGGATGGGGCACCCACTGCAATCAGCTTCCCTTGATTCATCAATATCATGCCGATGTCGTCTTTCACCTGCATGTTGATGCCATCTTTTTTTATTGTTTTTCCATCAGGCATTGCCGAGTTAAACAGGGCCTTTTCCTCAACTGGCTTTTTGAGTGAGATGAGGAACGCGAATTCGGCGGCGCCAGTTCCCGGATTTTTTGGAAACATCAAAAAACCACTTACTGTTTCCACAGTGGTCGGGTCGGGAATAAAGCGCTTTTCAAGCTCAGTCAAAGCCTTTGGGCCGGCTTTCTTCAAAAGGTCCCGCATTTCTTTCATCGATTCAGATCGCCAAAGCTTCGCAAGGTCCATGTGAACCGCCGCAACCGCATTGCCAGGCACCAGTTTTAAATCCTCGGGTTGCTGCCCGACAATTTCACCAATGCAAACCAATGTGAGGCTTAGGGAAAGAACAATGCAAAGAGTAAGTTTTGATATATGGCTCATGCTAGTCCCCAAAGTTAAGAATTGATCATCCCAAAGGAGGATTATCATTCAACATCTGAAATGATATCAAGCATAAAAGGTTTTCATCCTGAAAAAATCCAGGTTATTTTGACAGGATCAAATCAGTCCGAGGTTCCTGACCAATTGTTCAGAACTTGGCACCCTGTTGAGGCTGTAAATGTGGATTGACTTGGTGCCATGCTTGATAAGCCGGCTGCAAATGTCGGTGCAAACCTCGACACCAACGGAGCGTACTTCCTCATCTGTCTTGCAGGCGTCAATTTTTTGAAGTATGGCAGTGGGGATTTTCGCGCCACAAAGCCCGGTGAATCTTTTCACCTGTTCAGCACCCAAAAAGGGAAGGACCCCCGGGATGATTGGAACATCGACTTTGTGCTTGGTTCTCAGGTAATCCTGAAAAGATAAAAACGCATCCACATCGTAAAACAATTGTGTGATCAGGAATTGGGCGCCTGCTTTAACCTTGGCCGCGGTTCGGTCCCAATCAAGGACCTTGTCAGTGCATTCGATATGGCCCTCGGGGTAGCCCGATGCGCCGATTGCAAAATGTTTTTTTTCCCTGATATACTCGATCAGGTTTAAACTGTGGGTGAAACCGCCCTCGGTGGCTTTGAATTCGGTTTCTCCCTTGGGTGGATCGCCCCTGAGTGCGAGAATGTTCTCAACACCCATGCCACGGGCTTCCTCAAGCACTTCGCCGATCATTTCGCGGGTGGAACCCACGCAGGTGAGGTGTGGCATCGCTTCGATGGAAAATTCTTTTTTGATGCGATTCACAATGCGGAGGGTTTGGCTGCGGGTGCTGCCACCAGCGCCATAGGTGACGGAGGAAAATGTGGGGTTGAGCCTTTTGAGCTTTGGGATGGTTTCTTCAAAAAGCGTTCGTTCGCCTTCCTCGGTTTTAGGCGGGAAAAACTCCAGGGAAAAGGTAACCTTATTGGTTTTCAACAAATCCGTTATGCGCATGGAACTTATTCTCTAGCTTTTTTATTTGCCCACTTTAGACAAATGTAACCGAAAGCAGGTGAAAATCTCAACAGAAGTTGTTCTTTGAACGAGTTTTCGCGTTGATTGCAGCTTTACGATCAAGTGGGAATTCTATGAAAAGAAAGAAAGCATGACTTTGTGTGCAATTGATTAAGCTAAGTATTTGTTCTGAAGCGCATGGTCCTCGGTGGGAATATTTGTTTATACAAAGAGAAAACTACGGATTTCTTTTTTCATCAAGACATATAAACGCCAGCTATATCTGATGGATCAACTAAGAAGAAACTATCAATTAATTCGTAATTATTGCCATCAAATATTTTAACATGTGGCCCACCTGTTGGCCCGGCACCAGTGACGATGTCTTTAATTCCGTCATTATTTCGATCTGTGATGCCGACTCTAACTCCTCCGATAAAAGCCGCATCGTAAGCATAAAAGCTGTGAAGTTCAGCGAGCGTTCCAGATTCAAATATTTTCACATGAGCAGCGCCACCAAAGCCCGTGCCAGTGACAATCTGGGTGGATCCATTCCCATATAAGTCGCCTGCAGCGACAAATACGCCGCCGAGAAAAGAGGAATCATAAGCCATAAAAGATAAAAGTTGGTTACCGCTGATTGTTTCAAAAGCTTTCACATGAGGGGCTCCCCCAGCACCTGCACCAGTGATAATATCCAATCTTCCATCATTATTAACATCTCCAAGGGCTATGGAAACCCCTCCCGTAAAAGAAGGGGCATAAGCCATGAAGTCCAAGATCAATTGATTATTTCTTCCATCAAAAGCACGAACATTGGGCCCGCCTCCAGGACCTGCACCAGTAACGATATCAGCAATTCCATCGCCATTGATGTCTCCCACGGCAACAACAACTCCGCCCCTAAAATTTGTATTGTATGCGAAGAATGAGCTTTTTACGGAACCAGTTGATGAATCAATCACCATGATATGAGGGCCACCACCAATTCCAGGTGCGGTTACAATAGAGTTTTTTCCATTGCCTTCGAAATCTCCTGCGCCAACATGGATCGCGCCTTGAAACTGGGGATAGGGATTGAAGCTGGAAATGATTTGGCCATTTGCTTGATTGATAATAACAATGGATCCGAGATCGGCTTTCAAAAGATCAGCGATTCCATCATTGTTGGTATCAAAGAAAAATCCTGTAGACCCACCGCTTAAAGTGCGGGAATTCGATTCTCCCACTTGGAGGGTAACAAGAGTTTTGGATTGTTGCCAGAGTTGTGAGAAGACGGAGTTGGATTGTGGATCGGAAGAAAAGAGTGTATTGCCATCTGGTGAGAGTAGGAAGGATCCAAAGCCGTTTTTGAAAGCTGAAGCGCCATAAAGGTCTTGAGTATGGTTCCAGATATTATTGGAGCGTTGGAAGAAGAAGACCCCGTTATCGGTAGAAAAGACATTGGAGCCGACAGCAAAAACGATATTACCATCGTTTGAGATGCCTACGGAAGACCCAAAACCAGAGGCAAGTAAATTACCCTGGGGGTTGAGAGTGGACTGGAGGGACCAAGCCAAACCGGAACGGGTATAGATGAAAGCATTACCCTTGGCGGAATTACTATAAGGCGAACCAATGACGGCAGTATTACCATCTGCGGAAAGCCCGACAGAGGATCCGAAGAAAGCTCCAGCATCAAGATTTGGAGGCGTTACTTGGGATTGAAGAGTCCAGACACCATTGGTTCGGGAATAGAAAAAGGCGGTACCGGAAGCGACACCATTGACGGGGAAGGATTCGTAACCAAGCAAAGCCGTGTTACCATCTGCGGAAAGGGCAGCATAGTTTCCTTGGTGGGAAAAAATATTCAAACCACTTTGTTGAGCTATATCGGCTTCTTGCGTCCAAACGCCACCGGATAAAGAATAAACATATTGTCCACCAGAACGGGTTCCAGCAAAGAGGGTGTTACCATCAGCGGAAATAATCACCTTGGATCCTAGTGCATTATTATAAGTGGGGTTCATGGCCATCGGATCGTATGGGATAAAAATTTTAGGTTGTTGAGTCCAAACGCCATTGGAGCGGGTGAAGACATAAAAGCCACCTTGGATTTGGGATTGAAAAGATCCCGGTGCGCCAACAACCAAAGTATTTCCATCCCCGGAGATGGAAACAGAATTGCCAAAGGCATCATCTCCAACCCCATCGGAGGCAGAAATCTGGGATTGTAAAATCCAGTTGGTACCTGACTTGGAAAAAAGGTAAACAGACCCTTGATCGGTATTCGAACCCACATCATCCATGGGGGCACCAACCGCCATGGTGTTACCATCGGAAGATACGGCCATGCTTGAACCAAAGCGGTCGCCACTTAAAAGTGCGCCAAAAGAAGGGCCTTCACTTGAAGGTGCGTTAATTTTTACTTCTTTTCCAACAGCAGAATATTCAAATGAAAAAATACCTTTAGTTGGGCTGTTGAAAGTAAAGGTATTATCAGCATTTTGAATCAGTGTAGGGCCAGCGGGTGAAATAGTTGGAGATAGTTGTACCGGATTAGGAGTACCCGGAGTATAAGTGGTTCCAAGGTTACTTAGTTGCAAACCTCCACCGTCAAGATTTAAATCGTTTTGTAGCACATTAAGCACAACATTTGTGTTGGGTGAAATGTTTTTATAGGTGTCTGGTGCGGCTTGAATGATGTGGTTTGTCATTATTGGGGTTGCATCTGTAAACCAAGAAACATTCGTATTAGTTTGCTGAATTGGGTTGCCTGCAATATCAGTGATGTTGGTGCCATTGGGATTTAAGCTAAGGGAATAATTACCTGATATGGATGTAATACCTTGAATGCCGGTAATAGTGTAAACATTTCCAGAATTAGTTATTCGTGCCCCGGTAAGAAAAACAGATTTACCGTTGCGGGTTAATGTTAAATCTTTGATATCAAAGCCTACTAAGGGTTCAGAAAAGTTTAGAGAAATTGTGGCAACGGGAGTGGTGCGCGGGGTATCCACCAAAGCAAAAGTTCCCGTAGGTGCAACCGTATCAATCCTAACATTTAATATTTGAGAATGGGGAGAGGTGAAGCTGTTGTTGTCTGTGCTTGTTGCTGTGAAAGAATAAAGACCATCTGAAAGGGTGGTTCTCGTGTAGTCAAACACCCAACTCCCCTGTGAGTTGGCAGAGACGAAACCTATGTTATTTCCGCCATTATAAAGAGTAACGGTATCGTTGGGGCTTGCATTTCCTGAAAGAAATATTGTTTGATCGTTAGTGATGGCATCTGAATTTGAAAACCCGGTATCTGTAGCAATCGTGGTGATGTTAGGGGTATTTAAAGATCCGACCGTAAGGGTTGCTGTGGTTTTGGATTGTTGCCAGAGTTGTGAGAAGACGGAGTTGGATTGTGGATCGGAAGAAAAGAGTGTATTGCCATCTGGTGAGAGTAGGAAGGATCCAAAGCCGTTTTTGAAAGCTGAAGC
>SYCV01000234.1 GCA_005786805.1 Planctomycetia bacterium | reverse complement strand
GTCAAAAATCCCTCCGCGGATGTTCTTGGTCGCAAAGCTGAGCTTGAATACCAAATAGGTCGCTGGGTCGAGGCAACGGATTCCTGCAAAAATGCGCTGTTAAAAAACCCAAACAATCTCCAAGCCAGGTGGGTCAAAGCGCAAATCCTTTGGGCGGGGGGCGATTTAAACCAGGCACTTTCTGAATTCCAATGGTTCGTAAAATCCTATTCTGAAAAACTTGAAACCCCGGAAGCTTACAAGAAACCTGAAGACCTTCTTGTAATCGCGCAGGCAAGCCTCGAGAACGCGCGCTGGAACGCTCTTGGGGATGAACTCGAGACAATACTCAACGACCTGCTCAAGGACACAATAAGAAACGACCCCGCTTTTTGGCCGGCGGAAGCCCTGGCGGGAAAAATCCTGTTGGAAAAACACAATCGTCCTGAAGCCCTCGCAGCTTTTTCAAAAGTGCTTTCAATCAATCCGGAAGCACTTGATGCCTTGGTTGGCAAAGGCTTGGCGGCCCTTCAAAAATTGGAATACCAGGAGGCGGAATTATTCGCCCTGCGAGCATTGAAATCATGCCCGGGTAATACCGAGGCATTGTTGCTTTTATCTGATATCAGCCTTGCTGAGGGAAATACCGCCAAGGCCAGGGAACAACTTTCACAGGCTCGAAAGGTGCAGCCACGCAACGAAAAAATACTGGGGAGGCTTGGCGCACTCGCATGGATAGATGGAAAAACGGCGGAACTTCAAAACCTGGAAAAAGAGGTCCTATCCTTTGACAAAAAGCCCGCGATCTTCCATCTGGAAATGGGGGAAATCCTCACTGCCCGCAGAAGGTTCGCTGAAGCCGAGCTGCGTTTAAAAAAAGCCATCGAATTCCGTCCCAACCTACCCGAGCCATTGATTTCACTTGCGATGCTTTCTTTGCAGATGGGAAGGGAAACTGAGGCGCGCCCCCTGTTGGAAAAATCCCTCAAAGCCGACCCTTTCCATGTTCAAACCGCCAATTCACTCAAGGTGCTCAAACATCTCGACAAATATGAAACCTTGAAAACAGAACATTTCATATTCAGATTTGATGCCTCCCAGGACTTGGCATTGGTCACTTACATGTCTTTTTTCATGGAACAAAACTTTTCCCTACTTGCTGCCCGTTTCAGGTTTGCACCCAAGGAGCCCATACTTGTCGAGGTTTTTTCAAACCATGAAATGTTCAGTGGTAGGACAGTCGGTGTTCCAGACCTTCACACCATAGGTGCCTGTACCGGAAAAGTTATAACCATGGTTTCCCCACAAAGTAAAACCATGAACAAGCCGTTCAATTGGGCGCGTGTCATGAGGCATGAACTAACCCATATTTTCAATCTTGAGCAATCCCAATACCTGGTCCCACATTGGTTGACCGAGGGGCTTGCTGTTTCACTTGAGGGTTTTCCCAGGTCTGATTCCTGGAACAAGGAGTTGAAACAACGAATCCAATCCAACAACCTTTACAATCTTGGGAATATCAATCTTGGTTTTCAAAGACCCAGGTCTCCGATTGACTGGCAGATGGCTTACTGCCAAAGCCTTTTGTATGTGGAATACCTGCAAAAAAAACATGGTGAGGATATCTCCAGAAAAATGCTGGAATCCTATGGCAAAGGTAACGGAACTGACTCCGTGCTTGAGCTCGTGACCGGCACCAACAGTGCAAATTTTGAAAAAGGTTACATTGAATACCTCAGGGATGTAACGGCAAAAACAATGGGGGTTGACCAGCAGAAACCGAGAAGTGCCGCTGAATTGCGCAAAGTCATCGAGGGCGATCCAACCAATGCGGAAGCCTTGGGAGAGCTGGCGGTGTTATTGTTGAATCGAGACCGTGCGGAATCAAGAAAACTTGCTGAAGCCGCCATTGCGAGCAAGCCCGGACAACCCAAGGGCTCGCTGGTTTTGGCAAGGCTTGCAAAACTTGCAGGAGACTCAAAAAAGGAACAAGCCATCCTTGAGGAATCTGCGAAAACATTCCCGGATCCAGAGATTCTTTTCCTACTCGGAAGGATTTTCTATGATGCCGGAGATTTCGAAAAAGCGATCAAGGCCCTCGAGACCGGCATGGCCCTGGACCCTGATAATCCCCGCTGGCTTGAACAGTTCGCCAGGGTGTTCGCCCAGACGGACGAAAAAGACAGGCAAATAGAGACCTTGCAAAAACTCATCCGCCTCGATCCTGATGACTTGGAAAAGCGGAAGCGTCTTTTGAAACTTTTATTGCAAAGCAACAAAAAGGCTGAAGCCATTCTGGCAGCAAGGGAGGTCCTCGAAATTGATGCCTCTTCCAAGGAAGCACAGGAATTACTGCTTGAGCATCTTAACTCGGCAGGAAAGACTGACGAATTCCAAAAACTTCAACAGGCCTTCAAGTCAACCAGGTGACCTATGCCACAAAATCTCAAACAATTGCAGGCCCTCATCAAGGATCTCTATGGCAAAAAAGATGCCTCGAGGGGAATTGAAGGCACATTCATGTGGTTCATGGAGGAAGTGGGTGAGCTTTCAGCGGCACTAAGGGAAAAAAATCACCAAGCCCTTGTCCTGGAATTCGCAGATGTGCTTGCATGGCTTGCAACCCTTGCTAATATTGCTGAGGTCGATCTCGAAGATGCGATTAAGTTAAAGTATGGCACCGGTTGCCCCGGGTGTGCGAAATCACCCTGCGTTTGCGACCCGCACAACAAACCCTGAGAAAGGCTTCATGTTTCGATTTTTGAAAATCTGCTGCCTTTTAGCGGGATTCAACCTGTTCTTTACCAGCCAGGCATATTCCAACCAACCTGCTATCGTGAAGGTTCAATTTGGTTTTCCCTCATCAAACGGTCCATTGATCCGAAATGGTAATTGGGTTCCTGTGCAGATTGAACTTGACGCTGCTGTTCCTGAGATTGAATCTGATAAATTTTTGATCGAACTGGAATCAACTGATGGGGAGGGAGCAAGCTATCTGATAAAAAACCCGGTTTATCCCGGGCAAAAACGGATAATGGCTTATCTTCGCCCTGGTTCCTCATCAAGTCCGCTCATAGTAAGGTTGAAGGAATCCAGTGGCAAAATTCTCCAAGTATGGCCTGCCCCGCCAAGGACATCCTCCAGCATCATTGGCCCAAGGGATTATTTGATCGCAACGGCTGGTTTTCCCCCTGAAGCATTGCAAAACGCATCCGCAAACCAAAGTAAACTAGAACCCTCCAAACCAACATTACCAGAAAGGTTGCCCAGGAAATTTTCAGAATTAAACAACATTGACGATTTCCCCGGGCTTCCAATCGGGTTTTCCTCGATGGACTTGATGATCCTTTCAACGGGCACAAAACTTTCAAGTAATTTACAAGCGAAGGGAAACCAGGAAAAACTAAAGGCGCTTGCCTCCTGGATACTTTCAGGGGGAACCCTTTTGCTTGACTCAGGAGAACATTGGGAATCAACCAAAAATTTACTTCTCGCCCTTGGAATAACAGGTTGCAAACTTGAAGGCTTGGATTCTAATCCGAATGGATTGCGCACACTCAACGGGCTAAACCGCTGGGTTAGTCCGCTGGTTAGCCAACTACTCCCGATGAGAATCAAGCATATTGCGAAGTTGTCACCATCTTCCTCAGCCCAGACTATAATCCGTGAATCGCCCGAGCCTTCCGATCCAGTCGCAAGACCGATTTTGGTTCAGGTGCCTTTTGGTCGCGGGAGGGTTTTTCTGATGGCACTTGAATTTGACACGGCACCTTTTTCCTCATGGGATGGGCAGCAATCTTTTTGGGATAAGTTTTTAATTGAGCTTTCACCGAGGAATCCAGGGTTCGCACAGGGAAAATTCCCCCCCGATACCTCTTCAATCAGGCCCGAACTCGCATGCGAAATCCAGCGTTCATTGGAAACTTTCCCCCAAGTACCGGTCTTCCCGTTCGGCTGGGTTGCCCTTTTCATTCTGGCTTACATTTTCATCATCGGCCCGGTTGACTACTTCATCTCACACATCTGGTTGAAAAAACCTGAGACCACCTGGTTCACATTTTTAATAATGGTGGTGATAGCCACCTGGGGTTCGTGGGCCGGAGCAAATGCTCTCAAGGGAAATGATCCCAGACTCAACAAACTTGACCTGATGGATTTCGATCTTTCCTCCGGCTGTGTCCAGGATTCAACATGGATGTCTTTTTTCAGTCCCATCCCGGGCAACTACTCATTTGAATTACAAGCGGGTAATCCATGGAGTTCAGGCAGACCTCTAAACAAACCAGTTCTCGGGATTCTTGAACCGCCTGATCGCGTTTTCAGGGGCAGTTCACAATCACTCTTCCGCAAACCATACGAATATAGTCTTTTTCCCTCAGCCATCGAACAGGTTGGCATACCTGCATGGGCATGTGCCACTTTGGAAGGTTGCTGGCAAGATAAATCAGATATTGCTAATTCACCGATTGAAGCCGGGCTTTCACATTCAAGGATTGAGACCATGCTTTTGACCGGCACCATCACCAATAATCTGCCTGTTGACCTTGAGGACTGTGTAATTTTCTACCAAGAATCCTGGTACAACCTCGGAAGATTCCAATCCAAGGAAAAAAGACGCGGCGATATGCTGCAACTAGGTGGAAGAGGGCAATCGATCCAGCAATGGAACGACTTGAAAATACTGGCCCCTAAAAACTGGGTTGCTCCCAAGTCAGCATCGACCACAGATGATGTTTTCCCAATTCACAGGCTGGTTAAAGCTTTAGTCTTGCATTCACACCCAGAGGCGGGCGACTTGCTTTATAACAGTACCCTGAGGAAACTGGACACAAGTTGGAGATTAAAGCAGGTTGCTGAGACCTTTGTTTCTGAAAACGCGCGCATCAGGCATCCGGAAGAGGTGATCCTGATTGGCAGGGCTGGTTCCAGCACTGGGGAATCCTCGCCCTCGGTCCTTTCGATCTCCAAAAAGGAAAACAATGAAAAAATTCCCGTGAAGCCCACGATCAACCAGGAAACTTTCATACGGGTTATAATCCCGATCCAACCTTCAAGACCCTGAGTATGAGACCTCATGCAAACATGGAATAATTTTTATGATTGAAACACGCGACTTGACCAAGATGTATGGCGAACTTTACGCGCTGAACCGTCTTAATCTCAAACTGGACCAAGGGGATGTTTACGGATTTATCGGGCCGAATGGCGCCGGGAAAACCACAACCATGCGAATCCTTGCAACCCTTTTGAACCCAAGCTGGGGTGAGGCTACCGTATGCGGTTATTCCATCTATAACAGTTCACGGGAAATTCGCAAACTCATAGGCTACATGCCCGATTTTTTTGGCGTGTACGATGACATGAAGGTAAGCGAATATCTTGAGTTCTTCGCGGCCGCCTACCGAATCCAAGGCATCGATCGAAAAAGAAAATGTGATGAGGTTTTGGAACTTGTTGATCTTGGATACAAGAGGGACGCACTTGTCACAAGTCTTTCACGCGGAATGACCCAGCGACTTGGGCTTGCAAGGGTCTTGCTTCACGACCCGATGGTTCTTCTACTCGATGAACCAGCAAGCGGTTTGGATCCAAGGGCCAGGATCGACATGAGGGCGTTGCTGAAACGATTGCGGTCCATGGGAAAAACCATCTTGGTTTCGAGCCATATTCTTCCGGAACTTGCGGATATCTGCAACAAGATCGGCATCATTGAACGCGGGCAGTTGCTTTTTGACGGGGATGTTGAAACAGCAATCAGGCAGGTCCGACAAAACACCGTGATCCATGTGGGGGTTGAAACCAACAGGCTTCCTGAGGCCGCCAAGCTTTTGAAAAAAATGGATGGTGTGTTTTCCATCGAGGAGCGTGAATCGGTTGATTATCTTCGTGTGACCTTGGCGCAAAATCTCAAAGATGGTAGTTTCATTGCCGATGCGCTGGTCCATGCGGGATTCAAGTTAAAAACCCTGCATGAGGAGGATGTGAATCTTGAGGATGTGTTCATGGGCATCACCAAGGGTATCACCAACTAAGCCATAACCCTGAAGGGGATTATATGCGTATATTGGTCACTGGAGGGGCTGGGTACATAGGTTCACACACCGTCAGGCATCTTTTGAAACATGGGCATACCGTAAGCGTATATGACAACCTTTCCCGCGGGCATTCCGCTGCCGTCAATGCATCAATTTTAACCCAAGGCGACCTGCTCGATTCCGCAAGGCTTGATCATGTGATGGCCACAAACCAAATCGAGGCAGTCATACACTTCGCTGCTTTTGCCCAGGTGGGGGAATCCACCAAGAATCCGGAAATTTACTACCGTAACAATGTTGTAGGCACCATCTCGCTGATCGAGGCGATGAAAAGGAACAAAATCACCAAGATGGTTTTTTCGAGCACCTGTGCCACCTATGGCATTCCCACGGTCGTGCCCATTGTCGAGGAAACCCCTCAAAAGCCAATCAACCCCTACGGAAAAACCAAGCTCATGGTTGAATGGATCCTAAAGGACATGTGCGCTTCCCACAAATGGTCGTGTGCATCCCTGCGCTATTTCAACGCGGCAGGCGCCAGTCCAGATGGTGACATCGGTGAGGACCATTCCCCCGAAACCCATCTCATACCATTGGCTATCGCTGCTGCTATTGGAAAATCCAAGCCCTTGGAAATTTTTGGCAATGACTACCCCACTCCCGATGGCACCTGCATCAGGGATTACATCCATGTTGATGACCTCGCCAACGCCCACAGGCTGGCACTTGAAAAAGCTATTCCCGGTGAACACCTCTGCCTGAACCTTGGCACCGGGAAAGGAAGCAGTGTCCACGAAATCCTTGACGCTGTCAGGGAAGTCACTGGTCATGCGGTACCGTTCAGCATCGGCCCCCGCAGGGAAGGCGATCCACCAGCATTGGTTGCCAGCTCTAAAAAAGCTCAACTTAGGCTGGGATGGGAAGCTTCCCACAAGAATATCCGAGATATCATAGCGACAGCGTGGCGCTGGCACCAATCACATCCGGATGGCTACAAAAAAGGGTGATATGTGCTGGAATTAAACTCTTCCAACCTTTCTGAATATCTTTTTTCAACCCACAAAATCCCATCCCCCAATCCCTCCATCGAATCCTTGAGCGGTGGGGTTTCAGCACTCGTCTTTAAAATCACCACTGCAAATTCATCCTTCATTGTAAAGCAGGCTTGCAGCCGACTAAGAGTCAAGGACCTTTGGGTCAGCGATCCTTCAAGAATCGAGAGGGACTTTCTTTTTCTTTCCGCATTCAAATCACTTTTGCCGCGCGAATCCCTCACCGAGGCCCTCTGGTATGACGCGCAAAACCATGTGCTAGGGATGTCAACTGCGACCGCACCAGCCACTCCCTGGAAAAAAGAACTTCTCTCAGGCATTGCCGACCCTTTACGAGCAGGCCAGGCCGGTGAATTACTTGCCATTATTCATGAGATGGGGGGCGGCCTCAGGGAAAATTACCCGAAACTTGCAGATAAAACCATATTCCAGCAACTAAGGATCGAGCCTTTTTACGAAAGGCTGGAAATTAGTCATCCAAGATACGCCCCCATGATCAGGCGCCTGAGAGATCGCATGCTGATTGAAAATTCAACCATTTGCCATGGGGATTTCAGCCCGAAAAATCTTTTGACACATCCCGGAGGCCTTACTCTCGTTGACCATGAGACAGCGCATTTTGGCGACCCAGCAATGGATGTTGGATTATTTATGGCCCATCTTGTTTTAAAGGCGATTCATGCCAAAAGCTTGCGACCTTTGTATGCGGACTTGATCCGATCATTTCTTGAATCCTATGTTGGCAATCAGAGGCAACTTGATTTTAATTACCAACAATCATCATTGGGACACCTTGGCGTGGTGCTACTGACAAGGGTATCCGGCACCAGCCAGGTTGACTACCTTGATGAATCCCAAAAGCAGGAAGCAGCAAAACTCGCACATGATCTTCTTGAGGGTGAAATAAAAACCTGGAAAAGCTTCCCACCATGTTCATGGTGATTATTTTTTTTCCTCAATCAAAGTCAATTGATTGGATCCATCAACGACAATCTGGGGTTTGTCATTGTAGGTGGACACCCTGCCCTTGACTTGGATTGTTTTATCCCTGAAAAATTTGGGCCCATCCTTGTACTTATGTTTTTCAGCGAGTTTCTCGTTGGCTCCCGCCCTGACCACGATGGTAAAATTCCCTGAGTCCTTGAAACTGGACTTTGAATTAAGAAACATATTGCTTTTGTTCTTGTCCATTGATGAGGATTCAACCTTCATCTCAACCGTGCAATCCTTGTCAATCATTTTTGCGGCCTCTGCCGCGGTGATCACCTTTTCCTGTGAATAAGCGAATGCACCCAGAAAACCTGCCATCAATAACACAAGTATGTTTTTCTTCACAGCATCAACTCCTGGGGAAAACAGATTATCGGAACTAACTTCCCTACAAAATATATGAAAGAGAGGATAGGAGCAAAGTATTTATATCCATCTGGCGAATTTAAAGAATTTATAAGTTCCAAAACTCGTGCAAAACATCAAAAAAAGAGCCATAGGATAACCATATTCCCAATGGACCTCAGGTTGGTTTTCAAAATTCATGCCATAAATGCCCGATATAACGGTCATGGGCAGTATCAAAATAGAAATGATGGTAAGGACCTTCATCACCTCGTTTAATTTATTTGATGATGCGGAAAGATGCGCCTGTAGCAAATCGGAAATCATTTCCCTGTTATTTTCAACCAACTCAACAAACCGCACCGTGTGATCGTAGACATCGCGATAATAAATGGCGCGCCTTTCGCCGATAACCTGAAACTCCCCCCTGCTCATTCTCAGGAAAATTTCTTTTTCATGCAGCAGGGTTTTTCTCAGCACATTGATCATGCGCTTTAGCCCGATGAGATCCTGCAGGTTTGATTTGCCCGGGTCGACAAAAACCACCTCCTCAAGCTGGTTGCAGCGTTCCTCCAGTGAATCAAGCAAGGGCCAATATCGATCAATGATTCCATCCATGACCATGTGTGCCAGGAAATCGGTGCCATGATGGGCCTTCAATGGATGTCGTTCGAAATAAGCCGCGACTTCCTCCAAACATTTCAGCTTCCCCAGGTGATGTGTGATCAAGAACCTGGAGTGAATGAAAATACTCAATTGCGTGGTCGCATGGTCTATGTCAAGGGGGTTTTTGCCTGTTTCAAAATCATCGCAAAGCGGGTTCATTATCACAAACAGATAACCGGGGTATTCCTCAATCTTGGGGAGATGAGGTTTGTTGTTCGCGGTTCGCAGGTAGGAAATATCCTCGAGTGTCAACCTGTGAATCGGGAATAGCTTTTTAAAAACCAACTCATCCTCTTCAAGGGTTGAACTTTCCATGTCAATCCAGATTAATTTGGAATCGGGTGAATCATCAATCAATCGAAGTTGACTTACAGAATCGGGGGAAACGAGGCTTACCTGGCCGTTCTTATCAAATTCCCGGGCAATGATCATCAGTTTGCACCTGCGAGGATGGATTCCCCGGGCAATCATCAGGTATCAGGCTTTTCAGGTCAAGCCTTACATGGGCAAAATTGAAGGATTAATCCGAGACTTGAATTCCAGATCATTTATAAGGCAGGGATGCTTGTATTGTTCCAAGGTGCCTCCCGTCTTTTTCAATCGCTCCCGATCCCAGGTTTGCCAGGTGCCTGGCTTAAGAATGAAGGGCTTGATCGGCCCCAGTCTGAGGCTTTCCCTCTTGGAATCGTATTCAATGTTTATTTTTCTGAGCTTGTTTTCCAACAAGCTTGCGAGCCTGTTGGCAACATCTGTGCCAGGAACATCCCCCGACTCGACAAATAATCCATAAAAAGGTTGTTCATCACTCCAGACGGGGGCGATGCTGTAGATATTAAGGGTACGATCCAGCTCCCTGAGAATTTCAGCCATCGAACCAGTGATCTGATACTCGGAAATTTTCTCACCGGTAAGGTTCGAAAAATAAGAACCTTTGTTGAGAAATTGCAACATGGGGGTTTTATTAAAGAACCCAGTGCAACGAACCACATCATGGATGTCATAACGGTAAAGGCCATAGGATGTGGTGAACAGGATAAAATAATTCCTGCCTTCAACAAGCTCATGGGGAAGAAGCACGGTGGGATTGGGTGAATCTTTCTCATCCTCTGGGATGAATTCAAAAAAATGCGTGGTGATATCAAGCACACCGGATGGCGTGTTATCCTCAAGTGGAATTGTCATGCGGCCTTCACTAGCGATAAGGCCCACATCGCGCACGGGCATTGTGCCATAGAAACTGGGATAATGCCTGAGATAGGAAGCCATGCTTCCACCAGTCCAATTCCCCAGCAAACAATGCTCGGGCCAGAAATCCTTGGGAAACAAAGACCCGGTTTTATTGATAACCTTCTCAAGTTCCATTGCTTTTTCTGGGCGCTTTTTAATCCTTGGCCCAAGAATCTTTCTCACATCGGCTGGAATATCCATCCGTGAACTCAAGGTCCCATCCCGTAGATCCCTGATCAATGATTCTTTCTCATGGTCACCAGCCTTGGCAAGGTTGATGAGCGTGCTGGGATTTGCAGCAAGGATCAGCCCAACTGGGCGATCAATCGATAGGCGCATAACCGTGTAATACTTGGAGGCGGAATCCTTGATCCTGCTTACTTCGGGAGGAACACAATAAAGCCAGCGAATGACCTTTCTTTGCATTCTTGCCGTAAGCCCAGTGACACTTCCACAGGGAACGCCTGAATCACTTCGGTATTCATCCCAATCCCCGCTCATTTGCAGTATGGGTTGGAACTTTGCTTTTTCATGTTTCAGGAAAGCGTTAAGGCCCCAGATATTCCATCCCCTGCGGTAATTTTCTAGGTAGGAATCGGTTACTGGAATGTATTTGCGGGTATTGGTGGTGCCACTCGTCAGGGCGAACATGTGAATCCTGCGATCAGCAAGCAACGCGGAATTTTCACCTTTAAGAACCCTGTTCATGTAGGGTTCGATGGTTTCATATCCCGCGACTCCGATATTATTCCTGAATTCATCAATCGATTGGATTGATGAAAAATGATGGTCTTTTGCAAAGGATGTGTTTTGGTGTCTGCGCAGGATGGCCATGAGGAGTTTTTGCTGGGAATCCTGGGGATTTTTAGTGGCCTGCTCGAACTGCCTGATCTTCCTCTTGATTGACAAACTAAGAATCGGTGAAACGATTCCCTGGAAAAAAAACTCTCTTAAAACATTGGCGGCCCGCTCGCTCAATCCAGGCATGTCATACTCCTGAACCTACTTGGATGTCACAACAACATCCGCATTCTGTTTTGAAGGCGTTTGGGAAGAACTAGTGGAGCATGCAAGATGGGAATCAAAAAAGTCCAATACGCGGTTTTTATATTCCGCAGGCACAAGTTGAATCGCCATGTTGTGCCTTGCACCGGGCACAAGCCAAAGTTTCTTCTGGCTGTTGGACATTTTAAAAAGGGTCCGGGCCATTTCGGGCTTGATGTAAGTGTCAAGCACGCCGTGGATCATAAGCCAGGGATTGGACATTTTTTTGATCTTTGTTTCAAGGTGGAGGAATTTTGCGATTCCACCCCGCTCTTTTTCGGAAATTTTTATCGCATCCAAGGCCAGTATGCCAAAGAACCAAGTGGGCAATATCGGATGAATCGCCACGCGCTTGCTGTATATGGATATCCATTGCTTCATGAATGGAACCATGGTGGTGTAGGTTGCGAAAACCCCGTCAGACACATAACACAAGACATAAGGATCATCCGCGCCGACATAAAGTCCGGAGGCGGCCCCTTTGCTGATACCAAAAAATCCTATGCCGTTAGGGTCAGCATCCGGCCTGGTTTTCATGTAAGCTATCGCGGACTTCGCATCATCAACCTCATACTGGGTGATCCAATGCAAGGGTTCATAACCCGGCTGCTTGTCGCTATCACCTTGGTTTCGGGGTTCATAGATAAAAACATCATACCCGGCGGCAACCAACCAATCGCAATAAGATATCCCACTAAAACGATTGGACCCGAACTCCAGGCCAAAAAGTATCACACCTTTTCTTGGATATGGCGTTTTAAAATAGCATCCCTGAAGCATCAATCCGCCAGATGTGGGAAAGCGCACCGATTCAGATGAACCGGTATCCTCTCCCTTGGGAATGATGAAAAGAGGCTTTTCCTGGAAAATCCTGGCTACAAAGTGTATGTATTTTTTAAGGATGACAAAATATATGACGACCAAGCCCAGCAAACAAACAACTGGACCCATCAACATTAAAAACAATCCAAGCAGAATCATTTCCAAATTGACAAACTCCGTTAAGGACTAATTCTGAAAGGCGCTGACAACAAGCGATGTGTTTTGTCCGCCAAAACCAAAGCTGTTGCTAAGGCAATTCCTGGTCTTATGCTCCCTGGCCTTGTTGGGAATGTAATCCAGGTCACATTCAGGATCCGGGGTCTCATAATTCATGGTGGGCGGAAGTATCCCGGTTCGCATGGCCTCAATGCAGGTGATCAATTCAACGGCACCCGCAGCAGCTATCAAATGCCCCATCATGCTTTTTATACTGCTGACTGGAATCTTGTATGCCAGGTCACCAAAAACCTTTTTAATCGCCAGGGATTCAACCCGGTCGTTCACCTGTGTGCTGGTTCCATGGGCGTTGATATATCCTATATCCTCCATTCGCACGCCACTATCCTTGATCGCACCCGCAATGCAAGCGATCGCACCACGGCCATCGGGATGACTGTCGGTCACCCTGAAGGCATCCGCTGTTGAGCAGTATCCTGTGAGCTCAGCATGAATTTTGGCGCCACGCTTCCTCGCGTGCTCAAGTTCCTCAATGACCAGCATGCCCGAGCCTTCCCCGAGCACAAAACCATCGCGGTTCAAATCAAATGGCTTGCTAGATTTCTGGGGGTCACCTTTGAATGTTGAAAGGGCTGTCAGCAAATTAAAACCGGTGACACCAAATGGGTGGATCATGCTATGTGAACCACCGGTAAGCATGATATCAGCATCGCCATGCCTGATGATTTCCAACGCTTCGCCTATTGCCTGGCTGCTGGCGGCGCAAGCTGTAAGACAGTTGAAGTTCGGCCCTTCCAGGCAGAAATACTGGGCTAGATGCGCGGGGGTGGTGTGTAATTCCTGCTCCGCCTCATGCCCGGCATGAAAAAACTTGAGGCCCTCGGTTGCAAATTTCGCGCAATCCAAACTTCGCTTTTCCCTGTCATAGGTCCGGGCGATAAGCGAGATCATATTGTTGAAATCCTGGATACCCTCACCTGATCCAAGATACACACCGAATCGGGAACGATCAGCCTTTGAATGATCAAGCAGACCGGCATCTTCCAGGGCTTGTTGGGCGGCAGCGGCTGCAAAACGACTGTTGACCCCGCAATCCTTCCACTGCGAGGGATCCTTCACATGTTTGGCCAGATCAAAGTCCCGGACTTCCGCGGCAAATGTGGTTGGAAAACTCTTCGCATTAAAGCGTGTTATCGGGCCGATACCACTTTTCCCGGCGACAAGGTTCTTGAACATTTCCGGTATGGTGGAACCAAGGGGTGTTATCACTCCCATCCCAGTAACGACAATTCTTCTTCTCATTGATAAATCTCAATCCTATTTCGGCCTGTATCAAAAAACATCCGCAAGAGGCATTAGAATTACATCCACCGACGAATGACTACCGCCCCACATTGGCCAGTCTGACCCATGCTGACCTTCAAAACACAATTTTTTCTAAGTTCCCTGGAAGCTGAAAGCACAGGAACGGGGCAGTCAGGGTCGGCATTTTCAAAGTTCAAGGTGCCTGGAACAATTCCCGTTTGAAATGACTCAAGGCTGGCAATCAATTCGACCAACCCGCCCGCTGCACCAAGGTTTCCTATCGCGGACTTGACCGCGAGAACATCTGGAGTCTTGGGCAGGGCGGAACGAATCCCCTGCGCCTCTATCCTGTCTGATCGTTTACAGCCCAAACCATGGGCATTGACATGATCAATATCGGAAACATCAATGGCTGCTTCCTTTAGGGCTGCGTTTATAGCCCTTGCCACGCCGGACCCATCTTTTTTCTGGTCAAATGCGGCGCCAAAGCCGAGGATCTCCGCATATATTTTTGCGCCACGGTTCTTAGCATGCTCAAGCTCCTCAACAGCCAGCACACCCGCCCCCTCGCCAATCACCATTCCATTGCGATTTTTATCAAAGGGCCTGCATGCTTTTTGAGGATTTTCATTATCAGTTGAAAGTTCCTCAAACAAAGAGTTTCTGGTCAGGCTGAGGATATTTATCCTGCTTTCCGCCCCACCAGCAAGGAAAAAGTCACCCCTATCCCTGCATAGAAGCCTGAAAGTTTCCCCCAGTGCCAGCACGCTTGCCACATCACTTTGAGTGATGGAGTTATTTGGTCCCTGGGCATCATGAAGAATGGAAACCTGGCAGGCCAACATATTGGGAAGGTACTTCAACATCCAGAGTGGCTGGATAACCTCGAGGCCTTTATGCCCCCAGATATCAAGGTCCACTTTGATGGGGTCACCCGAGCTGGATACGATTGCAGCATCAGCAAGTTCATTTAATTCGGTGGCGATAAGGCCCGCACCATAGATCACACCGAAACGGGTGCGATCAAGCTTTTCCTTGTCAACCTTGGAGTCATTAATGGCGCATTGGGCCCCTGAAACCGCCAACTGGATGGTCTTTGCCATCACTCGAAGGGCTTTACGATCCTTTTTATCAACATAATTTTTCGCATCAAAATCAGGGATGCAGCCCGCAAATCGAACGGGAAGAGTCGAGACATCGAAGGAGGTAATCGCACTGACACCGCTTTTTCGGTCTTTGAGGGCGCTATGAAAGGAGGGCCCATCATTCCCCAATGGGGTAAGAGATCCAACACCGGTGATAACCGCCCTGCGCAAAGAGACAACCATGGCACCCCACCAATCCTGGGTAAAATACACCCAAGAAAAAACAAACACACCGGGGACACCTGCCCCCTTATTAATCAGCCAGGGCCATCCTTGCCAGTCTGGGCGGCAACCTTTGCCAATCCCAGAAGATACTTCAGTTCGCCTGAGAAAACAAAATTATGATCCCCGAACATTTGTTTGGAACGAGACTGGTCAAGGTGGGCGAAGAAAATCTCAGCCTCGGCAGTCTGTATCCCATCAACAAATACCTTGCCCAAAACCGTGGCGGCTTCAGGCCGGATCATCAGGATTTCAACATCATAAATGAGCTGTTCACCAGCAAACATTTCACGCTCAAAGCGGCTTTTGGCGATCTTTGCCAACACCACCTTCTCACGAAATTGGTTGGCTTCTCCCACTAGGATTCCACCTGTTTGCGCCAGCCCCTCGATGATCAAGGCTGCTGGCATCACAGGATAACCTGGGAAATGATCTCTGAAATGGTCTTCCGCCGTGCTGAGATTCTTCACAGCCTTGGCGGACTTACCACTTTCAAATTCCAAAAACCTGTCGATCCAGATCCATCTCATAGGTCAACTAACCTTGCCATGAAAGCCGGTCAAAATCAAAAAGGTAGATCGGTTTTCACCAAAATATATGACCTAATGACCGGACTTATTGTCAAAAATTAATTTTTCCCTGCTGCAAGCTTACCTTCGATATAGCGAGCTATCAGGGCAACGGTGAAAAGATCACTAAAGTTGTTCACTTCGGGATTCTTTGCAAATTCTGTAAGGTCTGCAAAAGGCATCTTTTCCTTGAGTTCTTCAATACCCTTGGGGGTGACTTTGCCATTTTGCACGATTTCTGGATCGCCCTGTAAAACCGCTTCAGGGAAAAGTTCATTGCGGGGAATCTTGATTCCGAATTCTCTTTCCAATCGGAATACTATATCCAAATAGTCAATGGATTCCGCTCCCAAGTCACCCTGCAGGGTTGAAGTGGGTTTCACTTCATCTTCCTCTACATTTAGTGCTTCGATAAGCGTTGCAGATACCTTCGCATAAATCTCTTCTTTAGTAGCCATAGCAATAAATCTCCAAAAAACCCGATAAAACATAATGCAAATCGATTGATTCCTTGCCGAAATAACCTTAACTCAAAATATAAGCGAGGCTATTTATCAAAAAATATCAATTTGCCCAAACCTTCGTTAACCTTCCTTGGCGTACCCATTCCTTTGATTATACTGAAAATCAACCTTATTCCCTGAAATTAACATCAACCGGAGGCTGCACCAAGACTTAAACCACCATCAACAGTGATCACTTGTCCAGTAATGTAACTGGCATCAGGACTTGCCAAAAACAAAACCACCTTGGCTATGTCTTCCGGCAACCCATACCTTTTCATCGGTATGAATTTCTTGATCATGTCGCCCGCCTTATTTCTAACCGCGGCGCTCATGTCTGTTTCAATAAACCCTGGAGCAACCGCATTTACAGTCACACCCCGGGATGCAAGCTCAACAGCCAGCGACTTCGTGAAGGAATTCACCGCCCCCTTGCTGGAAGCATAATTCGTCTGCCCTGGATTCACATAATCAGCTGCGACACTCGATATATTGATGATTCTTCCGGAACGCTTTCGCATCATTGAAAAAGCAATCGCATGGCAAAAATTAAATGTTCCACCCAGATTGGTCTGGATTACCTTGCTCCATTGGTCAGGCTCCAGCCTAACAAACAAATCATCGTGAATCATGCCTGCGTTGTTTACAAGGATATCAACACCACCCAGGGACTTTTCAACTTCTTCCACTACTTCCTTGGTGCGGGCGTATTCAGCCACATCGGCTTGAATCGCAATTGCAGTCCCACCCTTTGAGGTGATCTCGCCAACTAGCCCGTCAGCAGCTTCCTTGCTTCCCTTGTAAATAATCGCAACCTTGGCACCCTGTGACGCCAAACCCATGCCTATCGCTTTGCCAATACCCCTGCTACCGCCTGTAACAATCGCAACTTTGTCTTTTAGTATCATCCTGGCATTCCTGATTTAAGTTAAATTCCAGTCAATCCAACACTTAATATCGACACATCATCGAGCTTTCATGCTCAGAAGACGATATAAATCCTTGTAATGATTAATGATTTTTTCATCAGTTTCTTTGAATGATGGATCCTTATCCCGCAAGTTGTATCGGGCAAGAGTGATTCGGGCTGCAACCGTGGAGCTACCTTCCATCTCGGCTTTACCTTTAAACACCGCCTGATCCGCTGTTTTTTCAACCATTTCCACAGTAATGAGCATTTGCTTTCCCGGTTCCATGAAATTACCATACTTCACGTTTTTTGCTTCTCTTAAAACAATCACGCTATGGGCGTAATCCTCACTTAAACGAAGCAACCACGCACCAGCCTCAACCAAGGTCTCGAGCATCAAAACCCCAGGCATCACCGGAAATGTAGGGAAATGATCAGCAAGGTATTCTTCTCCAAGCGTAAGGTTTTTTATCGCCTTAAGACTAGAACCAGCTTGAACTTCCACAATCTTATCAATCAGGTTAAACCGCATCCTGTTTCCAATCCTTAAGAATAAACCTTACCTTGATGACTCTTGGCAGTTTGTTCACAACCCTGCCATAATCTTAAAGACTATAATTGGCTTCAATCTCTTGAGCAAATTAAAAATCATTCCTGCAATACATTCAATCACTTCTGAATGATTTGCGGATACAACTCTTAACCTTTGTCTATTGTCATAAGTTTTAGAATATTTATCAAACCGAAAAGATTTCTTAAAGTAAACAATATAAATAATTAGGGATGCTTGTATAATCTAGGATGATTTACCTAATTCAACTATCAATTACGATTAAATCAATTGTATCGATAAATTAAAATATTCATATTCAATGAATAAAAAGATCCTCAAAGCCAATCTCATTAAAAAAATTAATTAATTTTTGGCCTGAATCCAATTATTCTTACGCATTTAGAAAATATGATAGGTTTAAACTGTCTAATTGCTTGCAATTCATTTGATTCCCTCCTAGATTTATATTGTTCCGCTGCTTTGTTTTTTCGGCAACTGGGCGATGTCGAACTTACATTCAGCGGAACACTTTTATATTTTACCTTCAAATTAGTCAATTTCCGAAGCCACTCTTCCCCGCAGGAATCCACTTTCTGTTATTGCATTGTATTTAAATTCCAAATGGCTTGTTTTAATCGGCTTTCCCTTTTGAAAATTACTGTCCATGGCTGCCTCCAACATTCCGGTTGTCAACAAAGTCCGTTTGATTGGAATTGGAGATTCTTTCTTGGTGAACAATTTTTCGAGATTGAAAACTTGGGCATCAAAAAACTTGGCGCCGGGAGGCATTGGTAATCGAAACAAACACGAGGATGGGCGCTCTTGCCCTTTGATTTTCCCTGCAAAACAGAAATCTTGAATATGCCCATTCAACAACATGACTGTCCCTTTTGTTCCGTCTTTATACTCAATCAAAAAAGCAATCGGTTCCACCCTGGGTATGGTCAGGGAAGTGACCGTGTTGGTGTTGAACCGGATATCCCCCGGATTTAATGTCTCACTTCGTGCAAGTGCGGCGTCCAAAAGTCTCCAACTCCAGCGCCCTTCATCCCCGGCCTTCCAGACCGCATCACCACGGAGGCATTCCACTGTTTTGACACCTGTCTCACCCCCCTTCCTGCGTTCCATCATTGTTTGCAACGCTTCAAGTGAATGCAGGCCATAAATTTCAATTCTGCCATAAGCTGCCAACAGCCCCTCCTCAATCGGTGTTTCTAGAGGCAATTCCAGCTGCGGTGTCCGCCATACAAAAGGCAGACTTGACCCCGCCATGAAGGGAAATTTCAATTCCTCGGACCAATCAACCATTTTTCTGGCTTTTCCAAAATCAATTGAAAGATGTTTGTCATTGAAAACCGGAACTGACTTACCGACTTCCTTGAATACCTTGACCACCTGTTCCATCATTTCGAACCGGGGATACAAAATCTGGCCTTTTTCATTTTCAGGGTACTTTCCATGCTCGATTATGATCATCACCCCATCAACAGCCAGGTCTCCTTTGTTATCAATCAAGGCTTCACGCACAGTTCCGGCTAATTTGAACCCAAATTCTTTGGATAATGGCAGCGAGACATCATTTTCAGGCTTCTGATCAACAAAAACCGAATGAATGTAGTGCTCAGGCACATGAAACTTCCCATCAAGGTAATATCCATGAAGAAATCTACCTGCGATATGGTAGCTATGGGAAAGAGGATGATATGTTGACCCTATGACCGCCAAAGGTTTTCGACCTTTAATACCCGGAATAAGCGGCCGGGTTCTGGGAGAAGGGTCGGCACTTTGGCCCATTGCCCAAACCGGAACCAAGCTTCCCGCAGCACCAAGAAACAATCTCCTGTCCATTTTTGTCGATTTATTCATGTTGAGCATGTTCCTTTTCTAAATCAATTTTGCAATGGTTTTGATTGCTTTTCGTGTATGCAATCAGATTTAAATCCGATAAACTAAATATTATGTAATTTGTTTCTCCCACCTATTGATTTGACCGTGCAAACACCGAGAATTCAAGGACCATTCATCCATGCCTGAGATAAGTTTCCCCAAACAAAAACTTAATCTTCTATGCAGGCGAAGTTTTTTGGGTTCTTCGGGGCTCGGAATATTGGGCCTGACCCTTCCTCAATGTTTATCTGCTGCCTCAAATGCCGGTAAAAATGTCAAAGCCAAGAATGTTCTCGTGATTTACGAACAGGGTGGTCTTTCACATATGGACACCTGGGATCCAAAACCAGAAGCCATCAGCGAATTTCGCAGCCCTTTCAAACCCATCAGCACCAATGTCCCCGGAATGCAGTTCACGGAACTTTTATCAAAAACCGCCAAAATTGCAAACAAACTTACAGTAGTGCGTTCCATGCATCACACCCGTGGTGGAGCGGATGCGCATCCTAATGGCACACAATACGCCCTTTCAGGTTCTCATCCCGCAAACGCCGCCCTGACCATGCCTGATATTGGCTCAATAGTTTCTTTTTTAATGGGAACGGGATGCAAATACCTTCCACCATACATCATGGTGCCTGGCAACCACGAACAGGCAGCAGAAACCCGGGTAGGATTTTTACCCGCATCCACCAAGGTGTTTAAGACGGGGGGCAAAGATCTTTCCGATCTAGGTTGGAAAATAGATTCATTGCTACCCCGGACTGAAAACCAGGGCGAGCGCCTCTCTTCAAGGATGCAACTTAAAGACCGTATCGAGAAATCACCCAAGTCCTCCGATGCCCCCGCGATGGATCGATTCTTCGGCCAGGCCTTTGACATGATTTCCAGCCCGAAGGTTTCCCAGGCTTTCAATATCCAAAATGAACCTGAAAAAGTCCGCGAAGCCTACGGCAAAGGGCATCGAGGTGCCTGCTATCTCGTTGGCAGGAAACTCATCGAGGCTGGGGTTCGATTTGTCACCGTTGACACCCGCTGGCCACTCACCAAGGAAACACCCCGCGGTGGCAACCTCAACTGGGATCATCACGATCACATTTACACATCCGAATCTTGCGAGCTTCCCGGAGCCACGGGTGCTGGCGCGGGCAGATACGGCATAGGCCACTGGGTGATGATGGGTAGCACTGACCAAGCTTTTTCCGCGCTTATCACCGATCTCGATGAGCGAGGCTTGCTTCAAGAAACCTTGGTTTGTTTCGTCAGCGAATTTGGAAGAACTCCCAAGATCAACAAGGCCAAGGGGCGCGACCATTGGACACACGCGTATTCCATCGCGTTTGCAGGGGCCGGAGTTCCAGGCGGCCAGATCATCGGGAAATCTGACCGTGAAGGCGGGTATGTGGTTGAATCTGGCTACACGCCCGAGGATTACGCCACCACCATTTACGAGAAACTCGGTCTCGACCGGAACAAACCCATATACACCTCAAGCAACCGCCCCGTGTTTTATGGGCATTCGGGTGAACCGATCAAAGGTCTCTTCTAAGATCAATTAATACGACTTCGCAAAGACTACCCTCTGCTTCGAGGGATTGCCCGTGACCATGCATCTGCCCTCTTCCTTGGGCAGGTTAAAGGGAATGCACCTGATGGTTGCCTTTGTTTCCTCAGCGATCTTGTCTTCCGTTTCTCGTGTGCCATCCCAATGCGCAAGGAAGAAGCCACCGGGGGATTCAATCTTCTTTTTAAATTCCTCGTAGGAATCTATTCGATGCATGTTGGTATCACGAAACGCCTTCGCTTTTTCAAACAACTTCTTCTGGATTTCACGAAGCAACGAATCAATCCTGGTGGCAGCTTCAGCAAGGGGAACACCCATCTGCTTGCCCTCTTTGCCGGGTTGATCCCTTCTGGCAAGCACACAGGCGCTTGATGCAAGATCCTTTGGCCCGATTTCAACCCTTACTGGAACGCCCTTGAGTTCCCATTCATTGAATCGAAAACCAGGGGATTTATCAAAATCACGGTCCACCTTAACAGTAAGGGTATCGTACCCATAAAAAGCATCCCGGGGTAATGCAAGCAAATCCGCAGCAAGCTTATCTGCAACATCACCGGTAGCCTTTTGCTCATCGGGAGTTTTTCCTATCGGGCAGATAACCACATGGATGGGCGCCAACCTTGGGGGAACAACCAACCCTTGGTCATCGCTATGGGTCATGATCAACCCGCCGATCAACCGGGTGGAAACACCCCAACTTGTGGCCCATGCATATTCAAGTTTGCCTTCCCTGCTTTGGAACTGGACATTAAATGCCTTGGCGAAGTTCTGGCCCAGGAAATGACTGGTCCCAGCCTGCAATGCCTTCCGGTCCTGCATCATCGCCTCGATGCACAAAGTATAAACCGCACCCGGGAACTTCTGGCCCTCGCTTTTGGTCCCGGTCAATACCGGCATTGCCATCCATTCTTCCGCGAACTCCCTGTAAACCTCAAGCATCTTGTGTGTTTCTTCCTCAGCTTCGGACTGGGTTGAATGGGCCGTGTGCCCTTCCTGCCAAAGAAACTCGGCGGTTCGTAAAAACAATCTTGTGCGCATTTCCCAACGCACCACATTCGCCCATTGATTAATCAGCAAGGGCAGATCACGATAACTTTGGATCCAATTTTTATAAGTGTTCCAAATGATGGTTTCAGAAGTGGGCCTTACGATCAACTCCTCATCCAGCTTTGCTTCCGGGTCGACTTCAACACCCTTGCCCGGGATGGCCTTCAACCGGTAATGGGTGATGACCGCGCATTCCTTGGCAAAGCCCTCCGCCATCTGTTCTTCCTTGGCTAGGAATGACTTGGGAATGAAAATAGGAAAATAAGCGTTCACATGGCCTGTATCCTTGAACATCTTGTCGAGCGCGCCTTGGATTCGCTCCCAGATTGCGTAGCCATGAGGCTTGATGACCATGCAACCACGCACATCTGAATTCTCCGCAAGCCCCGCCCTGTTGACGATATCCAAGTACCATTGTGAATAATCCTGGGCACGCGAACTGATTTTCTCTGCAGCCATGTCAATCCCCTGCTTTTATTTTGTCACCACTGAACTTCGGGCATTATACGCATTTGGAAAGAACTTGAAATCGAATCCTTTTGTTTAAATCAAAAAGATTTGTTTTCATGAGGAATTAGACCGCCAACTTATTTATCTTTCACCTTCTCTAAAATACTTTGAATGGTGTTTTCAACCTCTTCAACAGTTCCAAAAGGCACCAGCATCCGAAAAGAGTAATCATCCGCCCTCACCCCGTCACTATCCTGCAACCGATAGACACAATTCCACTTCACCACCTTGTCGCTTGGGAAATAAAACCTGCCATAGCCGGGCCCTGCCATCCCGGGTTTACCCTTATCCAATGAAACCACACCCATTGCATGTCGGCCATCCTCGGTTGCAAGCACGACCGGGAAAGGCTGTTCGCCCATTTGTTTATCGAGTGGGACCAACTTCTTTTTTTCAGGATGCCATCTTAAGAATTGCTGGAATTCCCATGGCATGTAGCCGGTTAGAGTTTCAAACTGGGCGTAGGTGTGCCCTTCTTTACCCGGAACACTAAAGGTTACCCGATAATCCAATACTTGTTCGACTTCCATGAATCCAAATCTAACCTGCTTATGCAAGAAATGATTGGAAAGTTCGGTGTTGTTGTAAGCCGGGTTACCCCGAGACTTCATCCCGGGCTTCAGCCAGAACGCCATCTGATTTTTAGTCGCAAGCTCCTCGTTGTTGACTTTCAAAAACATTAACTTGCTTGAAGACTTCGCCCCTTTGCCATCAAACTCAGAGCCTGCCTCAGTGGGGTTGAAGACTTCCGGGATAAACTTTTTTCCCATGTTGAAATTAGAGGCGGATTGCAACTGCCTGCCATGGTCAAAACTATCGATATATTCCTTACCACGGAATTTGAAAGAATGAATAGCCCCAGCAACCCTGGAGGTCGTGGTGATGATCGCCTCATCTTTGCCAATTTGCTTTTTAAAAACGGCATCACCCGAAATATCTGAATCATTGAAAGCGGCAATGCCTGCAAGCACAGTAAGAAAAACAACTTTCATATTCATCCCCGAAAAAGTAACTGGCAAACCCTCTTGCCCAAGAGTATCTTACATGCTCTTGGGAAAAATAGTTCTATCTTGTGAAAAGGAAACACCTATGAGATTTCTACGCTTTGCAATCGCACTATTACCACTGTTTGCAATTACATTCTCCACCTGGGCGTTTGAGGATGAAAAAGGCTGGATATCTTTGTTCGATGGCAAAACCCTCAAAGGCTGGGAGGCTAACGAAAAGCCGGAATGCTTCCAGGTCAAGGAAGGAAATCTCTTCCTTCAAGGAGGTATGGCTCATCTTTTCTATATTGGTGAGGTTGAAAAACATGACTTCAAGAACTTTGAGTTCAAAGCTGAAGTTAAAACCGCACCCAATGCAAACTCTGGTATTTTCTTCCACACCGAAAATCGTGGCAAAGGCGGCGTAAAAAAAGGTTATGAAGCCCAGATCAACAACACCTTTGCAAAAGACCCGCGCAAAACTGCAAGCCTGGTTGATGTCGAGGACCGCCTTGAATCTCCTGTCAAGGATGATGAATGGTACCAGTACTACATCATGGTCAAGGGAAAACAGATTGTTATCAAGATCAATGGCAAAACCATCGTTGACTACACCGAAACAGATAAGCCTGTGAGAAAGAAAGGTCGCGAAGAGCGGTTGCTCTCCCATGGCACATTCGCGCTTCAAGCCCATGATGCTGAAAGCAAAACCTGGTTTCGCAACATCATGGTAAAGCCACTGCCCTAGGCAATTACGCTTTGAAACACCAATACCACGCTTCATTCGCACTGGATTTTTGCGAAGAGATCATTTTTTGCCTATGACGGATATTATCATCAGCATCAATCATCCAATTTCATTCTTGTTCATTTCAGGCAGGAACATGATTTGAATGAAAATCAGAAACGAGGCCTTTGAAAAAGTTATTGCCGGGGAATTAGCTAAATAATCAAGACACCACAAAGTTTTTTCCTAGCAATGTTTTAATGACCGGATTAAATCACCAAGTGGTTTTAAATCCGAATCATGTCACGATTTCCAGGCATCTTGTCGACCCATCACTCTGGCCCCTCGATTATGCGTAACGAAATTAACCGCCCACTGGGTCAATACAAGTAGTTGGTTTTGAAAACCTACCAGTAATAGAACATGAATGAACAACCATGCCATCCAAGCCAGAAAACCCGTCATGCCAAATCGACCAACCTGGGCTATCGCACGACCCCGACCTATCGTCGCCATGCTTCCCTTGTCAAAGTAAGTAAAAGGTGGTGGAGGGGGATTACCAATCAAACGGTTATGTATTAATCCGCTCACATACTGGGCCTGTTGAATCGCAACAGGTGCCACACCCGGAAGTGTTTGAGTCTCTCCTTGCGGAATGAATGCTGCGAGGTCACCTATCACAAAAATATTGGGATGGCCAGGCACCGAACAATCAGCCTCAACCGGGATTCGCTGCCCCCTTGCTAGCGGTACTCCTGTGGCCCGGGCAATGGAGGCACCCAGCGGATTTCCAGCAACACCGGCGGCCCAAATCACGGTATTTGTTGATATTTTTTCCCCATTGGAAAGTTCAACCTCGTTTGAATTCACATCTTTGACTTGTACTCCCAACCTAAGTTCCACTCCCAATATCTCAAGATCTTTGCAAGCCTTGGCTGACAAATCCTCACGAAACATGGAAAGCGGCCTTGAATTTCCCTCAACGAGTATTATCCGGGCTGACTCGGATTTGATATTTCTAAACTCATTTTTCATTGAATGATGCGAAAGTTCCGCTATTGCACCAGCCATTTCAACCCCGGTCGGCCCACCACCCACCACAACGAAGGTAAGCAGGCGCATTTGTTCTTGCGGGTCGGGGCTCCTTTCCGCTTTTTCAAAGGAACTAAGGATCCTCCAACGAATTTTCATCGCATCATCCAGACTTTTAAGGCCAACCACATTCTCAGACCATTCTGGATGATTGAAATAACTTGTCACTGCTCCCGCAGCAACCACAAGGGTATCGAATTCAAAATGATCCCCATCCGTCAACACCACCTCATTTCTTCCAATATTCACATCGGAAACTTCGCCAAGTATGGACCTGCAATTTGATTGCCTGCTCACCAATGTCCGCAGGGGCATTGCAATGTTTGCAGGCGACAAACCACCTGTCGCAACCTGATACAGCAAAGGTTGAAAAAGATGATGATTGGACCTATCGATCAAAAGAATTTCAACAGGTTCATGGGCTAATTTTTGCACAAGGGTCAATCCACCAAAACCGCCCCCGATCACAACCACTTTATGTTTCTTGACCATATACTTACTCCAATCAAGCCTTTATTCATTTTGAATATTCATGATAAAATTGTTAATCATATCCTTCCATTTTAAAACAACAGGATATTTATAGTGAACCATTTTAAAAACAAACATCCTTTGCATGGTTTCACCCATGCTGGGAATTTAAAAGGTGCGAATGAATATTGGAGTATTTAAAGAGAGATGAACTGACGAAAACAGGAATCTTAACAATTGAAAATATCAAAAAGCCAGGGAGAATCTGATTCTCCCTGGCTTTGATGAATCGACTACTTTTCCTTCTTTTTGAAGATTTCTTTCGTGAGTTCACGGGTCTTTTCACGGCCCGTCTTGAACTCTTCCAAATCAAGGTAACCATCCTTGTTGGTATCCATTGCTGCAAACATCTTGTCCAGAAGGTCAGGCTTGTCTGCAAATGCTTTCTTGAGTCCTTCAAAACCTTTTTCCGCCATCTTTTCAGCTTGGGCAGTCTGAGCCTTTTTGAATTCTTCCTTGCTCACCTTGCCATCACCGTTCTCATCCATCTTTTTGAAAACCGCCTCGGGGTCGCCAAAGCCACCCTTGCCCTTGGTCTTCTTTTCATCCTGGGCGAAGCCCATCGCTGAAACAGCAAGAAACCCCGCCGCCACAAAACACACCATCGCAAATCGCAACATATCCCACTCCTTTAAAATTAAAACAAAGAGTCAGGCTCACACTAAACCCGACACCAAAAAAAACTTTCAACATTGGTTGAATCGCTTCAATGATTTTGTCAACTCATTCTTGAACGATAGTCCCAATTTTAATTCAACCAATATCTGGACATACAAATGTCAGGTGTTATCCTACATCAACATTCCATTTATTACCCTGCTAATTGGAGATTCTCAGATGTTTTTAACAATTACAACCCTTGGCCTTTTGAACCTGGCCATCGCCATCAACCCTGATGATTTCAAAATGCAGGAAATCGACCGATCACTCACCGTTGGTTATGCTGTCATCCTTGAGGACATCAACGAGGATGGCAAAAAAGACATCGTCGTTGTCGATAGCAATCGCATCATCTGGTTTGAAAACCCCACCTGGAAACTTCACACCATCATCACCGGGCAGACCAAGCCCGACAATGTTTGTATCGCTGCCCATGATATTGATGGCGATGGCCATCTCGACCTGGTCATCGGCGCGGATTGGAAACCTTTCAACACCAAGTCAGGGGGCACCCTTCAATGGCTCAAACGCAACAAAAATATCGATGAACCCTGGACCATGTTTCCCATCGCGGAAGAACCCACCGTCCATCGCATCCGTTTTGCGGACACCAATGGCGATGGCAAACCTGAACTTGTTCTCGCACCACTCATGGGCAGAAACAGCACCAAGGAAAATAACTGGACTGATGGTTCACCCGTGCGACTGACTGTTTTCCACATTCCTGCAAACCCCATGAAGGATCGCTGGATGCCCGAAGTGCTTGATGAATCTCTACATGTGATGCACAACTTTGCACCTATTCCCCGCCCAGGCACCAAAGCCATGGATTTCATCACCGCAACCTACGATGGTGTTCATAAAGTTTCCAAACTAAACGACAAATGGACCACCACCAAGCTCGGTGTTGGTAATCAGGAAAACTTGAAGTCCAACAGGGGTGCAAGTGAAATCAAGCAAGGCAGGCTAGCTGATGGCTCGCCCTTCATCGCCACCATTGAACCCTGGCATGGCAACCAGGTTGTGGTTTACACCCAATCCAAACCGGGCGAACTTTGGAACCGCAAGGTGCTTGATGACCAACTTAAATGGGGCCACGCGGTCACCTGCGCAGACCTTGATGGCAAGCCGGGCGATGAGCTTATCATTGGCGTACGCGATGATCTTGCCAGGGAGAAGGGCAAGAAAAGCGGTGTGCGCATTTATTCCACGACTGATGGCATGGGCGCCAACTGGACCCGTAACGATGTCGATGAAGGTGGCGTTGCAATTGAAGACTTGACCGCGGGAGATCTGGACGGCGATGGCAAAATCGACATCATCGCGGTTGGCAGGGCCTCTAAAAATGTCCGCATCTATTGGAACAAGGGTAAGTAGGGATAAAGTTTGAGCAATCTTTTGATGCAAATAGAGGAAAAAAAGTTTCATTAATAAATTAAAATCCTCCAAGATTGGGGCATCATGCCGGAAGTGGAAGCTTTAAGATGTAGATGATAGAATCCATTAATCTGAGTTGGATTTCATCTAATTCATGCTTTTCGTGTTTTCCGTGGCGATTATCGAGGAAAGAAAAATGACGATTACCATCACACTCGAAGAAGCCCAGGCGAAACTGAAGGACTTTATCCATCAGTTGGCACCAGGCGACGAAATCATAATCACGGAAAATCAACAAACAGTAGCAAAGTTGGTTAGTCAGAATCCTCAACAACTAAAGCCTCGCGTGCCGGGAAACTGCAAAGGTATGATCTCACTACTCATAGAAGATGATGAGCACTTGAAAGATTTCGAGGAATACATGAAATGAGGGCAATCCTCGACACTCACGCGTTCTTATGGTTCATCACCAATGATCCGAAGCTAAGTTCCACGGCTAGAGTTCTCATCGCTGACCCGTCCAATGAAATCTTGATAAGCCCGGCGAGCTATTGGGAGATCGCCATTAAAATTAAACTTGGCAAGTACCCTATTTCCGTGCCTTACTTGACTCTCATCACGGAAGGAATTGACAATAATGGATTTAAGATTCTCCCGATTGAACCAAAACATACGGCAAAGTTGACGACTCTAGACTTGCACCATCATGACCCATTTGACCGACTCATGGCAGCCCAGGCAATGGTGGAAGGGATTTCAATGGTAAGCGCCGATGTTGCCTTCGATCTTTACTCAGTACCTCGGATCTGGTGAGGGAGAATAAACTTCATCAGTTTTTGGAACAAAGGTGAGTAGGAAAATCCCAATTTCACTTGAGGTGAAATTAGATCTAAAAAACAATTCAGAGTGTATTTGCAATGAAAATTTTCACACCTCTATTATTGTTGTTGATATCAATTCCTGCTTATGCCGCAGAGGACCTGAAGCTCACCCTTCCGCCAACCATCTATGCCGTTCCGGGTGTCACCCTTGGCATCTACCATGACAATATGGTGCTAAGCGAAAATTCCAGCGCATACAATTTTGAGTATAAGTGCAAAATCGGAAACATCGAACCAAGACGATGGGTGATAAAACCCACTGATGAGGATGTTGGCTCCCATCCAATCGAGGTGCTGGTGAAGGATGCCTCGGGTAGGATTTTAGAAAAAGCAAAAAGTAATCTGCGAATCTCCCCCCGAAATTCTGAAGTCACCAAGACACTTCGCATCCTCATCGTTGGGGATAGCCTTACACATGCCACGGTGTATCCGAACGAATTGGCCAGGCTTTTATCGGTGCCTGGAAATCCAAAGCCAATCTTTTTAGGCACTCACAAGCCTGCTTCCGCTTTGATGGGTGTTGCTCACGAAGGCTATGGAGGTTGGACTTGGAATAATTTCCTCACCAAGTTCGATCCTGAAACCCCGGGCGCTCCAAACCCCCGCAAGACCAAAAGCCCTTTTCTCTTTCCATCTGCTGATGGCAAAGAGGGGGTGTTTGATTTAAATCGATACTTCCTCCAGCATTGCAAAAATCAGCCACCCGATGTAGTTCTTTTCCTGTTGGGCATCAATGATTGTTTTGGTGCCAATCCTGAAAACCCGGATGCGCATATCAAAAAGGTTCTAGATATCGCAGACAAGCTTCTAGCTGCTTTTCATAAAGCCGCGCCCGATGCGATTCTTGGCGTGGGATTAACCACTCCGCCCAACTCCAGACAAAGCGCATTCAGCGACAATTATAAGGACAAATACACCCGATGGGGCTGGAAGCGGATCCAGCATCGCTTGGTTCAACTGATGATTGAAAGATTTTCCCAACGGGAGAAAGATGGAATCCATCTAGTTCCCACCGAATTGAACCTTGATCCGGTCGATGGTTATCCGATTAACAACGGCGTTCACCCCAACTCCATTGGTTATTCCCAAATTAGCGCAAGCTTCTATGGCTGGATCAAGGCAAAGTTCTGAAACAATTTTGATTCGCAAGAATTTGGTATGGAGATTTAATTGCGGTGAGAAATCAACACCGTTGCTTTTGGCTGTGCCTCTAAAATACCCTCACCATTTAAAACAAATAGAAGCAATACTCTCTAGATTGTTTTTATTTCTTACCCATTAAATAGGATATTTACTTAAATATACTTAAAACTATTACACTAGTAATCGTATCGCAAAATTATGATTTTTAGGATTATAGCCTAGTCACTTTAAATAAAGTCCTTAAATAGGGATTTTTAGGCAACTTAAAAACTATAAATTTAAAAATTAACTTCATAACTTTTCAGATGCACTATTGTTTAACCGATGTTTAAGAATGCAAATAACATAAATTTATTAAGTGTTAAAATAAAAAGCATGGGGGTTATACAACGTGAAACTTCAAATGTTTTGGAAACAAGCGCTTTCTTCATTATTCCTAGAACTTGGTCAAAAAATTCAATCTAAAGTTAAACCTTCTCATAAAAAACCAAGTTTGCTTGAACTTGAAGCTAGAATCACACCTGTTATTACCGCTGTTGCTGATAATATTCTTGTTGCGAATAATATCGAAACTATTCTTTACGTTTTAAATAATGATACGGACACAAATGGATTAGGTTTACAGCTAAGCAATCTCGGCTCTTCATATACTGCCGGTGACCCGAACCCTGTACAGCTATTTCCAACCATTACACCCGCCGGCCCAACGCTCATTCAAAACCCAGATAATACTTTCACTTTTAAAAGCACCTCTAATGGTACTTTTACTTTTGAATATTCAATAACCAGCAAGGAAGTAAAAGTTCAGGCCCAAAACAGTGAAGCTAGCGATCGATTTGGTTCAAGTATGGCCTTATCTTCAGATGGTAACACCATGGCGGTTGGCACCCCCTTGGATAATGTGGGTTCCAACAGTGATCAAGGATCTGTCTATCTCTTTACCAAGTCAGGCAATAACTGGATTTTACAATCCCAGATTTTCGCTTCCGATGGTGCAGGAGCTGATGCCTTTGGCAGCTCCGTTTCCATCTCCGGGGATGGCAATACTTTGGTTGTTGGCGCACCAGGATCTGGTATTAATAGCATCGGGGCAGTTTATGTCTTCACCCGCTCTAATGGTGTTTGGACGCAACAATCTAAAATCTTTATCCCATACGATCCGATGGCCATGAACCCAACTTACAATAATTCCCAAGGGTTCAAAGTACTTATTTCCGCTGATGGCAATACCCTCTTTGCCGGCACCCGTTCTGGTGGACAATATATTTATTCTTTATCAGGTGGCATTTGGACGCAAGAAGCTGATTTAGCTCAACAAAATGGTTTGAATATTTTTTCCCACCAAGGAAACTATGCTGCCCTTTCCGCAGATGGTAACACGGCTTTGCTTGGTTACGAATCCTTCTCCGTCAATGGTGTCGCTTCCGGTACCGCCTTTTTCTATTCCCGAACCAATGGCGTCTGGACTCTTCAATCCCAAGTTACACCCCAAAATCTGAATGCGGGTTCTAATTTCGGATCCTCCGTCGGGCTTTCCGCAGATGGTAATACTGCCGTCATTGGTTCGCCTTATAGTAATTCCGCCAAGGGTAATGCTTTCATCTACACCCGTTCTGGTTCGGCTTGGTCGCTCCAGTCCACTCTCAACCCCCAGGGTAATTTACTAAGTTCAAACTTTGGAAATTCTGTCGGCATATCCGCAGATGGAAATACGGTTTTTGCTGTCGGCTACAATGTCTTTTCTACCGATAACGGGGTCTTCTTCTTCCAGCGCTCCAATAATACCTGGAACCATACTCAAGACCTTTATGGCGCTTCAGCTTTCAAAAACGGCTTTGGATCCTTCCTACTCTCACCAGATGGCAATACACTCTTTTCTTCCGATCCACAATCCAACTCCGTCTTCTCACAACT